>JAHFPN010000190.1 GCA_023269635.1 Hyphomicrobiales bacterium | reverse complement strand
ACGCCGAGCACGGTGCCGTCGCCGCCCGAGCGGCCGTTCGAGCTTGGGCTGCGCTCGACCTTCAACGTCGCGACCCGCGACACCCGCACCGTGGCGGTCACGCGCGTCACCGCGTCCCCGATGCCAGTGACCGTTGCCCCGACACCCGCGCCCACCGCGTGGCCCGCGCGCGCGACGCTGCCGGAACCCACCCCGGCCGGCACCGTCACCTTCTCCGCCCGCGGCCTCTACTGATCCGCCGACTGAAGCCGCTTGCACCACCCGCGTCCACAAAGCGCCATTGATCGCGCGCGCCGCCGCTTGTAAGGGTTGCAGGGGCGGCAGAAGGCAACGAATTGGTCAAGGCACGGATTTGGGCAATGCGGCGCTTGCCCGTAAAATTCCATTCGAGGCAGTTCTGGGCGCTCGGCATGGCGCTCGCGGTCGTGTTCGCCGCGGCGCCGGCGCGGCCGCAAACCGCACCGCAGGTCAGCTCGCCCTACGCCATCCTGATCGACTACGACAGCGGCACGGTGCTCTACGAGAAGAGTCCCGACACCCCGTCGCCGCCCGCCAGCATGACCAAGCTCATGACCATGGCGGTGGTGTTCCGCGAGCTGAAAGAGGGCAACCTCAAGCTCACCGACCAGATTCCGATCAGCGAATATGCCTGGCGCCGGGGCGGCGCGCCTTCCGGCGGCTCCACCATGTTCGCGTCGATCCACAGCCGCGTGGCGGTACCCGACCTGCTGCGCGGCGCGATCATTCCGTCCGGCAACGACGCCTGCATCGCGTTCGCCGAGGCGATCGCCGGCAACGAGCTCGCGTTCTCCGAGAAGATGAACGCGCTCGCGCGCGAGCTCGGCCTCACCCGTTCGACGTTCCGCAATTCCACCGGCCTGCACGACCCCGACCAGAAGGCCTCGGTGCGCGATCTCGCCAGGCTCGCGGTCCATCTCATCCGCACCTATCCGGATCACTACAAGATCTTCTCCGAGCGCGAGTTCACCTGGAACAAGATCCGCCAGCAGAACCGCAATCCGCTGCTCGCCCTCTCATTGGGCGTCGACGGCCTGAAGACCGGCTTCATCAAGGAGTCGGGCTACGGCATCGTTGCCTCCGCGGTGCAGAGCGGCGTCCGGCTGATCGTTGCGCTCAACGGCGCCAAGACCGAGAAGGAGCGCGTCGAGGACGCGCGCAAGCTGCTGGAATGGGGCTTCCGCGCCTTCGACTCGCGGCTCCTGTTCCAGGAAGGCGTGATCGTCGGCGAAGCCCGGGCGTTCGGCGGCGACCGCCGCGGCATCCCGCTGGTCAGCGCCGGCGCCGTCCGGCTGCTCACGCAGCGCGGTACCACCGATCGCATCCTGGTGCGCATCGCCTTCACCGGGCCGATCCGGGCGCCGATCAAGAAGGGCACCGAGGTCGCGCGCCTCAGGGTTTATCGCGGCAACAACGTGGCGCTCGACGCGCCGCTCTATGCGGCGGTGGACGTGAACGAGGGCGCGCTCTATCAGCGCGCGTTCGACGGCGCCTACGAGCTCGCCGCGGGCATGGTGCGCGCGGCGCTCGGCAACATACGACGCTGAACCCGATGTCCGAGCCGCGCGGCCGTTTCATCACCTTCGAAGGCGGGGAGGGGTCGGGAAAATCCACCCAGGTCAAGCGCCTGGCCGAACGGCTGCGCCTGCGCGGCATCGACGTGATCGAGACACGCGAGCCGGGCGGCTCGCCCGGCGCCGAGGCGATGCGGAAGATTTTGCTCTCCGGCGCGGCCAAGGCGCTCGGGCCCGAGACCGAAGCCATGCTGTTCGCCGCCGCGCGCGGCGATCACGTCGATGAATTGATCCGCCCGGCGCTCGAGCGCGGGACCTGGGTCGTGTGCGACCGTTTCCACGACTCCACGCGCATCTATCAGGGCGTGCTCGGCAAGGTGGATCCGAAGTTGATCAATGCGCTCGAGCGCGTCACCGTCGGCGACCTCCGCCCCGACCTCACTATCGAGCTCGACATTCCCGTGGAGATCGGACTGGCGCGCATCGAAGCCCGCGGCGAGCAGCTCGATCGCTTCGAGGCCGAGGACCTCGAGTATCACGACTGGCTTCGCATCGCGTACCGCACGCTGGTCGAGCACGAACCCAATCGCTGCGTGCTGGTGGACGCGACCCCGAGCCAGGACGCAGTCGCCGTCCGCATCTGGATGGTCGTGGCCGAGCGCCTGCTGCGCAATCAGCCGGCGGTCGCCGCCTCGGGAGCGACCGGGTGAGCGAGGACGAAATTCAGGAAGGCGATCGGCTTGCCGGCGCGCCGCATCCGCGCGAGCACGGGCATCTGTTCGGCCACGCGGAGGCCGAGGCCGCGGTGTTGCAAGCCTGGAAGCGCGGCCGCTTGCCGCACGCGTTGCTCATCGGCGGCCCGGAAGGCATCGGCAAGGCCACGCTCGCCTATCGCATCGCCCGTTTCGTGCTGGCCCACGCCTCACCGGTCGCCACCTCTGCCGATCTCTCGCTCGCGCCCGAGCACCCGATCTTCCGCCAAGTGGCGGTGCAATCGCATCCCGACCTTCTGGTCCTTCACCGGTTGGCAAATCCGGATACTGGAAAGCTCTATTCGGAAATTCGGGTCGGCGACGTGCGCCGGATCGTGACGTTCTTCGGCTCCACGCCCGCCTTCGGCGGCTACCGCGTCTGCATCGTGGATTCCGCGGAGGAACTGAATCGCGAAGGCGCCAATGCGCTTCTGAAACTGGTCGAAGAGCCACCGGCCAAGTCGTTGTTTCTCATTGTCTCGCACGTGCCGGGTCGGATCATCCCGACCATCCGCTCGCGCTGTCAGTTGCTGCGCTTGAAGCCGCTTTCCGCCGAGAACATCACGGCCGCGTTGAGCGCGCTCGCCGATCTAATCCCCGATCTCGCCCGCGACCGCATTGCGGAAGCCGCGGCGTCGAGCGGCGGCAGCGTGCGCCGCGCGCTTGCGCTGCTGCTCGGCGAGGGGCTGGACGTGCGCTCGCTCTCCGCCGAGTTGCTCGGCGCGCTGCCCGCGGTAGACGCCGGCAAGCTGCATACCCTCGGCGACCGCATCCAGAGCGAGGAAGGGCTCAACATATTCGCCGAGACGGTCGAGGAATGGCTCGCCGTGCAGGCCACGCGGCCGCGCCAGCCGTTGCCGCGCCTTGCACGGCTGGCGGAGACATGGGAAAAGGTCCGCCGCGCTGCGGTCGAGACCGATGTTTTCCGGCTCGACCGCAAACCTTTCGTGTTCCAGGTCTTCGCCATGCTCGCGGATGCGACCCGCCGCTAGAGCGGGGCGTGCAAGAGGTCGCATCCATGGCGACGAAGCCGCGCTACTACCTGACCACCGCGATCTCGTACCCGAACGGCGCGCCGCATATCGGCCACGCTTACGAGGCGA
Organism: Hyphomicrobiales bacterium; assembly: GCA_023269635.1. Lineage (GTDB taxonomy): Bacteria > Pseudomonadota > Alphaproteobacteria > Rhizobiales > Xanthobacteraceae > JAHFPN01. Next base: position 1,368 of record JAHFPN010000190.1, on the reverse strand, counting down.
TCGCGTCGGACGCGATCGCGCGCTTCCTGCGGCTCGACGGCCATGACGTGTTCTTCATGACCGGCGTCGACGAGCACGGCCTGAAGATGTCGCAGACCGCCGCCAAGGAGGGCATCACGCCGCGCGCGCTCGCCGACCGCAACAGCCCGCGCTTCCGCGATATGTGCGACCGGCTCGAGGTCTCCTATGACCGCTTCATCCGCACCACCGAGCCCGCCCACTACGCGGCGAGCCAGGCGATCTGGCGCAACATGGTCGCGGCCGGGGACATCTATCTCGGCGCCTATCAGGGTTGGTACTCGGTGCGCGACGAGGCGTTTTACGCCGAGAAGGAGACCAGCCTCGGCCCCGACAACGTGCGCGTCGGCCCGCATGGCACGCCGGTCGAATGGACCGAGGAGCAGTCGTATTTCTTCCGGCTTTCGGCCTACCAGGACCGGCTGCTCAAGCTCTATCGCGACCGGCCGGACTTCGTGCGGCCGGAAGGGCGCTTCAACGAGGTGATCAGCTTCGTCAAGGCCGGGCTGCAGGACCTTTCGATCTCGCGCACCACGCTCGCCTGGGGGGTGCCGGTGCCGGACGTGCCCGGCCACGTCATGTACGTGTGGGTCGACGCGCTCACCAATTACTTGACCGGCGTCGGCTATCCGGATGTGAAATCGCCGCAATTTCAGCTTTGGCCCGCCGATCTGCACGTCATCGGCAAGGACATCGTGCGCTTTCACGCGGTCTATTGGCCCGCGTTCCTGATCTCGGCCGGGTTGGAGCCGCCGAAGAAGATCTTCAGCCACGGCTTCCTGTTCAACCGCGGCGAGAAAATGTCGAAGTCGGTGGGCAACGTGGTCGATCCGTTCCAGCTCGCCGACGCCTATGGCGTGGACGCGCTGCGATATTTCTTCCTGCGCGAAGTGCCGTTTGGCCAGGACGGCAATTACAGCCACGAGACCATCGTGGCACGCATGAACGCCGACCTTGCCAATGACCTCGGCAACCTCGCGCAGCGCTCGCTGTCGATGGTCGCGCGCAACTGCGGGGGCAGAGTGCCGAAGCCCGGGGCGCTGTCGTCCGCCGATCAGGCGATCCTCGCCGCCGCCGACGCCATGCTCGCCAAGGCGCGCGAGGCGATGAAAACGCAAGCATTGCATCTGGTGCTGAGCGCGGTCTGGGCGGTGGTCGCCGACGCCAACCGCTATTTCGCAGGCCAGGCGCCGTGGGACTTGCGCAAGACCGATCCCGCCCGCATGGCTAGCGTGCTCTGGGTGACCGCCGAGGTCACGCGCGAGATCGCGATCCTGGCCCAACCCTTCGTGCCAAAAAGCGCCGCCAAGCTCCTCGATTCCTTGGGCGTCCCGCCCTCGGCGCGGAGCT
>JAHFPN010000189.1 GCA_023269635.1 Hyphomicrobiales bacterium | reverse complement strand
GCGCGACGACGCGGCGATCTGGCCCGCGCGCGCGGGCATCGACTTGGTGCTCAAGACCGACGCGATCGTGGGCGGCGTGCACTTCTTCGCCGACGATCCGGCCGAGGCGGTGGCGCGGAAGGCGCTGCGGGTCAATCTGTCGGACCTCGCGGCCAAGGGCGCGCGCCCGATCGGCTTTCTGCTCGCGCTCGCGATTCCCCGCAAGGTTGGCGCCGCTTGGCTCGGCGGATTCGCGCGCGGACTTGGGCGGGACGCGGCCACGTACGGCTGTCCGCTGCTCGGCGGCGATACCGACCGCACGCCGGGCCCGATCACGGTCTCGATTGCCGCGTTTGGAGAAGTGCCGCGCGGCCGGATGGTGCGCCGCGACCGGGCTCGGCGCGGCGATGCGATCTACGTCACCGGCACGATCGGCGATGCGGCGCTCGGCCTGCTCCTGCAGCGCGGACCGAAGCGGCGCGCGTTCGCTCAGCTCGGCAAGGCCGACAAGCGCCACCTCCTCGACCGCTATCTGCTGCCGCGGCCACGGCTCGCCCTCGCCCATGCGGTGCGCAAATACGCGCATGCGTCGATCGACGTCTCCGACGGGCTCGCCGGCGACCTCGGCAAGCTCGCGGCCGCCTCCCGGCTCGGCGCGCGCATCGAGACCGCGCGCGTTCCGCTGTCGCGCGCGGCGCGCAAGACCGTGGCCGCGGAACCCGTCTTGCTGAAGACGGTCCTGTCCGGCGGCGACGATTTCGAGATCGTGTGCACGGTGCCGGCGGGAAAGCGCGCGGCCTTCGAGGCGGCGGCGGCTCGGCTGCGCGTGCCGGTGACCATGATCGGCAGGATGCAAACCGGCGAGGGGCTGGAGATCGTCGGCCGCAACGGCAAGCGCCTGGCGCTCGCGAAACCGTCGTACAGCCATTTCTGACGGCTCGACCGGCGCTCGCGCCGGCGTGGAAGGAACGCCCCGCCGCATTGCCTAGGCCTGTCGATTTTGGCAATGTCCGCGCCGCTCGGTCGCCGCTGGGGCGCGGACCCGGGACGCCGCGACCATTCGCGGCAGGCATTCCCGAACTTTCCGACCAAAACCCGGGGTCAATTCCATGACTGCTCTGTGGCTGATCATCGCCTGCGGACTGCTTTCGCTGGTCTACGGCGCCTGGGCCGTGCAATCCGTGCTCGCGGCCGACGCCGGAAGCAAGCGCATGCAGGAGATCGCGGCCGCGATCCGCGAGGGCGCCCAGGCTTACTTGCGCCGGCAATACACCACGATCGGCGCGGTCGGCGTGGTGGTGTTCCTGCTGGTCGGCTGGTTGCTCGGGTGGCTGGTGGCGCTCGGCTACGCCATCGGCGCAATTCTTTCCGGCGCCACCGGCTTCATCGGCATGAACGTCTCGGTGCGGGCCAACGTGCGCACCGCCCAGGCCGCCACCAAGTCGCTGGCCGGCGGGCTCGAGCTCGCGTTCCGGTCCGGCGCGGTGACCGGGATGCTGGTCGCCGGCCTCGCGCTCTTGGGCGTCGCCGGCTACTACATGTTCCTCACCGGCGGGCTCGGCTATGCGCCGGCCGACCGGCTGGTCATCGACGCCTTGGTGGCGCTCGGTTTCGGCGCCTCGCTGATCTCGATCTTCGCGCGGCTCGGCGGCGGCATCTTCACCAAGGGCGCCGACGTCGGCGGCGATCTCGTCGGCAAGGTCGAGGCCGGCATCCCCGAGGACGACCCGCGCAATCCGGCCACCATCGCCGACAACGTGGGCGACAACGTCGGCGATTGCGCCGGCATGGCCGCGGACCTGTTCGAAACCTATGCGGTGACCGTGGTCGCCACCATGGTGCTGGCCGCGATCTTCTTCGCCGGCACGCCGGCGCTCAACGCCATGCTGATCTATCCGCTCGCCATCGCGGGCGTTTGCATCATCACCTCGATCATCGGCACCTTTTTCGTGAAGCTGCCCAAGAACAAGTCGATCATGGGCGCGCTCTATCGCGGCTTCATCGCCTCGGCGGTGCTCTCGCTTGGCGGCGTCGCGCTCGTCACGCATTATCTCATCGGGTTCGAGACTGTGCTCAGGACCGGCGACGGCGTGGTCTTCACCGGTCAATCGCTTTTTTGGTGCGGCCTCGTGGGGCTCGTGGTCACGGGGCTCATCGTCTGGATCACCGAGTACTATACCGGCACCAATTTCCGACCGGTGCGATCGATTGCCTCGGCCTCGATCACCGGCCACGGCACCAACATCATCCAGGGGCTCGCGGTTTCCATGGAGGCGACGGCGCTGCCCGCGCTCGTGATCATCGCCGGCATCATCGTCACCTATAAGCTCGCCGGCCTGTTCGGCATCGCGATCGCGGTCACCACCATGCTCGCGCTTGCCGGCATGGTGGTGGCGCTCGACGCGTTCGGCCCGGTCACCGACAATGCCGGCGGCATCGCCGAGATGGCGGGCCTGCCGAAGAGCGTGCGCAAGGCGACCGACGCGCTCGACGCGGTCGGCAACACCACCAAGGCGATCACCAAGGGCTACGCGATCGGCTCCGCCGGACTAGGCGCGCTGGTGCTGTTTGCGGCCTATACCTCCGATCTCAACTACTTCATCGCCAACTCGGCGCGCTTCCCGTACTTCCAGGGCGTGAAGCTCGATTTCTCGCTGTCGAATCCGTACGTGGTCGTCGGCCTGCTGTTCGGCGGCCTGCTGCCCTATTTGTTCGGCTCCATGGGCATGCGGGCGGTCGGCCGCGCCGCCGGCGCCATCGTCGAGGAGGTGCGCCGCCAGTTCCGCGAGAAGCCCGGCATCATGCTGGGCAAGCAGAAGCCCGACTACGGGCGCGCGGTCGACATGCTGACGCGCGCGGCGATCAAGGAAATGATCGTGCCGTCGCTTCTTCCCGTGCTGTCGCCGATCGTGGTCTATTTCGCGGTCTATTTCATCGCCGGAAAGAGCCAGGCGTTTGCGGCGGTGGGGGCGATGCTCCTGGGCGTGATCGTGACCGGGCTGTTCGTCGCCATCTCCATGACGTCAGGAGGAGGCGCCTGGGACAACGCCAAGAAGTTCATCGAGGACGGCCACTATGGCGGCAAGGGTTCCGAAGCCCACAAAGCCGCGGTCACCGGCGACACGGTCGGCGATCCCTACAAGGACACGGCCGGTCCGGCGGTGAACCCGATGATCAAGATCACCAATATCGTGGCGCTGTTGCTGTTGGCGATCCTGGCGCACTAGTCGGTCAGGCAAGAATCACGCGGCCCGCGAGCGCGCTCGCGGGCCGTAATCGTTCGCTCGCCTACCTAATGTCGGAACGGGTTCAAGGTCAGGCCCTTGAAGAGCTGCCGGATCATGTTGAGGTCCTCGCCGCCGGTCGGGGTGGTGCGGCTGATGAAATCGAATACCTTGCCGTCCCGCATGCCGTAATTGGCGATGCGGTTGACCCGCCGTTCCTCGTCGAAATAAACCGCGAGCACCCGCTGGTCCACGATCTCCGGTCTCAAGAACGCGGTCTTCTGCGATTTCTGGGAGATGTAGTAGAACACCTCGCCGCTCACGGTCGCGACCGTGGACGGCGTGCCGAGTACCAAGAGCACCTGGTCCTGACTGGCGCCGACCGGGACCTGATCGAGCAGCGCATCCTCGAACTGGTAGCCGTGCTGGTACGTGGTGCTGAAGCAGCCGCCGACCAGGAGTGCAAGCGCTACGCCGGCGGCGAGCCGCGCGGCGCGAATGCAGCCGAAGGACGCCTTCAGACGCATGAAAATCGGGGCCCCGTACTTCCTCTTGTCATGACGCGGCTCCTGACGTACCCCGCCCCCCGGCCGATTGCAATCTAGGCCGGCGGGGAGCGCGCGCCTTGAGATGAATCTGATGTTCACACGTTGGCTCAAACGCGACGATCAGCGCGGCAATATCGACCGCCTCTATGGCGCGATCGTGGCGCAGGCGCGCACGCCCGCCTTCTATGCTGATTTCGAGGTGCCCGACACGGTCGAAGCGCGCTTCGACATGGTGGTCCTGCACGTGCACCTCGTGGTGCGGCGGCTCTTGGCTGCGGACGATGCGGCGCGCGCGGCCGGGCAGGCGCTGTGCGACCGTTTCTTCGATGACATGGACGCGAACCTGCGCGAGCTCGGGGTCGGCGATCTTTTGGTGCCGCGCAAGATGCGCTCGTTCGCCGAGGCCTTCTATGGCCGGGCGGCGAGCTACGATGCGGTGCTGAAGGATGCGGACGAAAGCGCGCTGGCGGCGGCGCTCGCGCGGAACGTGCTCGGTAGCGAAGCTTCGAAGCGCGCGGGCGAGCGGCTTGCGCGCTATGTGTGGCGCGCGGAGGCCGAGCTCGCGCGCCAGGACGCCGGCGCCGTCGCCCGCGGCGAGGTCGGCTTCCCGCGAGCCGAGGAGGCCTGATGCCGCCCGCGTTCACCTGGTCGCACGCGATCGCGGTCGCCGAGATTCCGCCGGAGGGCCGCGAGATCGAGCTCGTGCCCAATGAGCGGGAACGCGCGGAGCTCGCGCGGCACGCGGGCGTGCTCGCCGTTCCCGCGCTGGTGGCGCGGCTAAGGGTCGTGCCTGATGGCGGCGGCGGCGCGGTGGTGGAAGGCGCGTTGGAAGCATCGGTACGGCAGACTTGCGTCGTCACGCTCGATGCCTTCGAGAGCCATCTCGTCGAGCCGATCCGCGTGCGCTTCGCGCCGCCGTCGGCGATTGCGGCCGGTACCGGGGAAGTCGAGATCGGCGAGGCGGAACCGCCGGACCCACTGGTGAACGGCACCATCGATCTTGCGGCGCTGGTCGCCGAA
>JAHFPN010000188.1 GCA_023269635.1 Hyphomicrobiales bacterium | reverse complement strand
TTGTTGAAGAGGCCCGCGTTCTTGCCGAACGACCCCTTCACCACCTCCTCGAGGCTCTTGCCCTCCAGCCCCGAGCCCTTGAGCAGGTTGTTGCCGTTGTTCACATAGGCCAGGTGGTGCTTGTCGTGATGGTATTCGAGGGTTTCGCGCGACATGTAGGGCGCGAGCGCGTCGTGCGGATAGGGCAGGTCCGGCAGCGTAAACGACATGATGAATCTCCTCGGGCGAACTCGATCCGGGGGCGTGGCGCCATCCGTCGGCATTAGGAATAGGCCGGTAATTCGCGCTGCACAACACCCCACACTCGTGCCAAAGCCGCCCATTTGCCCTCATTCCCGTGATAGTTTTGCGGCTAACCATTGGTGGACGAATAGGTTTCGAAGCGAGCTCCGAACCGGTATTTTCATCGCATGTCGATCGTCCTGATCGTTCTCGGACTCCTGCTCGCGCTCGCGGGCCTCGCCGCGATCGTGGCCGGCGGGCCGGAATGGTTGCTCGGCCTCAACCTCGGCAGCGCCTTGATTCAAAGCGGCGCCATCGGCTTGGTCGGCGGCTTGATTTTGGTCGGGATCGGATTACTGCTGCGCGCGGTGCGCGATCTCGTAAATCACATCGACGCATGGACCTCCGCCGCGGCCGAGTACCCGATCGAGGCCGCGGCTGCGCCGGCGCCCGAGCCCAAGGTGACGCCGCCGCCGGAAGTCGAACCCGCCCCGGCGCAACCGGCGGCGCGCCAACAGCCCGCGCGCGAGCCTCGCGCCGAAGCTCCCGCGCCGAGCGCCAAGGAAGCCGGTCAGCCGTTCGCAGCCGAAACCAAAGGGCCGCGTCCGCGCGCATGGCCGCCGCAGACGAGTCCGTCCGCGCGTCTCGCACCGGCCGAGCCCGTGGCCGCCCCGGCCACGACGCCGGCGCAAGTGTTGCGCTCCGGCATCATCGGTGGCATGGCCTATACGCTCTATTCCGACGGTTCGATCGAGGCCGAACTCCCGGTCGGTACCATGCGCTTCGCCTCGCTCGAGGAGTTGCGCGAGCACGTGGCGCGCACCGGCACCCAGGCCGACGTGGAATTCGGCGGGCCGGCGCAGAAACCGCAGTAGCGTTCACGCCGGCCGCGGCCGGTTCACCAGCCAGATCCCGATCGCGACCAGCGCCAGCGAGAGCGCGAGCGCCGGGCTCAAGCGCTCGCCGAGCAGCCAGGCGCCGAAAATCATCGAGAACAGCGGCGTCAAAAACGTGAAGGCCGAAAGCGTCGAAGCCGGATAGACCCGTATGAGCGCAAACCACGCGAGATACGAGAACGAAGCGACGATCAGGATTTGGAACGCGAGCGCGCCGAGCACGAGCGGGCTCATGGCGAAAATTCCGGCCTCGCCGGCGAGCGGCGCGAGAAGCGTCAGCGTCAACGCCGAAACCGCGAGCTGATAGGCCAAGGTCTTGGCCGGCTCGATCCGGGCGAGCTTCGAGGCCTTCACCAGCACCGTGGTGGCGCCCCAGAGCAAGGCCGCCCCGATCATCATGGCGTCGCCGATCAGCGCGCGCGACGAAGGCAGGCTGAGCCCGTCCCAGAACGCCACCACGATGCCGGCGAAGGCGGCCAAGAGTCCGGCCGCCTGCGGCCGTCCGATCCGCTCGCCCGGCACGAACCAATGCGCGCCGACGGCGACGAAGAACGGCGCTGTGTAGACGAAGATGATGCCGCGCGCGACGTCGGTGAAGATCAGCGCCCAATAGATCAACGCGAACTCGCCGGCGAACAGCACGCCGGCGAGGATGCCGACGACGAACGTGCCGTCGCGCGCGAACAGATCGATCCGGCGCAGCCAAGACCATGCGACCAGCACCGCGAGCGCGCCGATCGAGCGCAGGCCGCTCTGGAACGCGGGCGAAATCCCCGCATTCGCCACCTTCACCGCGATATGCGAAAGGCCCCACAGCGCGGACAGGCCGAGCATGCCGGTCGCCGCCGCGGTGTCGAGGTGGTCGCGCCTCACCATCGGATCAGGCCAGCCCCACGGTCTTGAGCGCGAAGGCGTAGACCAGCGCCACCTCCTCGAGCCGGTCGAAGCGGCCGGCGGCGCCGCCGTGGCCGGCGTCCATGTTGGTGCGCAACACGAGCGGGTTGTCGTCGGTCTTGCTCGCGCGCAGCTTGGCCACCCATTTCGCCGGCTCCCAATAGGTCACGCGCGGATCGGAGAGGCCGGCCAGCGCCAGGATCGCCGGATAGCTTTGCGCGCGCACATTGTCATAGGGCGAATAGGAGCGGATGCGGCGGAACGCCTCGGGATCGCGGATCGGGTCGCCCCATTCCGGCCATTCCGGCGGGGTGAGCGGGAGCGTCTCGTCGAGCATGGTGTTGAGTGCGTCCACGAACGGCACCTCGGCGACCACGCCGGCGAAAAGATCGGGCCGCATGTTGGCGACCGCGCCCATCAGCAGCCCGCCGGCCGAGCCGCCATGCGCGATCAGGCGGCCGCGCGCCGCGAAGCCCTCGCGCACCAGGTGCTCGGCGGCCGCGATGTAGTCGGTGAAGCTGTTCTTCTTGTGCGCGAGCTTGCCCTCGCGATACCAGCGCCAGCCCTTGTCGGTGCCGCCGCGGATGTGCGCGATCGCGACCACGAAGCCGCGCTCGACCAGCGACAGCCGGTTGGTGCTGAACGCGGCCGGAATCGCGAAGCCATAGGCGCCGTAGCCGAACAGCAGGCAGGGCGCGCTGCCGTCGATCGGCGTATCGCGCCGGTGCAGGAGCGAGATCGGCACCGTCTCGCCGTCCGCCGCCGGCGCATAGATGCGCCGGGTCGTGAACCGCGCCGGATCATGGCCGGAGGGCACCTCCTGGCGTTTCTTGAGCTCCCGCGTGCGCCGGCGCATGTCGTAGTCCCAGGTCTCGAGCGGCGTCGTCATCGAGGAATAGAAGAAGCGGAGCGCGTCGGTCTTAAACTCGTAGCCGGTCTCCATGCCGAGCGAATAGGCCTCCTCGGCGAACGCGATCGTGTACTCCTCGCCGTCCTGGAGCCGCCGCACCACGATGCGCGGGAGACCCTCGCTGCGCTCGAGCCGCAACATCCAGTCCTTGAGCACGCCGACATCGAGCACGAGCACGCCCGGCCAATGGGGAAGCAGCACGCGCCAATGTTCGCGGCCTGGGCTTTTGAGCGGCGCGGTCACGATCTTGAAATCCTCGGCGCCGTCGGCGTTGGTCAGAATGACGAGCGTCTCGACGCCGCCGAGCGTGGGATGGTGCTCCACATGGTAGCGCTCACCGGTCTTGCGCGGCGCGACCAGAACCGGCTTGGCGGCGGGGTCCGCCAGGTCGAGGAGATAGTTCTCGGTGGTCTCGCTCGCGCTCGCGACGATCGCGGCAAAGGCGCCGGCTAGAAGCTCGCCGACGCCCACGAAAAATCCGGGGTCGTGCTCTTCGTAAACGAGAACGTCGTCGGCGACCGGCGTGCCGAGCCGGTGACGATAGACGCGCGAGGGACGGTGATCGGCGTCGAGGCGCACGTAGTAGAAAGCGCTGCCATCCGCGGTCCACACCGCGCCGCCGGTCGTGTCCGGCACGGCATCGGTAAGTTCCTCGCCGCTGGCCAGATCGCGCACCCTGAGCGTGAAATACTCCGAGCCCGCCGCGTCCGCCGACCAGGCGAGCCGCTTGTGGTCGCGCGTGTGGCGCGAGCCGCCGAGCTGGTAATAGGCATGACCTTCTGCCAGCGCGTCGCCGTCGAGCAGGAGCTGCTCGGCGCCGCCGCCGGCCGGCTGGCGGCAATGCAGCGGGTGCTGGCCGCCCTCGCGGTAGCGGATGTAATAGGCCAGCAGGCCGTCCTTGAGCGGCACCGTGGCGTCGTCCTCCTTGATACGGCCGCGCATCTCGGCGACGAGCGCGCGGCGCAGCTCCGCGGTGCCGGCGAAATATCCCTCGGCGTGGCGGTTCTCGCTCTCGAGATAGGCGCAGATATCGGGGTCGAGCCTCGCCGGATCGCGCATCACCTCGCGCCAGTTCGGGTCGCGCAGCCAGGCGTACTCGTCGATCAGACGTTCGCCGTGGACGATGCGTTCGCTGGGGCGTCGCGGCGCGATCGGGATCGCTCCCGCCGCGGGAGCTTCAGCCATTCTTGCCCTCGCCCGGCATCAGCTTCAGCGCGCAACCGTTCATGCAATAGCGCATGCCGGTCGGCTTCGGCCCGTCGGGGAAGACATGGCCGAGATGGGCCTCGCACGAGGCGCAGCGAATCTCGGTGCGGTGCATGAACAGCGACTTGTCGTCGAGCTCGCTGACGGCGCCCTTTTCCACCGGCGCGTAGAAGCTCGGCCAGCCGCTGCGCGAGTCGTATTTCGTATCCGAGCTGAACAGCGGGTTGCCGCAGGCCACGCAAACATACATGCCCTTGCGCTTCTCGTTGAGGTAGGGCCCGGTCCCCGGACGCTCGGTCCCGTGCTCGCGGGTGACGTGATATTGCTCGGGCGTGAGCTGGGCGCGCCATTCGGCGTCGGTCTTGATCACTTTCGGGCGGGAAGGCTCGGCCATCTTCGGGGCTCCTGCGCGCGCGGCGAACGCGGGCCGCGCAGGCGAGAACTAGTGCGCGTAACGGGCGCATGCAAGGTCGACCGAGGACACGACCGTGCGAGCATCCGTTGCGCCCGCGCCAGCACCAGGTGGCGCAGCACGTCATAGTCGAGTCCGCCGGCGTGCGCCGCCCGCCGCTCGGCCCGCAGCGCGCGGGCAAGGTGAAATCGAAGACCGGGATCGGGAACCTTGCCGCGGCGGCGTCCGCGCGCAAGGCCGAAGGCG
>JAHFPN010000187.1 GCA_023269635.1 Hyphomicrobiales bacterium | reverse complement strand
ACGATCTCGTGCGCAAGCGCACCGGCGAGGGCTTCGACCGCGACGGCAAGCTCGCCGCGCGCGGCAAGGTGCACGAGGAGATCGTAGCGCAGATGCTGGAAAATCCCTATTTCCGCCGGCGCCCGCCAAAATCGCTCGACCGCGAGCAATTCGCGCGTCTGTCGCTCGACGCGCTCTCTACCGAAGACGCCGCCGCGATCGCGACAGCTGTCGTCGCCGTCACCATCGCCAAAGCGCAGGATCATCTCCCGAAGCCGCCCGCGAGCTGGATCGTCGCCGGCGGCGGCGCGCGCAATCCGACGCTCTTGGCGATGCTGCGGAAGCGGCTCCCAGGAAAGGTATTGCGCGCCGACGAGATCGGCTGGGCGGTTGACGCGCTCGAGGCCCAGGCTTTCGCCTATCTAGCGGTGCGTTCGCTGAAGGGGCTGCCGATCACGTTTCCGACGACTACGGGTGCGCCCAAGCCGATGACCGGCGGAGTCTTGGCGGAGCCTTGAACCGAGCCATCGGTTCGGCAAAGCTACGCGTAATGGCGCGCTCCGCGTCCGTACGAGATGAGGAAAGCTACGTGGAACGCCGACTGGCTGCAATCCTGGCTGCCGATGTCTTCGGCTACAGCCGAATGATGAGCGAAGACGAGGCGGGTACCCTCGCCGCGTTGCAGCGCTGCCGCTCCGAGCTGATCGATCCTGCAATCGCCAGGCATCACGGTCGCATCGTGAAGCTGATGGGCGACGGCCTGCTTGCTGAATTTGCCAGCGTGGTCGAAGCGGTCGATTGCGCGGCCGAGATCCAGCGCGAAATGGCCGCGCGGAATGCCGGGGTCACCAACAAACGCCCGATGATTTTCCGCATCGGCGTGCATCTTGGCGATGTGATCGTGGAAGGCGACGACATCTACGGCGATGGTGTGAACATCGCGGCTCGTCTTGAAGGTATCTCGGAACCCGGCGGCATTTGCATCTCACGCCAAGCCCACGATCAAGTTCACAAGAAGCTCGCGCTCGGCTACCGCAGTCTCGGTCCGCAGAATTTAAAGAACATTCCCGATCCGGTCGAAGCATTCGCCATTAAGGGCGATGGTCTAGCGGTCTCCGATGAAGTGCAAGAAATCCGCTATTGCCGGGCGCCCGATGGCGTCCGGCTTGCTTATGCGATCAGCGGCCAAGGCCCGCCGCTCGTAAAGACCGCGAACTGGCTGAACCACCTTGAATACGACTGGGACAGCCCGATCTGGCATCAATTCCTCTTGGGTCTGTCAAAGGGCCACACGCTGATCCGCTATGACGCACGCGGCAACGGCCTTTCCGATTGGGATGTTGCCGAACTTTCGCTAGACGCGTGGGTCACCGACCTCGAAACGGTAGTCGAAGCCGCCGGCATGAAACGATTTCCATTGCTTGGAATATCGCAAGGCTGCGCGATCTCCATCGCCTATGCGGTTCGGCACCCAGAGCGCGTCAGCCACTTGATCTTGTATGGGGGATTTGCGTTGGGAGCCAGTAAGCGCTCTCCCGAGACTCGGGAAAAGCAGAAGGCGCTCGCGACTTTGATGCGGTTGGAATGGGGCGCAAATAACCCGATTATTCGCCAGTTGTTCGCATCAGCATTGATGCCTGAGGCCACTAAGGAACAGGCCGATACATTCAATGAATTGCAGCGACGAACTACTTCGGGGGAATGTGCGGCCCGCTATCTCGAGACCGCCGGCGAATTCGACGTGACCGGACTCCTACCCCAAGTGAGGGCGCCAACACTGGTGATGCACGCGCGCGGCGATCCTCGACAGCCAATGGAACTCGGACGTCAGATGGCGGCAGGAATTCCCGGCGCCAAGTTCGTGGTGCTTCAGGGCAACAACCACATTTTGCTGCCGCAGGAGCCCGCATTCGCCCGCTTCTTCGAAGAACTCAGGCTCTTCCTGGCGAATTAGCGCTTAAGCAGCGCTCTCGCGCTGCTTGGTCAGCCGCCGATCGAGATAGTCGCCGACCACATCCATCAGCTGCTCGACCTTGCCGTCGAAGAAGTGATTGGCGCCGCGCACGATCTGCTGCTCGATCACGATGCCCTTCTGGGTCTTGAGCTTCTCCACCAGCTGCGCCACCGCCGTGGTCGGCACCACCGCATCCTTGTCGCCGTGCACGAACAGGCCCGACGAAGGGCAGGGCGCGAGGAAGGAGAAATCATAGAGGCTGGCGGGCGCCGCCACCGAAATGAAGCCTTCCACTTCCGGTCGCCGCATCAGGAGCTGCATGCCGATCCAGGCGCCGAACGAGAAGCCCGCGATCCAGCACGCGCGCGCGTCCGGATTGTTGCTCTGCGCCCAGTCGAGCGCGGCGGCCGCGTCCGAAAGCTCGCCCTGGCCGTGATCGAACGAGCCCTGGCTGCGGCCGACGCCGCGGAAGTTGAAGCGCAGCACCGAGAAGCCGCGGTTCGCGAAGGTGTAATAGAGATGATAGATGACCGGGTTGTTCATCGTGCCGCCGAACTGCGGGTGCGGATGCAGGATGATCGCGATCGGCGAGTTGCGGGCTTTGCCGGGATGCCAGCGCCCCTCGATCCGCCCCTTTTCTCCGATAAAGATGACTTCAGGCATGGACACCTCTGGCGCTCGCCGGTGACGAAGCGCCCGGCGAGGCGAGAAACGAATTTCGACGCACCGGCAACTTGACTCGGCGGCCTAACTCTTTAGAATCATTCTAAATTTGGATACCGCTCGCCGGCGCCCGCTGTGCTCGGCTACCCGAGCGGCACCTCCAATAGACGAGATCGCACCCGAAAAGCAAGTTTTTCGGCGCCTCACCTGATCCAAAGTCCGATGAACCGCGTCTATTTCGACCATAACGCGACCTCGACCCTGCGCCCGGCGGCGCGGGCCGCCGCGCTGGCGGCGCTCGGGGGCGCCAACCCCTCCTCGGTTCATGCCGAGGGCCGGGCCGCTCGCGCCCTCGTCGAGGACGCGCGCGGCAAGGTCGCGGACCTCGTGGGCGCCAATCCGCGCGCCGTGAGCTTCACCAGCGGCGCCACCGAGTCGATCGCGCTCGCGCTCTAGCCCGAGATCGAGGTCGCGGGCCGCAGCCACCGCTGCGACGTGCTGCTGATGTCCGGGGTCGAGCACCCGGCGGTGCGCGCCGGCGGCCGTTTCGCGCCGGACCGGATCGAGCTGATCCCGGTCGATGCGGACGGCGTCGTCGATCTCGACGCGCTCGAAGCCATGCTCGACGGCCACCAGCGGGCCGGCCGCCGCGCGCTGGTCTCGGTCATGGCCGCGAACAACGAGACCGGCGTGCTCGAGCCGGTTGCGAAGATCGCGGGCCTGGTCCGCTCCGCCGACGGGTTCTTCCACACCGACGCGGTGCAGATCGCGGGCCGCCTGCCGTTCCGCCTTGAAGCGAGCGGCGCCGACCTTATCTCTATCTCGGCGCACAAGCTTGGCGGCCCGCAAGGCGCCGGCGCGCTGATTGCCCGTCATGAGGACGTAGGTGTTCCGGCCATGCTGCGCGGCGGCGGCCAGGAGCGCGGCCGTCGCGGCGGGACCGAGAACGTGCCGGGAATCGCGGGTTTCGGCGCTGCGGCCGCCGAAGCCGCGACAGCGCTTCCGGCCGAGCCGGCGCGCCAGGCAGCCTTGCGCGACCGGCTCGAGGCCGGCGTGCGCAGGATGGCGCCAAGTGCCGTATTCGTGTCCGCGGGCGCCGAGCGCCTGCCCAATACCTCGTGCTTCGCCGTGCCTGGGATCGCCGCCGAGACCGCGGTCATCGCCTTCGATCTCGAAGGCGCGGCGATCAGCGCCGGCGCCGCGTGCTCCTCGGGCAAGGTCGGCCCGTCCGCGGCGCTCGCCGCGATGAAGCTGCCGGCCGAGATCGCCAGGGGCGCGGTCCGCGTGAGCCTCGGCTGGAGCACGACCGAAGACGATGTTATGCGCTTCCTCGCGATCTGGGAGCGCGTTTATGGCAATCTCAAGCGGCGCGCGACCGAGCGCGCGGCTTGAGCGGTTCCCACGTTGCGGCCCTTGAAGCCGCAAGGATGAGGAGAGTGAGATGCCGGCCGTACCGGAGACCGTAGAACGCGTCCGCGCCATCGACGTGGACCAGTACAAGTACGGGTTCACCACCGAGGTCGAAACCGAGAAGGCCCCCAAGGGCCTTTCCGAAGACATCATCCGCTTCATCTCGGCGAAGAAGAGCGAGCCGCAGTGGATGCTCGACTGGCGGCTCGAGGCCTATCGCCGTTGGCTCACCATGCAGGAGCCGACCTGGGCGCGGGTGAAGCACGCGCCGATCGACTACCAGGACCTCTATTACTACGCCGCGCCGAAGATGAACCCGGCGCCCAAGTCGCTCGACGAGGTCGACCCGGAAATCTTGAAGACCTACGAGAAGCTCGGCATCCCGTTGCGCGAGCAGGAGATTCTCGCGGGCGTGCGCGGCGTGTCGCGGGTCGCGGTCGACGCCGTGTTCGACTCGGTCTCGATCGCCACCACCTTCAAGGAGGAGCTGGCCAAGGCCGGCATCATCTTCTGCTCGGTGTCGGAGGCGACCCAGAAGCATCCCGAGCTGGTGCAGAAGTACCTCGGCACGGTGGTGCCGGTCACCGACAATTTCTTCGCCACGCTGAATTCGGCGGTGTTCTCCGACGGCTCCTTCGTCTACGTGCCGAAGGGCGTGCGCTGCCCGATGGAGCTGTCGACCTATTTCCGCATCAACGAGAAGAACACCGGCCAGTTCGAGCGCACGCTCATCATCGCCGACGAGGGCTCCTACGTCTCGTATCTGGAGGGCTGCACCGCGCCGAGCCGCGACGAGAACCAGTTGCAC
>JAHFPN010000043.1 GCA_023269635.1 Hyphomicrobiales bacterium | reverse complement strand
CCTTTTCGCGGCCATCCCGGAACTTGATCTTCCACGAAATGGTTGCCTTCTCTTCTTCCCTCAGCACCCTGACGCTGTGGCCGAGTGGCGCGAAGTCTGCGTAGCCGCGAACGTCGATCGCATGCTGCGGACAGGCCTTCACGCACGAATAGCATTCCCAACAGAAGTTGGGCTCTAGGTTATAGGCGCGGCGGTAGGTCTTATCGATGTGCATGATGTCGGACGGGCAGATATCGACGCAATGTCCGCAGCCGTCGCAACGCGTCATGTAAACGAAGGTCGGCATGTTGTTCCCTTATCTCCTGTATCCAAGACCGCTGTGGAGCCGATCAATAGTGGTTCGAGTGCTTCAGGACGCTGCCGTACTTTTCCGGCGCGTCGGCGGGTGCCGGCAGATTGCTCCTCGTGCCGTTGGCTTCGGCCACTCTCTTCTGCAGGGCCGCGGCGGGCTTGAAGAACATGTGCGAGAACTTGGACCACGGAATCGATGCGAACAGCACCGTGGTATCGATGAGATAAAGCCCCAGGAACACGGTAGCCCAAGTCGTGTTGCCCGCCGTCTGCAGCCAAGCCCAAATCAGACCAAAGGTCGTGCTCATGACAAGCGTAACGATGAACAGGTCGGCGCGCACTAAACGGAACGGCGAATTGCCTTCTGCGGCAACGTCGACGCGGATGAAAAACCAGAACCAGTAGCCGCCGAGACAGACCATCAGCGCGCCGATGTACCACAACGTCGCGAGCGCATTGGGCGTCGGCGTTGCGGGCGTCGGATAGGCGAAGACCATTATGGCGCTGGTGGCAACGTAGATTACAAAGCCGTACATGCCCAGCAGATGGGAGAGCCTGCGCTGCGCGTTGCAGAATTCGCCCGAGGTCATGACATCGACCACGGCGGTCTTGACCGCGATCGATATCATCTCTCCGCCGCCGACCTGCTGCTTCGCTTTACTCTTGGATTTTCGCCAGTTGTTGAAGAAGTACGTCGCGCTCCTTTTATGAATGATGTCGATGAGCGTGCCGGCCACGACCAAGAGGGCCATGACGGCGACGTATGTCTGCATGACGGTGGGCGATATGGACGCCGAAAGTTCGGCGAATGGATTACTGGTGAACATTGCTCGACGTTTCCTCGATGGCACCGGTTTTAAGCGCACGATAACCGGTGGGTTTCCCGAGTTGCAATCAAAATGTTTTGAATTATCGATTGATTATGTCGTTCTGATCGATAATATAAATTGATTAGCGATGACACTCGATCAACTGCGCATCTTCATTGAGGTCGCCGAACGCGGGCATGTGACGCGCGCCGCCGAGGCCCTCGGCATGAGCCAGTCAGCGGCGTCGGCTGCCATTGCCTCATTGGAAGCCTGTTATCAGATCAAGCTGTTCGACCGCGTCGGTCGCGGAATCCGACTAACGGAAACCGGTCGAATTTTTTTGAGCGAGGCACGCGCCGTGTTCGACCGTGCCGCGATGGCGCGTTCGGTGTTGCAGGATCTCGCTGGCGACCCCGCCGGCCCCGTCGCCATCGCGGCCAGCCAGACGATTGCGACCTACTGGCTGCCCCGCCGGCTCGCGGCCTTCCATGCCGCCAATCCGCGAGTGCGCCTCAAAGTCGTGATCCGCAATACCAATGAGGTTGAGAACGCCGTCGTCGAGGGCGAGGTGAATATCGGTCTGGTCGAAGGGCCGACCCAGCATCCGGCGTTGATCCGGAAGCAGATCGACCACGACCAGATTGTGCTGGTGGTCGCTTCGGATCAACCATCCCTGCCGGTCGATGCTCGGGGCCGGCTCGATCTTCGCGCCATAAACTGGGTGATCCGTGAGGCAGGCTCAGGCACTCGCCGCGGGCTCGAGGACTTGGCCAGCCGCGAGGGGCTGTCGGTCGACGACCTCAACATTTTCCTGGTCTTACCCAGCAACGAAGCCGTGCGCGAAGCGATCGAGGCCGGAGCCGGCGCCACCATTATTTCGCGCAACGTCGTCGCCTCCGCCATAGCTGCCGGCAAGCTCATTGAAATCCCGATCGAACTGCCACAACGCGAATATGCGCTGGTCCGCCACCGCGACCGCCATGCGACGCCGGCGCAGGAGGCTCTGGTCGCGCACTTGACCGGCGTCATCGACGCGACATCGCGATCGCCAAAACAATCCTAATCGGCGCTTAACTCCAAATTCCGGTCTGCAACAATATTGCTCGGCATGCTTCTATTCAGCCGAATCTTGATCGACAATAGTAGGGCCTTCCAACCTACGCCGACGCCATCCTCGACTGCGTCTTCCACGATGCGCGCCGCATCGATCGCTGCGCGCAATTGTGCCGTCTGCTATCTCAATACCCACGGCGTCAACGAGAAGATCAAGAACGACGTGCGCACCCGCCAGCGCGTCAACGAGGCGCTCGACGCCGCTGATCTTTCCTACGACGGCGACCTCAACGTCCGCCACGCCTGCGAGGTGTCGGTCAACGACGTCGGGCTCGAGAAGATCGAGCAGCGGGTGACCAATCTGCCGAGCGGGCTTGAGGTCGCCGGCTATGTCGGCTGCCAGACAGTGCGGCCTTTTGCCGCCACCGACACGGGCGGCAATTACGACACCTACGACCAGCCCGAGTTTCTCGACAACTTCGTCAAGGCGTGCGGTGCCGAGCCGGTCGCCGATGATCCCAAGACCTCGTGTTGCGGCGGCTCGGTCTCGGTCTATAGCCCGGACAAGACGTTGCACCCCATCAAGCAGATCGTGCAGGCGGCGGTCGATGCCGGCGCCGACGTGATCGCGACGCCGTGCCCCCTGTGCCAGCAGAACGTCGAAATGTATCAGGGCGCGATCAACAAGAAGTTCGGCACCACCTTCGGCATTCCGGTGGTATTTTACAGCCAGCTCATGGCCGTCGCCTTCGGCATGGACGCGAACAAGGACGCGGGGCTCGACCAGAACATGATCGAGCCGGTCAAGCTGGTCGAGTTGGCGAAGAAGGACGGCGCCTGAAGGCGGCGTGTGCCTGCCACGCACGTAAGATAAGGGCATCGGGCGATATTTTACGGCTATACATTGTAATATTACGAAATTTATACAAAAGCACTGCGAATTGGTTTAATCTCCCTCGGGAAAACGGCTTTGGATAGCGCGCAATTCGGGACGTTCAGGCGCGCGCCGACGCGGGCAAGGTGTCATGGCCAAGATCGTTCAACTTGAGTCCGGCGTTTACGTAGCCTCGCAGCTTGTCGAGTCCGACTTCGCCGGAATCGCCGCGCGAGGTTTTCGGTCGGTCGTGAACAATCGGCCGGATCATGAAGCGCCAGAACAATTGCTAAGCGAACGGGCCGAGGCCGCGACAACTGGCCACGGGATGCAGTTCCGCTTCTTGCCCGTGGACAATTTGAGCGTCACCGACGATGCCCCCGTCAAGGCTTTCGCACGATTGATGGACGACCTTCCGCGACCGACCCTCTTCTATTGTCGTTCCGGGACGCGTTGCACGATTCTTTGGGCACAGGTCGCAGTCCTACGGCTTGGAGTGGCTACCACCTTGGAGATTGCATCCAAGGCCGGCTATGATTTGGAGGTATTGCGCGACCGTCTCACGGAACGAGCCAGCCAACGACATGCGACCGCGACCATCAAGCCGGATTCAGGCGAGGATGCCGCGCCAGACCACAACGAAATCAAGCCGGCGCAGAAGACCGACGGATAGCTAAATCCTTGCGCCTGCCGCCGAGACGCTGCTCCAAGCCGATTGATCGATGTTGTGGGAATCGACGCCAGGCTCGGCCAGCGGCGGATCGCCCGCGCCGTCCCCGCCAGCGCCGCCATCCGCTCCCGCACTGCGGTAATCTTTGCCAGAACGGTGAGCGTCCCTACGCAAATCGGTCCTTGTAAAATTCATATATTCGTTTTTAATAAACTGACAGGATCGCGATAGCCGGGAGGGCAGAGGAAACGCCGGCAGAAGAGACGAAAAGAGCACGGCGGCGAAGGTTTCCGGCTTGCTCCTCGGATTTCTCTGCTGCCGCAATGCCGGAGGGGCTGCTGTCTCCGATCGTCATCCAGATCAGAATGAACAGTACCCTCGATGTTGGTCAGTGATTTGCCGATAGTGCGGCGAGGTTGATGCACGCCCTGGGCTCAGCCAACGCCCTGACGTTTAGATAACAAGCAGGGTTGGGGGTAAACGTCATGGTCTATACGCGAAAAAGTCCGGCTTTGCTGATCTTGGGGGTCATCCTGCTCGTGCACGGATTCCTCATCGGCGGCGGATACTTGGGCGGGATCCTCAAGTACCTCGGCATCGAAAAAGCGGCAGCCGAGATGACCAACCTCAGCTACGCCTTCGGCGGCATCGCCGCCATCTTCGGGCTGTGGCACTGGTTTGGCAGCCACAAGGAGGGCCGCCTCGACTATTATTCCTCGTCCGTCGCCGGGGGTACCTTCATCCTGTTCCTGGCGATGATCGTGAAGTGGTATCTCGATCCCTGGGTGGCGGTCGTGAGCCACGCGATCGGTCCGGTCGCGGGCCCTCGCTTCTACCTCCACCAGGTGCTCGGGCTGAACTACATCGTGCTCGGCATCGTCCTGGGCATGCTTATCGTCAACGTCTTCAGGATTCCCGATTGGGCGCAGAACGGAGTGCGGCTCTCGCGCCTCGGCCTCAAGAGCGGCGTCATCCTGCTCGGCACCCTCTACAGCGTGACCGAGCTCGCCAAGCTCGGCCAGCTCTCGGTGGTGATGATCGGGGTCTTCGTTCTCGGCTCCATGTGGCTGGTGCTGCTGATCGGGGCGCGGCGGAAGGCTTCGAACTCGATGGTCGGCGTACTGTCGGCGGGTGTCGGCGTGTGCGGCGTCTCCGCCGCGGTGGCAGCGGCGCCAGTGGTCAAGGCCACCTCGGAGGAGATCGCCTACACCATCGGCACTGTGTTGGTGTTCGGCGTCATCTGCATGTTCCTGTTCCCGATCATCGGGCACACGCTCGGCATGAACTACACTCAGTTTGGCGCCTGGGCCGGTACGGGAATTCTCAACTCGGCGCAGGTCGCCGGCGCCTCGCTCGCCTACCAGCCGACCGGCAACCTCGAGACATTGAAGGTCGGCGAAATCTTCAACATCACGCGCGTGCTGTTCCTGCCGATCATCGTGGTGTGGCTCGCGGTCTGGTACGTGCGGCGCGAGACCGCCGCGGGTGCGAAGAACGTCCAGATGGCCAACACGGGCCAAATCATCTTCGAGAAGTTCCCGGTCTTCGTGCTCGGCTTCATCCTGATGTTCGCGCTCACCTCGACCGGCATCTTCACGCCAAAGATGATCCCGTTCTTCCGCGCCTGGATCGTGTGGCTGTTCGCCTTCGGCCTCACCGGGCTCGGCATGCAGATCACGTTCGCCGCCATGCGCCAGACCGGCGGCGAGCCGCTGGTCATCGGCAGTGTGGTCGGCATCATCAAAGCCGTGTTGTCGTTGATCGTGGTGCTGTTGCTCGTCCGCGAATCGATCTGAGATTGAGGGAGACAAGTCATGACTGATCGAAAAAGCCAGAACATCGACGTCCACACGACGGCGAGCGGCCTGCGCTACCATCGCGGCTCGGCGCTCTCGATCTTCAAGAGCGACCGCTATGAAGATTTTGTCGCTCTGGCCTGCGCGCTCCTGATCGCACTCGGGGTCTACTTCCTCATCAAGTAGTCCCCGGCCGCGGAGATTCCGACCCGGCGTCCCCGGCGCGGGGCGCCGGTTCCTTTTTCAGGTCGGCGACAGGCCTTGGATCGGAGACCAAGGGCATGAGAGATGCGCACGCGATTCTGCTCGCCAGCCACGGAACCCCGGGCGCCCGCGCGGCGGAGCAGGCTGCGTTCGATCAGTGCGCCGCGGGCGGGCGGGTGCACCAGCTCGTCGTCGTTCCCGACTTTTGGAAGGGGATGCTGGGCGACGACTGGCTCAACAATGCCGCCGTCCACATCCGCTTTGGCCGCTACGTCGAAAGCCAGCTCGAACGCGAGATCGTCGAGCACGCGACGCAGGTGGAGGCCGAAGCGAAGCGGCGTGGCCTCGGCTATTCGTGCGAGCTCCGGTTCGGCAAGCCGGCCGAGTGTCTGGCGGCCGTGGCGGCAGCAGGCGACTACGACGTTGTGGTCGTTGGCTCGCCGCGACCCAAGGGCGTGCCCGGCTACCGCTCACGGCTCGCGATCGAGACGCTCGTCAAGACGCTCAAGGCGCCGCTCCTCGTCGTGCCCTACCCTGGGCGATGAGTGCGCAGCGAAAAGAAGATTCCGCCTGGGTCCGGATCGCCACCGGACTTTCGCCGGCGGCGCTCCAGGCTTTCTGCCAGGACGCCGAGCGACTCCTGCGGATCAATTCCATGTACGAGTTCCAAGAATGGCGGCCGGAAGGCGAAGGCCGCTTTTTTATGCGTGTGCTGAATCTTAGCAACGGCCGCACGATCGAGACGCTCTTACGCGTAGAGCCTCGCCCCGACGGCGCGCGGATTGTCTACGAGACCGGCCTTAAAACGGCGACCGAGTTCCGCGTCGAGCCGCCTCCCGGAGGACATGGCGAAACTCGCACGGGTGGGAGCGCGGTGCTGGTGGTGACCGACGATTATTCGGAGACGCCCGAGGCTGAACGGCAGACGCGGGCCGATGAGATCGACAAGAGCCTCGTTTGGTGGGGCCACGATCTGCACCGGTATCTGCGCCATTGGGCGCGCTGGTCGAGCTTTGGCCCCTGGCGCTGGTACATGCGTCGCATCTGGCAGCCGATGAAGCCGAAGGCGCGGCGCATCACATTCATGCTGATCGCCGTTACAATCTTCGAGCTCGTGGTCGGGGCGCTGGCCGTCTTGGTCTTCGCCTTCGGCTGGGAGTAATTCCAACGGCCTTTGACACTGACCCTCCGCTCCGTCTTGGCCGGGCTTGACCCACAGCCGTCCGGTTTAAAATCTTACGCAATCAGAAATCGCCATTGGCGCATGATCGGACAAGCATTCCGAGTCATCGCCGCGGCAAGCACAGCTGAAGGCGGCCGCGGCGAGCCACCCCGTCCGGACAGAGCGAGGGCGCCCCCGATGACCCGGGGGCGCCCCAACGCAAGTCCGCGCCAAGCCTCAGCCGAAGATGTCGGCGACGATGCCGGCATACCAGTCGACCGATTCCTTGTAGTTCTGCTTGTGGAGGTCGGCGGCTTCGCCTTTCTGACTGACGAAGGTGGAGGCTTGCTTGATCTTGCCCTCGCCCGGCTCGTAAGTGCCGCCGATCTTCACGGCATCATCGGTCTCGATCAGGCTCCAGCAGGTGTTGCTGTAGCGTGCCGGGAAGGCGCGCGATTTGACGAGCTCGCTGCGGACCACCATGGCTGCGACCTTGGCCTGGCTGTTGGCGGAGAACGCCGACTTCGGCATGTCGCCTGGAATGCAGGCGTCGCCGATCACGAAGATATTGGCGTCCATCTTCGATTTCATGTTCTCCGGATCGATCGGGCAGAAACCCGACTGGTCGGCAAGCCCGGCATCACGCGCGATCTTGCCGGCCGTCTGCGCCGGGATGACGTTGGCGAGCGCCGCCTTGTAGCTCGCGAGATCGGTCTTGATCTCGCCCGTCTTGGGATCGACGCTCTTGATGCCACCATGCATCTTCGGGTCTTGCCACTCGATCATGCCGGGATAGTGCTTCTCCCAGCCCTCCATGAATAGCGCCTGCTTGGAAAAAGCGGGCTTCGGATCGAGGATCACGATCTTTGATTTCTTGTGGCCCTTTTTCTTCAGCACGTGCGCAAACATGGAAGCGCGCTCGTAAGGCCCCGGCGGACAACGGTAGGGATTGGGCGGCGTGATCATCACGATCGTGTCGCCGTCCTTGAGCGCGTTGAGCTTCTTGAGCAGAAGCTGCGTCTGTGCGCCGGCCTTCCAAGCGTGCGGCATGACCTGCGCCGCCGCTTCCGAATAGCCCGGCACCGAGTCGAACTTGATGTCGATGCCGGGTGCGATCACAAGCCGGTCGTATGGCACGCGGGCGCCGCCCGCGAGGACGACCTGTTTCTTGTCGCGGTCGATCGAGGCGGCCATCTCGTGCACAACCTTCACTCCGCCCTTCTTCACCTTGTCGTAGTTGTGGGTGATCGATTTGAAGTCGCGGAAGCCGGCGACATAGAGATTGGAGAAGAAGCAGGTGGTGTAGGTCTTGAGCGGCTCGATCAGGGTGACGTCGATCGCGCCGGCAGAGTCCTTGGCCACGTAGCGCGCGACCGTGCCGCCGCCCGGTCCGCCTCCGATGACGACGAGGCGCGGCTTGGCCTGTCCCAGCGCGCGCGGTGCGAACAGCGGCGTCGAAAGCGCGGCGAGCGAGGCGCCGGCGAGCACGGTGAACTTGCGGCGTGTCAGGTCAGTCATGATGGGCTCCTTTGATTGTCACGGTTTCTTGGACTTCGAGAAATAATACGCGAGTGCAGCGATCTCCTCGTCGGTGAGGCGGCTGGCGACGCTCTGCATCACGGGATTGGGCCGCGTCTTGTCGCGATAGGCCTTCATCACCTCGGTGACGCGCGTCTCGGTCAAGCCGAAAATATTGGGAACCGAGCTCGTTGCGGTCCCTGATTGGTGGCAGGTCATGCATTCGGTGGCGAGATAGCGGCCAAGTTCCATGTCGGGCGCTCCCGCCGCTCCGCTCCGGTCCCACACGGGCGCTGCGGTCGCGATCATGACAGTAATCGCGACCATCGAAAAGCGGCAGATGCGATACCAAACGATCATTGCCGCGCTCCTTACTCCGGCGCTCCCAGCGCCCCCAGCTTTAAAAAACGAGAGCAAAAATTTCCCGCCATGAGTTTTTTTGGGTCACGATTGGATCCCTTCTTGGATTTCGCTGGCGGAGGAACAGTACCGCCCTCACGGCGAAACCCTTTCGTGGTCACGCGATCCTATTGCGCGGCGTTGTCCGCTGCGGTCACGTCAAGAACCCGCGCGCGTGCGATGATCTTAACTTCCGCCTTGCAGTTTGTCATGCACGGCTTCCGGATCGGAAGGCTCGGACATGAGCGTGCCCTCCGCGCCGATCACCGGCTCGGCCAACTACTACAGCCTCCCATTCTCAAATATGGTTGGCCAGCGCAGATTACGCGCCCACCACCTTCACGGCAGTGTTGGGCGCAACCCGTATGACCTTCTTGCGAGCGACGTACTTCTCGACGACTTCCCAGACCGGCGGACCCTCGACCCCCTCGTTCACGCTCGCCCAGCCGGCGACGACGTATTCCTTCTTCGGTTCGATCGAATTGCCGCTTTTCAACAGTGTCATGTCGGAAATTCGGTTGCCAATCGGCTTGCCGACATCGACCGTGAAACCGAGACCTCCGCTACGCACCATGTCGCCCCCCTGCTGGTAGTAGGGATCGGGGTTGAAAGCGTTGTCGGCGACGTCTTCGAGAATTTCATTGAGGCGCTCTCCGGTCATGGTCGTCCGATAGACCTGTGGATAGGTTATTGCCGTCATGTTGTGGATGTCCTCGACCGTAATGGGAGAGTGGGGCAACACGCTCGCCCCCCACCGCGTTCCGGGCGACAAGACGATCTCGGCATCGCGCTCCTCGAGGAGCGCGGCGCAGATGACATCGTCGAAGGTTCCACTGAAGTTGTCTCGCCGGTAGAGAAGCGACTCTGTCCGGCCGACTTCGCGCGCGAGTTCCGCGGCGAACGGCGCACGCGACTGCGCAACCGCGGCGCGCATCTCCGGATCGGGACGAATCGCATCGGAGAAAAGCGGGATCAGCTTGTAGCGAAAACCATGCACTTCCCCGCCCCTCACCTCGAGGTCGAGACGGGAAACGAACTTCCCGTGGCTGCCGGACGCGACCAGAATGGTCTTGCCGACCTTGACGACCTCGGGCAGCGCGTCGTGCGTGTGGCTGGTGAGAATGACGTCGATGCCGGGTACGCGCGAGGCGAGCTTGCGGTCGACGTCGAAGCCGTTGTGGGACAACAACACGACCAGTTGAGCGCCTTGGCCGCGCGCTTTGGTCACGTTCGCGCGTACGTCCTCCTCGCGAATGCCGAACGACCATTTCGGAAACATCCAGCTCGGATTGGCGATCGGCGTGTAAGGGTAGGCCTGGCCGAGCACGGCGACCTTCACGCCGCCTTTTTCAAACAGCTTGTAGGCATCGAACACCGGCTCTTGCCATTCTTTGTCGCGCACATTGAGGGCGAGAAATGGCGAGCCGAGCGCCTTGATGAGCTCCAATACCCGCGTTTCGCCATAGGTGAACTCCCAATGGCCGGTCATCGCGTCGGGTTTCAGGAGCTTGAAGCAGTCGACTACGTCCTGGCCCTTGGTTCGGTTGGATACGAACGAGCCCTGCCAGGTGTCGCCGCCGTCGAGAAAAAGCACCTTGTCCGCGCCGCGCTCGGCGCGCACTGCTTTGACGACCGTTGCAAGACGATCCAGTCCGCCGAGACGGCCGTAGACCTTCGCCAGCCCTTCGAAATCCTCCGACGTCAAGGCATAGGCGGCCGGACTGCCCGGCCGAATGCCGAACCGGGCCATGAACTCCTTGCTGCTAACGTGGGGCAGCACCCCCCTGAACTCGCCGACCCCGAGATTGAGCGGCGGCTCCCGGTAATATAGCGGAACAAGTTGAGCGTGAATGTCGGCCACATGGAGCAGCGTCACGTTGCCGAGCGGCTCAAACCTCAACAGCTCGGCTTCGTCGATCCGCTGCTGCGCTATCACGCGACCGAAAGGCCCAAGACCGCTCCCGGCTACGATCGCGCATGCTGCGGCACCAATCTGGACGAGCTCGCGGCGCGTTATCATCCACGTCTCCAGTCCGATCTCCGATCAAGATGCGCGCGCCGGCTTCCGCCGACCCGTCATCCGGCACCGGAAAAATTCAATGATGCCGACGCGTCAAGTCACAGTGATCTTTTCTTCGCCGACAATCTTGGAGCCGTCGTCGTCGGTCCAAGTGAGCACCACCGGACCTGACTCCGCGGCTTTGAACTTGAACTGGATATACGGGTTCGCCGAGATCGCCGGCTCGAAGTCGGCGGAAAAGACTTCCTTGCCGTTCACCGTGCAGGCGAACTTGTTCAGGATCTTGCGCGGGATCACCTCGCCCTTACTGTCCTTGCGCTGCCCGGTTTCCATGATGTGCGAGACGAGGGCCTTTACCTCGACGATCTCGCCTTTCTTGGCCTCTTTCTTGTCGAGCTTGATGCGCGGTTTGACGTCGGCCATTTGACTTTCTCCCTCGGGCGAATGCTGCGCTGGCGGGCGCGGTCTCAGCCGCCGCAGCCGCCGATCGTGACCTTCACCTGCTTGCTCGTCGTATAGAAAGTGCCGTCATTCATCTTCGCGACGGCGGTGACATTCTGGGTGGCGGCCAACCGGATGCGCGTGCTGACGTCCGCGACTCCGCTGGCGGGCGAGAAGTGGAACTTCGCCACGCCACCGCGTGGATTGCCGTCGGCCACAACGAGCAGGTCTGTCACATGCGATTGCTCCGTCATCGGACTTTCGACCGAAATCCCGATCGGAACGGTATTGCCATTCTCGGCAATCTCGGGAAGATCGAGATTGACCTTGCCTTCCGTGGCCGGTTTACCGCCGGTGAATTTCTTGATCAGCTCTTCGGCATCGTTCTTGGCGTAGGCCGGTACGATCGACGTCCCCAAGACCATAGCGCCAATGCCGGCCGCTCCCAGCGACAAGGCTTGGCGCCGGTTGGGCCTGAGCGTTGTGTCGTAATTCATGGCGACAAGATCTCCCTCAAATCTGCCTAGACCTTATCTTGCTAACCTGATCAGCCGTTCCGCAGTGTGGAGCAAGACCGCGAATTCGGCGACTCCCGGCTTGCTCGTGCGAGCGGCACTGCCGATCGGAATCTACGGCTCCGCGAAGGTCTACAGGCAAGCAAATCGAGTTTCGCTCCGCTCGCACGGCCGCGGCGATATGACCCAGCGTGGTTGACCGAAGCGGATGGCGACTCGACCGCCCAACGATGCGTTCCCTCCATTCCGTCCGCGGTTTCACCCGCAAGATATGATCTTCATTATTTTGAATATATTACAAGACACATTCACGAATTACAACATATCGTTCCGAGCAGGACCCTTTCCGGCGCCCGAGCGATTCCATTCCCGCGACGCAAATCCAAACAAATCTTTTCATCTAAATAATTGCATGTATTCTTGAGGCCGAACAATCCGATCGGGGCGAGCCGACCGACATGCCGATGGGGCCAAGAAAATAATAAGCCAATCAACCAAGAAGCGCGGAGGAGCACTCAAGTGAGGTTGAGACGAACGCTGATTGCGGCCGCTTGCGTGGCCGTCGCCATCCCATTCATCGCGACTGCGCAGGATGCCGATACCGAAAAGGGAATCGAGAAGTATCGGCAGATGCTGAGGAAAGACCCGTGGACCAATCCCGGCTTACTCGATGCCGATCGCGGGGAAATCCTTTGGAAGACGCCGCGGGGCCCGAAAAACGTCTCTCTTGAGCAATGCGACCTCGGCAAGGGACCGGGCAAGGTGGATGGCGCCTTCGCCGAACTGCCGCGCTATTTCGCCGACGCCGACAGGGTGATGGACCTCGAGACGCGTATCCTATGGTGCATGGAGAAGCTGCAGGGATTCAATCGCGCCGACCTCGTCAAGCGTCCGCATCCAGGCGGCGGCCAGCCGATCAAGGAGCTCGGGGCGATCGCGACCTACGTGGCGAGCAAGTCGAGCGGCCTGAAGTTCGCCGCGAAGGCGGAACTTCCCAAGGAGAAGGACGCGATCGCGCTCGGCGAAGTGCTATTCAACCGGCGGTCGGGGCCGTTCGATTTCGCCTGCTCGACGTGCCACGCCTCTTCCGGCCTGCGGATTCGGCTGCAGGGCCTGCCCTTCCTTGCCGATCCGAAAGAAGCACGCGAGGTGGTAGGCCAATGGCCGGCCTATCGCGTCTCGTCGGCCCACGTCATGACCATGCAGCACCGCCTGTACGATTGCTTCTGGCAGATGCGCATGCCGGAATTGCAGCTTGGATCGGAATTGAGCGTAGCGCTCATTGCCTATCTCGTGAAAATGGCCGAGGGCGGCGAGATCTCCGCCCCCGGACTCAAGCGTTAATTCGGGGGGGCCGGGCCATGCGGATGTTTTCGACCGTTATCGTTCCGATCGTCACCGTCGTACTGGCGGGTGCAACGGCAGCCTTCGCCCAGCAGAACTTGGCCAAGCCGTCCGTCGACCCCGCCCGGGTGGATGCAGTGGTCACGGACGCCTTTCCGACAGCGCCAGTCGACTTGCGGCCGAGACTTGTCCCAGATGAGACGATGAGTTCGTGTTCGGCCAACCGCAACAGCCCGCCCAAATCCATCGCCGAGGCGATTCAAAAACGCGAAAGGGCGGCGATTCATTACCCGGCTGACGGCAAGTTTCTTGGCGATTGGAAGAACGGGGAAAAGCTCGCTCAATCCGGCTATGGCCTGCGCTTCACCGACTATCCGCCGCGCCAGGAAATCGGCGGCAATTGCTACGCCTGCCACCAGATCACCGACCAGGAAGTGAGTTACGGCACGCTCGGCCCGAGCCTGCTTGGCTACGGCAAACTTCGCGACTTCAAGCAAGCGGTAGCCAAAGCGGTCTATGAAAAAATCTACGATTCCCATGCGGCGTTTCCTTGCTCCACCATGCCGCGATTCGGGGCCAGCAAGATCCTGACGGTCGACCAGATCAAGGACATCGTTGCCCTGCTCATGAGTCCGGAAAGTCCGGTCAATAAATAGCTGCAAGGGGCGTCCGGTGCATGGCGCCAATTCACCGTCGCAAGCCGGAACGGCTCTGAATCAAGGGAGCAGTCTTCTTCACGCAATCAGCCGATAATTGTGTAGATACTCTTGCAGAGGGTGAGAATGCGATGATGAGAAACAGACGAGAGATTATCGGCGCACTGGCTGCCTCGGGCGCGGTATTTGTGTCCGCGAGCGGTGCGCAGAGTAATCCTGTAGTCTTGGATCTCGGCAAAATCAAAAAAGAGACTGATTTTGCGTGTCTTTATCACT
Source organism: Hyphomicrobiales bacterium (assembly GCA_023269635.1). Classification (GTDB taxonomy): domain Bacteria; phylum Pseudomonadota; class Alphaproteobacteria; order Rhizobiales; family Xanthobacteraceae; genus JAHFPN01. Next base: position 1,621 of record JAHFPN010000043.1, on the reverse strand, counting down.
GAGACTTCGGCGATCCGCAGCGTTTCTCGCAGATGTTGCAAAATATGCTGAACCACTATTCGGCGTAGGAATTCGACAGCTTCAAGCTGAAGCTCGTCGTGGTGGCGCACGGACAGGGTCTCAAATTTTTCCTCGAAGACCTGTCGGGTACGCCGTGGGAGAAGGACTCCATCGATCCCGACATCTACAAGCGCTTCGCCGGCCTGACGAAGTACGGCGCCGAAGCCTATCTGTGCCAGATCACCTACCAGCGACTGAAGATCGACCCGGCCAAGACGCGCAAGGACACGTTCCTGAAATTTGTGCCGTCGGCGGTGGCAACGGTCGCAGAACTGCAGTCCAAGGGATTTTCGTATCTGAAAGTGGGCTGAAAGCTTTCACCGTGCCGGTGCGGCAACCGGTTCGATTGACCGGCGTTCAGCCGTTGGCCTTGAGGAAATCGCGCAGCGTACCTTTCTCGTAGGCGCGCTCGGCGACGAATCGGAACATCGCCAGGAAATGCTTGGGCTCGAGATAGCCTTGAGCGCGGGCAACCTCGCGGTCGCGCGGCTTCTTTTGCGCAAGACCGGTGGCGGTTTCCGGAAAGAACTGGAAAGTCGGCGTGAAGCGGACGCCGTACTTCTCGGCCATGCGTTTCTCCGAGAGCCTCTCGCCGTCGAAATCGATTACTGGGCGAGAGCCGACGACGTTGAGCTGCAAGATGTCGAACTTTTCCTTCACGAAGCCCTCGATCTCGGGCTTGGCAAAATTCACCAAGTGGGTTTCCTTGCAATAGGGGCAGCCCCGGAGCTCCCACATGGTGGCAAAGCGCTTGCTTTTCTCGCTGGCGGCGGACAGATCGTCGGCAAGCTCCAGGAAACTTTCGAGGAACCAGGACTGCTTGTAGAGCCCGTCCTCGGTCAGGACCGCTTCGGCGTGAAGGTCATCGGGAGGCAAGGCACCAAACGCCGACATCGCCGATCCGGCGAGAAACAGACGCCGCGACAACATCGCGCCCTCCTGATATTCACCTCTTTGCAAGCGTATAGGAAATGACAATCTCCGCCGCAAGAGGAGGGGAAATGGTCGCGACGCTAAGAGCGGCGCTGGCAATCACAGCGCTCGCTGTAGTGGCCGCGCTCGCCAGCGATGTCGCGCCGGAGCTGCGCGCGCTGATCGAGGATTTCCAGGCGCATCGCCGCGTTGCCGTGGGTTACCTGCGCACCGATAACGCCGATCTCGGCGCCTTCGAAGTCGAGCGCCTGCGCGACCGTTGGATTGCCAATGTGAAGAAGATTCCTCCGGCGCTGCTGAGCGAAGACCTGAAGGCTGCGATCGCGCAAACCGAGACCGCTCTGCATCGCTCGCTGCAGGCGGCCGACAACGGCGATTTGGAGCAGGCGAGCGTCGCGCTCGAGCGCGCGGACGAGCGGTTGACGGCGTGGCGGCGCGCCAATGGAATGCGCTTGTTCTCCGATTGTATCGCCGAGACCAGTGCCGTTTATGAGCGGCTCGACCCCCATCGTCCCAGCGCATCCAATCTGTCGGATCCTGCGCTGGCAAGCGCGGTGGTCGCGGCCGCGTCCGCCACACAAGCGGCTCTCGCGCGCTGCGACCGCGAGGCGCCAGCGGCCATTCGCAG
>JAHFPN010000186.1 GCA_023269635.1 Hyphomicrobiales bacterium | reverse complement strand
ATCGGCATTTTTCGGCTCCCCGGCCGGCACAGTCACGGCCGGAGCCGGTCCGGTCGGCCCCAGGAGACCCGCATGCCCGTGACCCGCGTCACGTCGGACGAGGCGGCGAACCCCTTATTCGCGGCCGGCCTGGCCGAGAGCGATCCCGAGGTTTTCGCGGCGATCGAGGGCGAGCTCGGCCGCCAGCGCGAGGAAATCGAGCTGATCGCGTCGGAGAACATCGTCAGCCGCGCGGTGCTCGAGGCGCAAGGCTCGGTGCTCACCAACAAATACGCCGAAGGCTATCCGGGCCGGCGCTATTACGGCGGCTGCCAGTGGGTCGACGTCGCCGAAACGATCGCAATCGAGCGGGCCAAGAAGCTGTTCAATTGCGCGTTCGCCAACGTGCAGCCGCACTCGGGCGCGCAGGCCAACCAGGCCGCGTTCATGGCGCTGATGCAGCCCGGCGATACCTTCATGGGGATGGACCTTTCCGCCGGCGGCCATCTCACCCACGGCTCGCCGGTGAATCTCTCGGGCAAGTGGTTCAAGGTCGTGTCCTACGGCGTGCGGCGCGACGACCAGCGCATCGACCACGACGAGGTCGAGCGGCTCGCGCAGCAGCACAAGCCCAAGCTCATCATCGCCGGCGGCTCGGCCTATTCGCGCATTATCGACTTCAAGCGCTTCCGGGCGATCTGCGACGCGGTCGGCGCCTATCTCATGGTCGACATGGCGCATTTCGCCGGGCTGGTGGCCGGCGGCGCGCATCCCAGTCCGCTGCCGCATGCGCACGTGGTCACCACCACCACCCACAAGACGCTGCGCGGCCCGCGCGGCGGCATGATCGTCTGCAACGACGAGGAGACGGCCAAGAGGATCAACGCCGCAGTGTTTCCGGGCTTGCAGGGCGGGCCGCTGATGCACGTGATCGCGGCCAAGGCGGTGGCGCTCGGCGAGGCGCTGCGTCCGGATTTCCGCATCTATGCGAAAAACGTGGTCGAGAACGCCAAGGCGCTGGCCGAGCGGCTGCGCAGCGACGGCTTTGCCATCGTCTCCGGCGGCACCGATACGCATCTGATGTCGGTGGACCTTCGCCCGAAGCGGCTCACCGGAAAGGTTTCCGAGGAAGCGCTCGAGCGCGCCCACATCACCTGCAACAAGAACACGATTCCGTTCGATCCGGAAAAGCCGACCGTCACCTCCGGCATTCGCCTCGGCACGCCCGCCTGCACCACGCGCGGCTTCGGGGTGAAGGAGTTCCAGGAAGTCGGCGACCGCGTCGCCGAGGTGCTGAACGCGCTCGCGCAGAAGGGCGTCGAGGCGGACGCAGGCGTAGAGGGCGCGGTGCGCGAGAAGGTGAAGAAGCTGCTCGCGCGCTTCCCGATTTATCTCTAGGGGTGGGAGTACGGGGACCATGCGCTGCCCCTATTGCGGAAGTCTCGACACGCAAGTGAAGGACTCGCGGCCGAGCGAGGATTCGGCCGCGATCCGGCGCCGGCGCATTTGCGCCGCCTGCGGCCAGCGCTTCACCACCTTCGAGCGGGTGCAGCTCCGCGAGCTCGCGGTGATCAAGCGCAGCGGCCGGCGCGTGCCGTTCGACCGCGACAAGCTCGTGCGCTCGGTCGAGATCGCGCTGCGCAAACGGCCGGTGGAGCCGGAACGGGTCGAGCGCATGGTTTCCGGCATCGTGCGCAAGCTCGAAAGCCTGGGCGAGAACGAGGTGCGCTCCGAACAGATCGGCGAACTGGTGATGGAGGGCTTAAAGCAGCTCGACGACGTGGCCTATGTGCGCTTCGCCTCGGTCTATCGCAATTTCCGTGATCCCAAGGACTTCGAGAAGGTGCTGGGCGAGCTCAGCCCCGAAGCCGCCGAGTCGAAGAAATGAGCGCGCCCGCGCGCGCGGAGGCGGCGCCGACTGCGGCCGACGCCTGGGACGAACGCTTCATGGCCGCGGCGCTTGCGCTCGGCCGGCGCAATCTCGGCCGCACCTGGCCCAATCCGTGCGTGGGGGCGCTGGTGGTGCGCGACCACGCCACGCGGCCGGTGGTGGTCGGCCGTGGCGTCACCGCGCTCGGCGGCCGGCCGCACGCGGAAACGAAGGCGCTCGACGCCGCCGGTGCCGCGACGCGCGGCGCCACCATGTACGTGACGCTCGAGCCGTGCCCGCACCACGGCGGCACCGCGCCCTGCACCGACGCGATCCTGAAAGCCGGGATCGCACGCGTGGTGGTGCCGATGGAGGATCCGAACCCGGTGGTGGGCGGGAAGGGGATCAAGCAGCTCCGCGCCGCCGGAATCGAGCTCACGCTCGGCGTCGGCCGCGACGAAGCCTGCTTCGCACACGCCGGGCATCTCCGCCGCATCCGCGAAGGGCGGCCGCAGGTCATCTTGAAGCTCGCGGTCTCGGCCGACGGCAAGAGCGCGCTTTCCGGCCGCCGGCCGGCGGTGATTTCCGGCAACGCCTCGCTCGCCGAGGCGCACATGCTGCGCGCGACCAGCGACGCGGTGCTGGTCGGGATCGGCACGGTGCGCTCCGACGATCCGCTGCTGAACTGCCGGCTACCCGGGATGGACGATCGCTCGCCGGTGCGGGTCGTGCTCGACGGCGGTCTGCGCATTGCTTTGAGCTCGCGCCTGGTTGCGACCGCTCGGCAGTATCCGCTCTGGATCGTGGCCCGCACCGACGCCGCGCTCGAGCCCGAGCGCGCGCTTAAAGATGCCGGCGCCGAGGTGATGCGGGTCGATGCGATGGCCGACGGGCGGCTCGATCTCCGCGCCGCGCTCGAGCTGCTCGCCGCGCGCGGCATCACGCGGCTGTTGGTCGAGGGCGGACCGATCCTGTCCGCCGGGCTGATCAAGACCGATCTGGTCGACGAAGCCGTGATCGTGCGCTCGCCCAAGGTGCTCGGAGTAGAGGCGGTGGCCGCGTTGGAGGGCATGCCGCTCGAGGCGCTTCTCGAATCACCGAAGCTGCGCGTGCTCGAGCGCCGCGCGGTAGGCGACGACAGCCTCGTGCACCTGGTGCGGAGCTAGGCCGTGTTCACCGGCATCGTGAGCGCAATCGGCACGCTCCGCTCGGTCAAGGGGCGGGGCAAGCTCAGGCGCATGCGAATCGAGAGCCGCTACCCGGCGCGCTCGATCTCGATCGGCGGCTCGATCGCGGTCGACGGCGTCTGCCTCACCGTGGTGGCCAAGGGCGGCGCCGGCAGGCGCGACTGGTTCGACGTCGACACCGCGGCCGAAACGCTCGCCTGCACCACTGCCGGCGATTGGGCGGCCGGCAAGAGGCTCAATCTCGAGCGTCCGTTGAAGGCCGCCGACGAGCTCGGCGGGCACATCGTGATGGGGCATGTCGACGGCGTCGCCCGCGTGGTTGCGCGCGAAAAGCTCAAAGACGCGCTTCGCCTCAAGCTGCGGGTGCCTAAAGACATCGCCCGCTTCATCGCGCCCAAGGGCTCGATCGCGCTCGACGGCATCTCGCTCACGGTGAACGAGGTCGCGGGCCCGGAATTCTCCGTATTGCTCATTCCGCATACGCTGGCGGTGACCGCCTGGCGCGACATCGCGGTCGGCGCCAAGGTGAACGTCGAAGTCGATGTGATCGCCCGTTACCTGGCGCGGCTTGCGGAGGCGGACTGAGCGCGGTACGTGACCGGGGCCGAACAACGCCGGCTCCAGCAAATGTCCGACCCACGCAAGCCGAAGCCCCTCGACGACGCGGTCCTGCACGGCGCGCACGTTCTCATCGTCGATGCGCGCTATCACGAGGCGATTGCCGACGAGCTGGTCGCCGGCGCCGCCGAATTCCTGAAGGCCGCGCAGGTCAATATCGAACGGGCGAGCGTGCCCGGCGCGCTCGAGATCCCGGTCGCCGCGGCGATCGAGCTCGAGAACGCGCGCCGCGCCGGGCGCACGATCGACGGCATCGTCGCGCTCGGCTGCGTGATCCGCGGCGAGACCGCGCATTTCGACATCGTGGCGCACGAGTCGGCGCGCGCGCTGATCGCGCTCGGGGTCGAGCGGCACATGCCGGTGGGAAACGGAATTCTCACCGTCGATAGCGAGGCGCAGGCGATCGAGCGCGCGAGTCGCAAGAGCGGGAACAAGGGCGGTGCCGCGGCGGAAGCGGCGCTGGTGCTGATTCGAATCGCGCGTACCACGGCCGAGAAGAGGCAGCCGTGGCGCTGAAGCCGCGCGAGCGCAGCGCGGCGCGGCTCGCGGCGGTGCAGGCGCTCTACCAGATGGATATTGCCGGAACGCTCCTGCCCGACATTGTCGCCGAGTTCGAGCGCCACTGGATCGGCCGCGAAGTGGAAGGCGAGCGTTACGCCAAGGCCGAGGCCGAGCATTTCCGCGATGTGGCGCAAGGCGTCGTGCGCGAGCAGCAAACGCTCGACCCCGTGGTCGATGCGGCGCTCACCCATGGGTGGCCGCTGAAGCGGATCGAGACCGTGCTGCGCGCGGTATTGCGCGCCGGCGCCTACGAGCTCCTGTTCCGGCCGGAAATTCCGGCGCGCGTCGTGATCAGCGAATACGTGGACGTGGCCGCCGCCTTCCTCGACGAGGAGGAGACCGGTATGGCCAATGCGGTGCTGGAGCGGTTGGCGCGGGAGGCGCGGCGCCAAGAGTTCGAAACGCCGGCCGCGGGGTGAGCCGATGGCAAAAGGGCGCAGGCGCGAGAGCGGCGAAGAGCGACTGATCTCGCGCTATTTCCGGCCGATCGCCAAGACGCCGGGCGCGCTGGCTTTGCGCGACGACGCGGCGATCTGGCCCGCGCGCGCGGGCATCGACTTGGTGCTCAAGACCGACGCGATCGTGGGCGGCGTGCACTTCTTCGCCGACGATCCGGCCAAGGCGGTGGCGCGGAAAGCGCTGCGGGTCAATCTGTCGGACCTCGCGGCCAAGGGCGCGCGCCCGATCGGCTTTCTGCTC
>JAHFPN010000042.1 GCA_023269635.1 Hyphomicrobiales bacterium | reverse complement strand
TCGGTTCTCGCCGATGGAGGCGACCGTGTCGCCCTCGGCCACCGCCATCGCCCGCGCCTCGTCCGGCATTTTCACGTTCAGGATCTGCTTGCCCTTGCGCGTGGTGGCGACGCATTCGTCCTCTTTCACGACGAAACCTCGCCCGGCGGCCGAGGCCACCAGGAACCGGCGGCCGCCCACATGATTGAACACGTCGATGGTGTCCGCCTCCTGATCGAGCTCGATATAGAGCCGGATCGGCTCGCCGTGGCCGCGCCCGCCCGGCAGCTTGGAGGCGTCGATCGTGTAGAAGCGGCCGTTGGTGGCGAACACGAGCAGCTTCGCGGTCGTCTCCGAGGGGAAGAAAACTTTGAGCTTGTCGTCGCCCTTGAAGACGAGGCTGCTCACGTCCTGCACGTGCCCGCGCAGCGCGCGGATCCAGCCCTTCTCGGAAACCACGACCGTGATCGGCTCCTTCACGATCATGGCTTCCTGGAACGCTTCCGCGTCATGCACCGGCGCTTCCGAGAACCCGGTGCGGCGTTTGCCGAGCGGCGTCTTCGGCCCGAACTTCTCGCGCACCTCGCGCACCTGGTCGCCGATCCGCTTCCATTGCCGCGCCGGCGAGCCGATGAGCTTCTTGATCGTCGCCTTCTCGGCGGTGAGCGCTTTGTGCTCGCGTCTGATCTCCAACTCCTCGAGCCGGCGCAGGTTCCTGAGCCGCATGTTCAGGATCGCGTCGGCCTGCACGTCGGAGAGCTTGAAGCGCTTGATCAGCACCGGCTTCGGCTCGTCTTCTTTCCGGATGATCTTGATCACCGCGTCGAGGTTGAGATAGGCGACGAGCCAACCCGCCAGCACCTCGAGCCGATGCTCGATCTCGGCCAGCCGGTGCTTGGAGCGGCGGATCAGCACCTCGCGCCGGTAGTCGAGCCATTCTTTCAGCGCCTCCGCGAGGCTCACCACCTTCGGCACCTGGCCGTTGGTGAGCACGTTCAAGTTCAGCGGGAAGCGGGTCTCCAGCTCGGTGAGCTTGAACAGCGACTCCATCATGATGTGCGGGTCGACGCTGCGCGAGCGCGGCTCCAGCACGACCCGCACCTCCTCGGCCGACTCGTCGCGCACGTCGGCCAAGAGCGGCAGCTTCTTCTGCTGCAACAGCTCCGCGATCTTCTCGATCAGCCGCGACTTCGGCACCAGATAAGGAATCTCGGTCACCACCGCGATCCAGGTGCCGCGCCCGGTGTCTTCCTTGCTCCAGCGCGCCCGCACGCGGAAACTACCGCGGCCGGTGGAATAGGCCTCGGCGAGCGAGCCGTCCTCGACGATGATCCCGCCGGTCGGGAAATCCGGCCCCTTCACGAATTTCAGAAGCTCGCGCGTCTTGGCGCCCGGCTTCTCGATCAATTTCAGCGCGGCGTCGCACAGCTCGGCTGCGTTGTGCGGCGGGATCGAGGTCGCCATGCCGACCGCGATCCCGGTCGAGCCATTGGCGAGGAGATTGGGGAACGCGGCCGGCAGCACCACCGGCTCGCGCTCCTCGCCGTCATAGGTCGAGCGGAAATCGACCGCGTCCTCGTCGATGCCTTCGAGCAGGAGCCGCGCCACTTCGGTGAGCCGCGTCTCGGTGTAGCGCATGGCGGCGGCGTTATCGCCGTCGATATTGCCGAAGTTGCCCTGCCCGTCCACCAGCGGGTAGCGCTGTGCGAAGCTCTGCGCGAGCCGCACCAGCGCGTCATAGACCGCCTGGTCGCCGTGCGGATGGAATTTGCCGATGACGTCGCCGACCACGCGCGCGGATTTCTTGAACGCGGTGCCGGGATCGAGCCGGAGCTGGCGCATCGCGTGCAGGATGCGCCGGTGCACGGGCTTGAGCCCGTCGCGCACGTCCGGCAGCGCGCGGCCCATGATCGTGGAGAGCGCGTAGGCGAGATAGCGCTCTTCCAGCGCCTCGCGGAGCTCGATCTCCTCGATGCCGCGATCGCCCGGTGGAATCACCCGCTTGCCCATGATTCACCGGTAAACCAAGGACTTAACAGGAACAAGAGCCATCAGGCCGCGGCCGCGCGCGCCGGCGCGGCGAGCAGCGCGGCGCGGCTTTGCGGAAATTCCAGCCCGCGCGGCTCATAGACGCGCTGCGCCAGAAAAAAACCCGTGAGCGCGAAGCCGGATTCGATTTCCGAACTGCTCGCGCGTTCGCCGGGCCCGCGCAGGAATGCAGGCAGCGCGAGGATCTGGTCCTTCCACGCCTCGCCAGCCGCACGCGAGACGGCGCGGCCGGATTTCGGCGAGACATAGATCAAATCCGTGCTCGCGCCGGTGGCGGCGCAGGTTTCAAGGTCGAGCCCAAAGCCGAGCTCGGCGAGAAGTGCCAGCTCGAAGCGAACCAGCAGCGCGCCCGCGACCGCGGGCTCCTCCAGATGATCCACGATCACCGCAAGCGCACGATAGAGCCCGGTATGCGAATCCCGTTCCGGCAGAAGCCGCAGATGCGCCGCCAGCGTCTGCATGCCGTAGCTTGCCGCGGCCGACGCCATGAGCCGGTCGGAGCGCACGCGCGTCGCCTCCAGCGCGTAAGTACCGAGGTGTTCGTGCAGCCTCGCGCGCCAGACCGCGCGCACCGAGTTCCCGGCCTGCAAGAGCGGCGTCACCTTGCGCGACGAGCCGCCGCGCACGAGGCCGAGATGGCGGCCGTGCGCGGCCGTCATCAGCTCGACCACCGCATGGCCCTCGCCGTGGCGGCGCGTGCCCAGGATGATGCCTTCGTCGGTCCATTCCATGCGCTGGTCCTTTTTTCCCCTTGTCATGCGCGGGCTTGACCTGGGCATCCATGACGGGCCGCGTCTTCATGGATTGCCGGGTCAAGCCCGGCAATGACGAAGAGGAAATTGTCACTCCTTCGGAAACTCCAATCCCATGCTCCGATAGCGCTCCGGGTCGCTCTCCCAATCCTCGCGTATTTTCACGTGCAGAAACAGATGCACGGGTTTGCCGGTCGCCCCGGCGATTTCCTTTCGCGCCGCCATGGAAATCGCCTTGATCATCTTGCCGCCCTCACCCAGCACGATCTTGCGCTGGTTCTCCCGCTGCACGAAGATGGTCTGCTCGATCCGCACCGAGCCGTCCTTCAACTCGGTCCACGAATCGGTCTCCACCGTCGATTGATACGGCAATTCCTCGTGCAGCTTGAGAAACATCTGCTCGCGCGTGATCTCGGCCGCCATCACCCGCTCGGACAGATCGGAAAGCTCGTCGGCCGGGAAATGCCACGGGCCTTCGGGCGCGACTTCGGCGAAATAGCCGCGCACGTCCTCGACCCCGTCGCCGGAAAGCGCCGACACCATGAAGGTACGCTCGAACGGGAGCAGCGCGTTCGCCTCGGCCGCCAGCGCCAGCAGCGCGTCCCGCTTCACCAGGTCTATCTTGTTGAAAATGAGCACCTTTTTCGCCTTCGCAGCGCCGAGCTTCGCGGCGATCGCGCGCGTCTCCTCATCGAGGCCGCGCTTGGCGTCGACCACGAGCGCCACGATGTCGGCGTCGCCGGCGCCGCTCCAGGCCGCCGCCACCATGGCGCGGTCGAGCCGCCGGCGCGGCGCGAAGATACCGGGTGTGTCCACGAAGATGATTTGCGCGCGGCCGACCACCGCGATGCCGCGCACCCGCATGCGCGTGGTCTGCACCTTCGGCGTCACGATCGAGACCTTGGCGCCCACCAGCGCGTTCACCAGCGTGGACTTGCCGACGTTGGGCGCGCCCAGCACCGCGACGAAGCCGCATCGAGTCGGACCGGCGGGCGCGGCCGGCTCAGACATTCACGCCAACGAGCGGCACGCCCTCGCGCTTGAGCATGGCCGCGGCCGCCGCCTGCTCGGCGCTACGCTTGGAGAGCCCGGCCCCCTCTGTCGCCTTGAGCCCGGGCAACTCCACGCTCACCAGGAACTCGGGGCTGTGGTCCGGCCCGCGCCGCTCCTTCTCGCGATAGAGCGGCGGCGGCAGGCCGCGCGCTTGCGCCCATTCCTGCAGCGCGGTCTTGGCGTCGCGCAGCGCCGGCTTCGGCATGAGCATGCGCTCGGACCAGTGCCGCTCCACCACCTTGAGCGCCGCCGCATAGCCGCCGTCGAGGAACACGGCACCGATCACCGACTCGCACACGTCGGCGAGGATCGCCTGCTTCTTCCGCCCGCCCGATTGCGCCTCGCCGCCGCCGAGCCGCAAATGGGGGCCGAGATCGAGCGCCAGCGCCACCTCGGCGCAGGTCTCCCCGCGCACCAGCGCCGACAACCGCCGCGACAACTCGCCTTCGGATGCGCTCGGAAACTCGCGGAACAACAGCTCCGAGATCGCGAGCCCGAGCACGTGATCGCCGAGGAACTCGAGCCGCTGATAGTGGCCGCCGCCCTTGACCCGCGGCTTCGGCGCGCTCGTGTGGGTGAGCGCGAGCTCGAGCCACGCCTTGTCCTTGAACCGGTGCCCGATCCGCTGCTCGAGCGGGGCGAGCGACTTCTTGCGCTTCATCGCACCAGCATGAGGAGCCGGCCCCAGCGCACCGTCCAGGGCCAAGTCCAGATTTCCCAGGCGTGCGTCCCCTCCTCGACCGAGAAGAACAGGATCTGCGCGCGCCCGATCAGGTTCTCGTAGGGCACGTAGCCGACCTGGGAGAGCACGCGGCTGTCGGTCGAGTTGTCGCGGTTGTCGCCCATCATGAAATAATGGCCGGGCGGCACGCTGTAGACCGGCGTGTTGTCGTAGAATCCGTTCTCGACCAGATCGAGCGCCTCGTAGCTGACACCGTTCGGCAGCGTCTCGCGATAGCGCTTCACCCGCACCCGCCGGCCGTCCGGCTCCTCCGAGATCCAGTCGTCGATGCGCACGCGCGGCACCGCGCGGCCGTTGATATGGAGGACCCCGTCGACCATCTGAATGCGGTCGCCGGGCAGGCCGATCACGCGCTTGATGTAGTCGGTGGACTCGTCCTTGGGCAGCTTGAACACGACCACGTCGCCGCGCTGCGGCTCCGCGCCCCAGACCCGGCCGGAGAACAGATTCGGCGCGAACGGCAACGAGAAGCGGCTGTAGCCGTAGGAGAATTTCGACACGAACAGATAGTCGCCGACCAACAGCGTCGCCTTCATCGAGCCCGAGGGGATGTTGAAGGGCTGAAACAGGAAGGTGCGGATGATGAGCGCGATGACCAGCGCGTGGAAGATCACGCGCACGGTCTCGACGAATCCGCTTTCCTTCTTCTGGTGATTGGTGGTCGTTACCATGAACCCTTCGCTTCCGCCTCAGGCCCGCGCCCGTATAGACGGGCGCGGATGGCGAGGCAATCTCGCTACTTCGCCACCGGAACCGCGGAGATCACCACGATCGCCTGCGCCATGGGCCACTCGTCGGTGATGGTCACGTCGATTCGTGCCTCGCAGCCGGGCGGCGTGATCGCCTCGAGCCGGCGCCTGGCCCCGCCGGCAAGCTCCATGGTCGGCCGCCCGGATGGCAAATTCACGACGCCGATGTCGCGCCACCAAACCCCGCCGCGCATGCCGGTGCCGAGCGCCTTGGCGCAGGCCTCCTTGGCCGCGAAGCGCTTGGCGTAGGTGGCGAACGGGTGCGCCCGCCGCTCGGCGCGCGCGCGCTCGGCCTCGGTGAAGATGCGCCCGAGAAAGCGCTCGCCGTGGCGGCCGATCACCTTCTCGATGCGGCGGATGTCGGTGACGTCGGAGCCGATGCCGATGATCATGCCGCCCGCTCCGCGCGGACGCGCCCGCGCGCGATCGCGGCCCGCATTTGCCGCACCACGCTGTCGAACCCTGAGAACAGCGCTTCGCTCACCAGGAAGTGCCCGATATTGAGCTCGACCACTTCGGGCAGCCGCGCCACCGCCTCGGCGGTCTCGTAGTCCAGTCCGTGACCGGCATGCACCTCGAGCCCGGCCGCGTGCGCTGCCTGAGCGCCGGCGCGGATGCGCTCCCATTCCGTCGCGGCCTCGGCCGCGTGCGCTTGCGTCAGCGCCTCGCACCACGCGCCGGTATGGATTTCGATCGCCGGGGCGCCGATGCGCGTTGTCGCCTCGATCTGGCGGGGATCCGCGGCAATGAACAACGACACACGAATTCCGGCACCTTTCAGCCGCGCCACCACCGGCGCCAGCGCATTGCACTGACCGGCGGCATCGAGCCCGCCCTCGGTGGTGCGCTCGGTGCGACGCTCCGGAACCAGACAAGCGGCGTGCGGCTTCAGCTCGAGCGCGATCGCCAGCATCTCCTCGGTCGCCGCCATCTCGAAGTTCAGGGGCGCGGCGATTTCTTTCCGCAGGCGCCGCACGTCCTCGTCGGTGATGTGGCGGCGGTCCTCGCGCAAGTGCGCGGTGATCCCGTCGGCGCCGGCCGCGATCGCCGCGCGCGCGGCGCGCACCGGATCGGGCAGCCGCCCGCCGCGGGCGTTCCGCAGCGTCGCCACGTGATCGACGTTGACGCCGAGGCGGATCGGACGCGGGGCGCTCGCACTCATCAAACCCGGCGCTCCCTCACCCGTTCACGCGCGCGGCTTTCGCCACCACCGGCTTCGCGCGCAGTTGCGCGATGATGGCGTTCAGGTGCTTCAGGTCATAGACCTCGACGTCGATCAGCAGCTCGGTGAAATCGGGCGAGCGCCGCGCCATCCGGATGTTGTCGATATTGCCGCCGTGCTCGGCGATCACCTGCGCGACCTGCGCCAGCGTCCCCGGCTCGTTCGCCGAGTTCACCGCGATGCGCGCCGGGAAGCGCTGGATCGAGCCCTCGTCCACGTCCCAGTGCACGTCAAGCCAGCGCTCGGGCTCGTCGTCGAACTCTTTCAGCGCCGGTGACTGGATTGGATAGACCGTGATCCCCTCGCCCGGCGACAAGATTCCGACGATGCGGTCGCCGGGCACCGCGCCGCCTTCAGGCGCGAAGCGCACCGGGAGATCCGTGTTCATGCCGCGGATCGGAATCGCGCTCGCGCTCGTCGGCGCGGCGGTATTGCTGGCGCGGAAGCCGGGAATCCGGAAGCGCAGGTTCGCGGCCCGCCGGAGCCCGAACCAGCCGTCGCCGCGCGGCGGTTTCTTCGGCGGCAAGCGTTGACCGAGCCAGTCGGGGTGCACGGCCTTCACCACGTCGTCGGTGCGGATGTCGCCGCGGCCGACCGCCGCGAAGGCCTCCTCGTTCGACGCCCGCGCGAGCCTGGTCAGCGCCGCCGTCAGTCGCTCTTCGGAGAACGGCTTCTCGGCGCGCGCGAACGCGCGCTCGACCATCTTGCGGCCGAGCCCGGCATATTGCGCGCGCACCGCGGCGCGCGTGGCGCGGCGGATGGCGGCGCGCGCCTTGCCGGTGACCACCACCGATTCCCACGCCGCCGGCGGCGCCTGGCCTTCGGCGGTGAGGATCTCGACCTCGTCGCCGGTCATCAGCTCGGAGACCAGCGGCGCGGTCTTGCCGTTGATCTTGCAGCCGACCGCCGAGTTGCCGACGTCGGTATGCACCGCGTAGGCGAAGTCGATCGGCGTCGCCTTGCGCGGCAACGCGATCAGCCGGCCTTTCGGGCTGAAGCAGAACACCTGGTCGTGGAACAGTTCAAGCTTGGTGTGCTCGAGGAATTCTTCCGGGTTCGAGCCTTCGGCCAACAGCTCGATAGTGTGCCGCAGCCAGGCATAGGCGCCCGAGTCGCGCGACAGCATCTCGCCCGGCGTGCCGGCCGAATCCTTGTAGAGCGTGTGCGCGGCGATGCCGTACTCGGCCACGTCCTGCATGGCGCGGGTGCGGATCTGCAGCTCGGCGCGCTGGCGGCCCGGGCCGACCACGGTGGTATGGATCGAGCGATAGCCGTTCTGTTTCGGGGTCGAGATGTAGTCCTTGAAGCGGCCGGGCACCACCGGCCATTTGGTGTGCACGACCCCGACCGCGCGGTAGCAATCCTCGATCGAGCCCACGACCACGCGGAATCCGTAGATGTCGGAGAGCTGCTCGAAGCCGATCGCCTTGCGCTCCATCTTCTTCCAAATCGAATAGGTTCGCTTTTGGCGTCCCTTGACCCGGGCGCGGATCTTGCGAGCGGCAAGCGCGGCGGTGAGCTCCTGCTCGATTTCCGCGATCAGGCCCTTGTCCTGCTCGCGCAAAGCAGCGAGCCGCTCCGCGATCGGGCGATAGGCGTCGGGCATGAGCTGGCGGAAGGACAAGTCCTCGAGTTCCTCGCGCATGTCCTGCATGCCCATGCGGCCGGCGAGCGGCGCGTAGATATCGAGCGTCTCCTCGGCGATGCGGTTGCGCTTGTCCTCGGGCACGTGTTGCAGCGTGCGCATGTTGTGCAGCCGGTCGGCGAGCTTGACCAGCAGCACGCGCACGTCGTCGGCGATGGCGAGCAGGAGCTTGCGCAGGTTTTCCGCCTGCTCCGCGCGCTTGGACACGAGATCGAGCTTCTTGAGCTTGGTCAGCCCCTCCACCAGCTCGCCGATCTCCTTGCCGAATTGGGTGTCGATCTCGGCCCGCGTCGCCTGCGTGTCTTCGATGGTGTCGTGCAAGAGCGCCGCGATGATGGTGGCGTCGTCGAGCTTGAGCTCGGTGAGGATGGCGGCGACCTCGAGCGGATGCGAGAAATAGGGGTCGCCCGACGCACGCTTCTGCTTGCCGTGCGCCTTCATGGCGTAGACGTAGGCGCGGTTGAGCAGCGCCTCGTTGGCGTGCGGGTTGTAGCGCCGCACCCGGTCGACCAATTCGTAATGTCGCATCATGGGCGTAGGGCCGGATTCTCCTGCCCGATCAACAACTAGCATAGCGCCAGGGCGACTCGCCGGGGCGTGCGCGAGCTCCCAAGCGCAAAATATCATCGTGCGGCCGTTCTGTCGCAAGGGCGCCGCCGCCTGAGGCGCCGAAACGAAAACGGCCCGGCAAAGCCGGGCCGTCAGGCGGTTCCGGGAACCGCGATCAAGCCGGGCCTTCGCTCTCGTCCTCCGGGACCTGCTCCGGCGGCACCAGCCCTTGCAGGCCGGCCAGGAGCTCCTCCTCGGTCATGCGGTCCATCTGCACCTCGGCCTCGTCGGCGTCGCGCGCGACGCTGGTGCCGGCGATCAACGGCACCGCCTCGGGCTCCGGCTCGTCCACCTCGGTGAACTTCTGCAGCGAATGGATCAGCTCTTCCTTCAGGTCCTGCGGCTGCACGCCCTTGTCGGCGATCTCGCGCAGCGCCACGACCGGGTTCTTGTCGTTGTCGCGCTCGACCGTAATCGGGGAGCCGGCCGTGATCGTGCGCGCGCGGTGGCTCGCCAGCAGCACGAGATCGAAACGGTTCTCGACCTTATCGATGCAATCTTCGACGGTAACGCGAGCCATACCAAGCCTCCAAACGAAAACGGACGCGCGGGAATGCCGGGCCTATACATGGCGCGCGCCCGCGACGCAAGGGCGCAGGATCACAACCGCCGGCAGGCCTTGGATTTGCTCCAAAGTTTTGCTACGGAAACCGCAATACCGCGGTCGACGCGGCCCACCGTTTGGTCAACCCTTATTTCGAGAATTGCCATGCAAAACCCAGAGAAGATCGCTCTCTTTATCGACGGCGCCAACCTCTACGCCACCACCAAAGGCCTCGGCTTCGACATCGACTACAAGCGGCTGTTGAAGGAATTCCAGAGCCGCGGCTCGCTCGTGCGCGCGTTCTATTACACCGCGCTGATCGAGGATCAGGAATATTCCTCGATCCGGCCGCTCTTGGATTGGCTCGACTACAACGGCTACTCGGTGGTGACCAAGCCGGTGAAGGAATTCACCGACTCTACCGGCCGCCGCAAGATCAAGGGCAACATGGACATCGAGCTCGCGGTCGACGCCATGGAGCTCGCCAACCATGTCGATCAGATCGTCTTGTTCTCCGGCGACGGCGACTTCCGTCCGCTGGTGGAAGCGATCCAGCGCCGCGGCGTGCGCGTGACCGTGGTCTCCACGATCTCGACCCAGCCGCCGATGGTGGCGGACGAGCTGCGCCGGCAGGCCGACGTGTTCATCGATCTGGCCGAGCTGCAGGACAAGGTCGGCCGCGATCCCGCCGAGCGCGCCGCGCGCGAAGCCGCGCGCGAGGCCCGCGAGGCGCGCGAGGGCGGCCGCGGCAATCAGATGCCGGGCTTCATCCAGCGCGGGGTGACGCCGCCGGCGCGCGCGTTCGAGCCGGATCCCGAAGAGGCCTGAAATGCCGGCCGCGGCGCCGGAACCGGGCCGCGATTGCCCGCGCTGCCCGCGCCTGGTCGCATTCCGCAAAGCCAACCGCAAGCAGCAGCCGGACTGGCACAATGCGCCGGTAACGAGCTTCGGGCCGCGCGACGCGCGCTTGCTCATCGTCGGGCTTGCGCCCGGCCGCCGCGGCGCCAACCGCACCGGCCGGCCCTTCACCGGCGATTTTTCCGGCGAGCTTCTCTATGCAACCCTGATCAAGAGCGGATTCGCCCGTGGCAAATACCAGGTGCGAGCCGACGATGGGCTCGAGCTCGTGGACGCCCGCATCACCAATGCCGTGCGCTGCGTGCCGCCGGAGAATAAGCCCACGCCGGCAGAAATCCGCGCCTGCAATTCATTCCTGGCGGCGACCATCGCCGACATGCCGCGCCTGACTGCGATCGTGGCGCTCGGACGTATTGCCCATGACGCGGTCTTGCTGGCGCTCGAAGTTGCACGGCCGCGCCCGCGCTTCTCCCATGGCGCGGTGCACAGCCTCGCCGGTGGGCGCACGATTTTCGATTCGTATCATTGCTCGCGGCAGAACACGAATACCGGCCGCCTGACGCCCAAGATGTTTCGTTCGGTATTCCGCGCGGTGCGCGCTCACCTCGACCGGTTGGCCTGAAGCCAGGCCAGCGTTTCGACCGCGCTCCGGTCCGGCGGGAACACCGGATAGAACACGTGGCGGATCGTGCCGTCGTCGATCACGAGCGTGAGCCGCTTGAGCAACGTCATGCCGTCGACCGCGAAGGTCGGCAGGCGCAGCGCGCGAGTAAGCTCCAGTCGCTCGTCCGACAGCAGCGCGAACGGCAGATGCAGGCGATCGGCCGCCTCGCGCTGATAATCCGTGTCCTGGGTCGAAAGTCCGAACAGGTGATCGGCGCCCGCACCGCGGAGCTCCGCGTAGTGGTCGCGGAAGCCGCAGGATTGCGGCGTGCAGCCGCGCGCGCCCGGGATCGCGTCCCAGCCGGTCGGAAGCTGTGCGCCCGGCCGCCCGGTGCGCGGATAGATGTAGACGACCGTACGGCCGGAAAGCGCGCCGAGATCGACCAAGCTTCCGTCCGTTGCCGGCAACTTCATGCGCGGCAGCCGCATTCGATCGAGATGCCGCGCGCCGCCGTCGTCCTTCGGCGCCGGCAAGTCCGCCGGCAGCATGTTGGGGTCGTGCAGGACCGCCATGGTCAACCCTTGTCGCGCAGCAGCCGGCCGCGCTCGCGCTCCCACGAGCGCTTCTTCTCGGTCTCGCGCTTGTCGTGCAGCTTCTTGCCGCGCGCGAGCGCGATCTCGACCTTGGCGCGGCCGCGCGCGTTGAAATAGAGCTTGAGCGGCACCACCGTCATGCCCTCGCGCTCGGTCGCGCCGATCAGCCGGTTGATCTGGCGCTGGTGCAGAAGCAGCTTGCGCGGGCGCTTCGGCGCATGGGTGAAGCGGCCGGCCTGCGCATATTCGGGGATGTTCGCGTTCACCAGCCAGATCTCGCCGCCCCTCGCGTCGGCGTAGGACTCCGCGATCGTGGCCTTGCCCGTGCGCAGCGACTTCACCTCCGACCCGGTGAGCGCGATGCCGGCCTCGAACGTCTCGCCGATGTGGTAGTTGAAGCGCGCCTTGCGGTTCTGCGCGACGATGCGCCGGTGGTCGGGCTCTTTATCCTTCGCCATGGCGCGGGTCGCGGCAACGCCGCGCACTTCAAGCGTTGATCAGGCCCGCGTGCACCATGGCCCCGCGCACCGCACGCTTGGCGTTCTCGGACAGCGGGGCAAGCGGCAGCCGCACCAGGTCCGAGCACTTGCCGAGGATCGAGAGCGCGTACTTGGCCGGCGTCGGATTGGTCTCGATGAAGAGGTTCACGTGCAGCGGCATCAACCGGTCCTGCAGCCGGAGCGCATTCTTGTAATCGCCGGCCAGGCACGCGTCCTGGAATTCGGCGCACAGCCGCGGCGCCACGTTCGCGGTCACCGAGATGCAGCCGACCCCGCCGTGAGCATTGAACCCGAGCGCGGTGGCGTCTTCGCCGGAAAGTTGGATGAACTCCGGACCGCAGGCAGCGCGCTGTTGACTCACGCGCGCGACGTTCGCGGTCGCGTCCTTGACGCCCTTGATGTTCTTGAGCTCGGAAAGCCGCTTCATGGTCTCGACCGCCATGTCGATCACCGAGCGCGACGGAATGTTGTAGATGAAGATCGGAATCCCGATCGCGTCGTTGATCGCCTGGAAGTGGCGATAGAGCCCTTCCTGGGTCGGCTTGTTGTAATAGGGCGTGACCACGAGCACCGCGTCGGCGCCGGCCTTTTCCGCGTGCTTGGCGAGCGAGATCGCTTCCGCCGTCGAGTTCGAGCCCGCGCCCGCGATCACCGGCACCCGCCGCCGGACCTGGTCCACGCACCATTCGACCACGCGGTGATGCTCCTCATGCGAGAGCGTCGGGCTCTCCCCGGTGGTGCCGACCGGCACCAGGCCGTCGGTGCCCTCGCCGATCTGCCATTCCACCAGATCGCGGAACGCCCGCTCGTCGAGCCCGCCGTTCTTGAACGGCGTCACCAAGGCGGTGAAGGAACCCCGAAACATGCGCGCTCTCCAAGCTGTGAACAGCAAATAGCGCGGAACCGCCGGGCGCGAAAGCCCCAAAGGCCGCCGGAAAGTGTAACTTAACCGGCGCCGGGCCATATGAGGCCACATTTGCAGGGTGATTCCGCGGTCATGGAACCGGGACGCTTGACTACCGTTGCGCTCGCCGCCGCCCTTCTGGCCGCGGCGCCGCCGGTGCGCGCGCAGGCGCCGAACGGCGATGTCGCCCTGGTCAAGCAGGCGATCGAGGCCTTGCGTGCCAATGACGGCGCCAAGGCGCTTACCCTCGCCGGCCAGACCCGCGACCCGGCCGCGCACGCACTCGTGCTCTCGCTTGCGGTCCGGCTCGCGCCCAAGGACTTAGGGCTAGAGCGCATCGCCGCCTTCCTGCGCGAGCAGCCGCACTGGCCCAACCAGGGCCTGATGCGCCGCCGCGCCGAGCGGCTGCTCTACGACGAGAAGCGCGACGCCGCGACCGTGCGCGCCTTCTTCGCCAAGGATCGCCCACTCTCGGGCGACGGCAAGCTTGCGCTCGCCCGCGCGCTGCTCGCCTCCGGCGACAAGAACGGCGCGCACGCCTGGGTCAAGAACGCCTGGCGCGCGGACGAGTTGTCCAAAGACATCGAGGCCGCCGTGCTCGCGGAGTTCCCCGGCGTGCTCGTGCGCGCCGACCATCAAGCGCGCGCCGACCGCCTGTTCTATCTGGAGAAGCACGAGGCCGGCTTGCGCGCGGCCGAGCGCGGCGGGCCGGACCTTGCCGCCTATGGCCGCGCCCGCGCCGCCGTCGCGCGCCGGGTTTCGAACGCCGGCAAACTGCTCGACGCCGTGCCGGCGAGCCTTCGCAACGAAGCTGGCTACGTCTTCGCCCGCATCCAACAGCTTCGCCGCAGCGACGACGTGCCGGCCGCGGCCAAGCTCATGCTCGCCGCCCCGCGCGACCCGGCCGTGCTCATCGACGTCAACGAATGGTGGATCGAGCGCCGGCTGATCGCGCGCAAGCTGCTCGACCTCGACGACGCGCGCACCGCCTATCGGGTCGCCGCCCAAGCCGCACTGCCCGAGCGCGAGAACTTCCGGATCGAGCATCAGTTCACCGCCGGCTGGATCGCACTCCGGTTCCTGAAAGAGCCGGCAACCGCGCTCCGCCATTTCGCCGAGATCGAGAAGCACTCGCAGCACCCGATCTCGCTCGCACGCGGCTTCTACTGGCGCGGCCGCGCTCTGGAGGCCGCCGGCGACCGCGTCGCGGCGCTTGCCGACTACGACCGCGCCGCGCGCTACCCCAACGCCTATTATGGGCAGCTGGCGCGCGCCCGCCTCGGGCACAAGGAATTGCAACTCGCGCCCCCGGTGGCTCCGAGCCCGGCCGCGCGCGCCGAGTTCGAGAGCCAAGCGCCGGTGCGCGCGATCCGGCTGCTCTATGCCGCGGGCGAGCCGGAATTCGCGCTGGGAATGCTCATCGACCTCGCCGAGAGCGCGCGCGATCAGACGATCGCCTCGCTGCTCGCGGAGCTCGCGAGCCAGGTGCAGGACGCGCGCGCCATGGTGTTCATCGCCAAGGCCGCGTTCGCCCGCGGCCTGGCGCTGCAGGCGAGCGCGTTTCCCACCTTCGGCATGCCGGCGTTCAAGCCGTTCGGGCCCGCCGTCGACCAGGCCGTGGTCTATGCCATCGCCCGCCAGGAAAGCGCGTTCAATCCGAAAGCGGTGTCGAGCGCGGATGCGCGCGGTCTCCTGCAAGTCGTCCCCGCCACCGGCCGCGCCATCGCCAAGAAATTCGGCGTCGCCTTCGACGCCCGGAAGCTCCTGACCGATCCCGCTTTCAACTTGCAGATCGGGTCGGCCGAGCTCGGCGATCTCCTGGAGACCTTCCGCGGCTCCTATGTCCTTGCCTTCGCCGCCTATAATGCCGGCCGCTCGCGGGTGAACGGTTGGATCGAGCAATACGGCGACCCGCGCGACCCGCGCGTCGACCCGATCGACTGGGTCGAGCGCATCCCGTTCACCGAGACCCGCAACTACGTGCAGCGGGTGATGGAGAACGTGCAGGTCTACAAGGTGCGGCTCGGCAAGCCCGGCCCCATGATCGACGCCGACCTCGCCCGCGGCCGCACCAACTGAGGCCGAGGGCTCCCCAGCGGACGCGCGATCGGCTAGGGATTGAGCCGATGGCCGCCTTCGAAGACCTCTATTTCAGCGCGTCCGATGGCTTGCGACTCCATGTGCTCGCCGCCGGACCGCGCGACCGCGCGCGCCTTCCGGCCGTCTGCCTGCCGGGGCTCGCGCGCACGGCCGAGGACTTCCGCGAGCTGATGCAGGCCTTGGCCTACGATCCGGCGGCGCCGAGGCGGGTGCTCGCCGTCTCCTCGCGCGGCCGCGGCAAGTCGGCGCGCGACCCGAACCCGGCCAACTACTCGGTGCCGGTCGAGCTCGGCGACGTGCTCGCGGTCTTGGCCGCCAGCGGCATCGAGCGCGCGATCTTCGTCGGCACCTCGCGCGGCGGGATTCTCACCATGACGCTCTCCGCCGCGCGCCCCGGTGCGATCGCCGGCGCCGTGCTGAATGACATCGGACCGGTGCTCGACATGACCGGCCTCCTGCGCATCAAGGGCTATGTCGGGAAGCTGCCGAAGCCTACCTCGATGGCCGACGCCGTGGTGGTGATGCGCCGCGCCATGAGCGCGCAGTTCCCCGCGCTCGACGCGGAGGAATGGCGGCTTTATGCCCGCCGCACCTTCGTCGAGACCGCGGACGGGGTCGAAGCCAATTACGACCCGAGGATCTCCGAATCAATCAAGAACATCGACCCGAGCTCGGCCCCGCCCGAGCTGTGGCCGCAGTTCGACGGGCTCCAGCACGCGCCGATCATGCTGATCCGCGGCGAGCATTCCGACCTGTTG
>JAHFPN010000185.1 GCA_023269635.1 Hyphomicrobiales bacterium | reverse complement strand
GCGACGAGCTGGTGGAGTCGATAGACCTCGCGCCCACCTTCGTCGAGGCCGCGGGCGGCGCGGTGCCCGACCACGTGCTCGAAGGGCGCTCGCTGCTCCCGCTGCTGCGCGGCGGTTTGAGCGGCTGGCGCGACGCGGCGGTGAGCGAGCTCGACTATTCGTTCCGGCGCGCGAGCTTTGAGTTGAAGGTGCCGCCGGATCGGGCGCGCGCCTGGATGGTGCGCTCGGCGCGCTGGAAATACATCTTCTACGAGGGCTTCCGGCCGCAGCTATTCGATCTCGAGAACGATCCGCAGGAATTGACCGACCGCGGCGCCGACCCGGCGCTCGCCTCGTTGCGCGCCGAGTTTCAGGACCGGCTGTTCGAATGGGCGCGCAACCGGCGCATGCGCATTACGATCTCGAACGCGGCGGTGGCCAAACGCGCGGGCACCGCACGCGACCGCGGCATCATTATCGGGGAATGGTAGCGGCAACGCCGCAGGGATCAGCGAAATGAAAAACCGGAACTTTACTTACCGATTCCGCCCGCCGCTGAACGCGCCGGAATCGCGCGGCGGCAAGCCGCCGGAATATCGCCGCACGATCGAGCACGGCATGATCGTCGAGCGCGACGTACAAGTGCCGACGCGTTTCGGCTTCGATCTCTATATCGACGTCTTCCGCCCCACGGACGAGACCAAGCCGGCGGCGCCGCTGATCGGCTGGGGGCCGTACGGCAAGCACGTGCCGGCGCCGGTGGGGAAGCTGTACCCTGCGAGCGGCGTGCTTCCGGAGCACACCTCCGAATACACCGCGTTCGAGGCGCCGGACCCGCTCTATTGGGTGCCGCGCGGCTACAGCATCATCAATGCCGACATTCCCGGCACCTGGAACTCGAAGGGGCGCGCCACCTATCTGTCGCCCGAGGAGGCGGAGGCGTTCTACGACTTGATCGAATTGGCCGGCACGCAAGCCTGGAGCAACGGCAAGGTCGGGATCACGGGCGTCTCCTATCTCACCTCGTCGCAGTGGCGGGTCGCGGAGCTGAACCCGCCGCATCTTGCCGCGATCAATCCGTGGGAAGGCTGGACCGACACCTATCGCGAGGTGGTGCGCCACGGCGGCATCCCGGAGACCTGGTTCTGGCACTACATCTGGGCGCGCTGGGGCGCGAGCAAGTCCGAGATCGAGGACCTGGAAGCCGAGACCAAGGAGCACCCCTTCTTCGACGATTTCTGGTCGTCGAAGGCCGGCGACTTCTCCAACGTGACGGTGCCGGCGTTCGTGGTGGCGAGCTGGTCGGATCAGGGCCTGCACACGCGCGGCACGCTCGAGGGCTTCAAGAAGATCGCCTCCAAGCA
Organism: Hyphomicrobiales bacterium; assembly: GCA_023269635.1. Lineage (GTDB taxonomy): Bacteria > Pseudomonadota > Alphaproteobacteria > Rhizobiales > Xanthobacteraceae > JAHFPN01. The sequence continues at coordinate 3,578 of JAHFPN010000185.1, read as the reverse complement.
AAAGTGGTTGGAGGTGCATGGCCGCAAGAAGTGGGCCTACTATTACCTGCCCGAGAGCGTCGAGCGGCAGCGCGCCTTTTTCGATCACTTCCTCAAAGGTCTCCCCTCCCCGGTCGGCGAATGGCCGAAGGTGCGCCTCGAAGTGCGCGAGAAATATTACGTCGGATCCATGCGGCCGGAGAACGAATGGCCGATCGCGCGCACCGCCTACACCAAGCTCCATCTCGACGCCGCGCACGGCAAGATGCAGCGCGAGCCGGTGCGCGCGGAGGCGACCCAGAGCTACGACGCGCTCGGCAGCGGGCCGGGCGCGCACCGCGCCGAGTTCGACTTTACTTTCATCGAGCCGACCGAGCTCGTGGGCCACATGAAGGCCAAGCTGTTCATGGCGACCAGCGCCGGCGACGACATGGACGTGTTCGTGGCGCTGTGGAAGCTCGACAAGGACGGCGCCTTCGTGCCGTTCGCCTATTACGCCCAGTTCGAGGACGGACCCGTGGCGCTCGGCTGGCTCCGCGCCTCCCACCGCGAGCTCGATCCGCAGTCGACCGAATTCCAGCCGGTGCTCGCGCACAAGCGCGAGCAGAAGATCAAGCCGAACGAGGCGGTGCCGCTCGAGATCGAAATCTGGCCGTCCGGCACCCGCTTCGAGGCCGGCGAGCGGCTCCGGCTGATCGTGCAGGGCTCGGACGTGAACAAGTATCCGAAGCCCCTGGTCTACGCCCGCCACGAGGACAGTGTGAACCGCGGACGGCACGTGATCCTCACCGGCGGCCGCTACGACTCGCATCTGCTCGTGCCCGTGGTGTCGCCGAAGCGCGGTTAAAAAATCGTCCAGGCCGGTCGTGTGCGCGCCCGTTCGAGCCTTGCAAAGCCGGGGCGCGAGGCATAGATAGAACGCGCACGGCCCCGCAGGAGAGAATCGCGCTGTCGCGTTCCTCCGGGCGGCCCTCGACGCGAGCCATGCCGATGGGCATCGGTAACGCGCGGGCTCCCCACCTGCGGCAACCGTGATCCGGGCGGCCTTCTGCCGCCCGCCACTGGTCGAGGCCAATGGGCAGAACCGCAATCCGGTCCGGATCGTTGCTTTCTTCTCCGGCCCCGCGTCGCGCGCGCCCGTGCTCCCGAAACTCCGGGGGCGCGGCCCTCGATCGTTCCCTTCCCTCCATTCGCTTCGCCGGGCGCCATTCCCGGCGTGCAGCAATTCGCGGCGCGCATGCGCGCCGCCACGAGAGAGCCCCATGGCCAACAAGATGCTCATCGACTCCACGCACCCGGAAGAGACCCGGGTCGTGGTCTTGCGCGGCAACCGGGTCGAGGAATTCGACTTCGAGTCGGCGCAAAGAAAGCCGCTCCGCGGCAATATCTATCTAGCCAAAGTCACGCGCGTCGAGCCGTCGCTGCAGGCGGCGTTCGTCGAATACGGCGGTAACCGCCACGGCTTCCTCGCCTTCGGCGAAATCCACCCGGACTATTACCAGATCCCGGTCGCCGACCGGCAGGCGCTGTTGGCCGAGGACACGCGTGCCGCCCGCGCGGCCGACGCCGAAGCCGATGCGCGCGCGCGCGATCGCGCAGCACACGCGGAAAAGGCGGCGCAGCCGGCCGAAACCTTGAGCGAGCCCGCGAGCGAGGCGCCGACCGCGCCGGTCGAGGACGCCGCCGAAACACCGCCGCCGCCCGCGAACGGCGGCGAGACGCACGAGCAGGAAGTCGAGTCGGTCGGCAGCGGCGACGCGCTGGAGGAAATGCCCGAGCGCCAGCACCGCCGCCAGCGCGCCTACAAGATCCAAGAGGTGATCAAGCGCCGGCAGATCATGCTGGTGCAGGTGGTGAAGGAAGAGCGCGGCACCAAGGGCGCGGCGCTCACCACTTACCTGTCGCTCGCCGGCCGCTATTCGGTGCTGATGCCGAACACCGGGCGCGGCGGCGGCATCTCGCGCAAGATCACCCAGGCCGCGGACCGCAAGCGCCTGAAGTCGATCGTGGAAGATCTCGAGGTGCCGGAAGGCATGGGCGTGATCCTGCGCACGGCCGGGGCCTCGCGCACCAAGACCGAGATCAAGCGCGACTTCGAGTATCTGCTGCGGCTGTGGGAGACGGTGCGCGAGCTGACGCTGAAATCCACCGCGCCGGCGCTGGTCTACGAGGAGGGCTCGCTGGTCAAGCGCGCGATCCGCGACCTCTACAACAAGGACATCGACGAGATCCTGGTGGCCGGCGACGAGGCCTACAAGGAAGCCAAAGACTTCATGCGCATGCTCATGCCGAGCCATGCCAAGAACGTGAAGCCCTACAAGGAATCCCAGCCGATCTTCGTGCGCTACGGCATCGAGAACCAGCTCGACGCCATGTTCTCGCCGGTGGTGCAGCTGAAGTCCGGCGGCTACGTGGTGATGAACCCGACCGAGGCGCTGGTCGCGATCGACGTCAACTCCGGCCGCGCGACGCGCGAGCATCACATCGAGGACACCGCGCTGCGCACCAACATGGAGGCGTCGGAGGAAATCGCGCGCCAGCTTAGACTGCGCGATCTCGCCGGCCTCATCGTCATCGACTTCATCGACATGGAGGAGAAGCGGAACAACCGCGCGGTGGAGCGAAAGCTCAAGGAAAGCCTGAAACACGACCGGGCGCGCATCCAGGTCGGTCACATCTCCCATTTCGGGCTCATGGAAATGTCGCGCCAGCGCATCCGCACCGGCGTGCTCGAGAGCTCGACCGAAACCTGCGCCCATTGCGGCGGCATCGGGCGGGTGCGCTCGGTGTCCTCGGTCGCGCTGCAGCTCCTGCGCAATCTCGAGGACACGCTGATGAAGAGCGCGACCCACGATCTCCTGGTGCGCACGCGCTCGGAGGTCGCGCTCTATGTCCTGAACCAGAAGCGCGCGCATTTGCGCGAGCTCGAAGGGCGTTTCGGGGTCAATATCGTGATCTCGGCCGACGCCACGCTTAGTGGCCAGCAGTATTTCGTGATCGAGCGCGGGGCGCCCGCGCGCGGGCCGGTGACGGCGCCGCCGCCGCAAGGCGTGCAGCCGGACGGCATCACCCCGGCCGAGGTCGAGGCGGCGGAAGCCGAAGCGGAAGAGGCGGAGGCGGAAGAGGCGGAGGCGGAAGTGACGGAGGCGCCCGAGACGGCGCCGGAAGCCGAATTCGCGCATGGCGAGCCGCGGCCACACGAACACGAAGGTGGCCGCCGGCGGCGCCGGCGCGGTCGGCGCGGACGCCATGGCGGCGAGCAAGAGCATCGCGGCTTCAGGCTGGAGCCGCACGCTCCGATCCAGCCCACCCACGTGGCGCCGTTCGGGCCGGAGGCGGAAGCCGGTGAAGCCGAGGCCGCGGGCCATGCCCCGCGTGCTCCGCATCCGGGCGAGCCGCATCCGGGCGAGCCCGGCGAACAAGAAGGTCGCCGGCGGCGGCGGCGCGGCCGCCGCGGCGGACGCCGCAATCGCCGCCGGCGCGAGGGGCTCGAGCATGGCGCCCCGCACGAGGCGCCGGCGCACGAGGGTGCCTTCGAAGCGCCGATGCACGAGGGCGAGGCCCACGCGGCCATGCCCGACTACACGCCGCGTCCGGAG
>JAHFPN010000184.1 GCA_023269635.1 Hyphomicrobiales bacterium | reverse complement strand
CCGGCGAGATTGGGGTGCGTGGCGTAGCCCCACATGGTGCGGCGGAGCGTGTCGAACGGCTCGCCCGAGGACGCGAGCCCGCAGCCGGTGCCGTGCACGAAGGCGATCACGCCGTCCACGGCCGGAAACTCGGCGAGCGCACCCGAGCGCTCGAGCGCGCGCGCCATGAAGCGGGCGACCGTGGCCGAGCAATTCACCGAGGAAATCACCGCCACGAAATTGCGGGTTCCGGTCTTGCCGTTGGGCCGCACGTAGCCCTCGAAGGTGGCACGCAGCTCAGGCGGCAGGATCTCGTCGTTCCTGGCAGCTTCCGCGAAACAATAGTCGCGGGCGAAATCGTGCAGGCCGACATTGTGCACATGCACGTGCCGGCCGGGCTCGATCGCAGCGGTGGCAAAACCGATGATCTGGCCGAATTTCCTGACCGGCGCGCCCTCCCCGATCGCGCTTGCCGCCATCTTGTGGCCGCGCGGAATGCGCTCCTTGGCGACTGCGCCGGCGACCGTGATCCCGGACTCGATCGCGTCCACGGCAACAATGACGTTGTCGTCGGGAGCGAGACGGATGGTGCGCGGCGCGGCCATGGTTCAACGAAAGATCAGAGTCGGCAGCCAGAGCGTCGCCGGCGCCCAGAAGGTGATGAGCGCGAGCACCAGCAAGAGCGGCACGATGAACGGCGCGCAGGCGCGCACGCATTGCTCGAAGCTGATCTCGGCGACGCGCGTGAGCACGTAGAGCACCATCCCGACCGGCGGCGTCAATAGGCCGATCATCAGGTTCAACACCATGATGAGGCCGAACTGCACGGGATCGACGCCGACTTGCATCGCGATCGGCAGCAGCACGGGGGTGAGGATCGTGATCGCGGCAATGGTCTCCATGAAGCAGCCGACGACCAGCAAGAGCACGTTGATCAGGAGCATGATCACGATCGGATCGCGGCTCATGGAGAGCATCGCCGCCGCGAACGCTTCGGTCACGCGCGTGGTGGCGAGAATCCAGCCGAAGATCGAGGCGCCGCCGACGATGAACAGCACCACGGCCGTGGTCTCGATCGTGTCCATGGACACGCGCACGAGCTGGCGCCAGCTCAGCGAACGGTAGACGCCGAGGCCCAGGAACAACGCGTAGGCGCAGGCCGCGACCGCGGCTTCGGTCGGCGTGAACACGCCGAACACCATGCCGCCCATGATGATCACCGGCGTCATCAGCGGCATCCAGGCGAGCTTGAACGCGACCCAGAGATTGCAAAGGTTGAACGCCGCGTCCGCGCCCCAGCCGCGCGCGCGCGCGTAGAGCCAGACCCAGACCATCAGGATTGCCGCCATGATCAGGCCCGGCACCACGCCGGCCGCGAACAACTGGCCGATCGAGACGCCGCCGACGACCCCGTAGATCACCATCGGCAATGACGGCGGAATGATCGGGCCGATGGTGGACGAGGCGGCGGTGATGCCGACGGAGAAATTCACGTCGTAGCCATGATCGCGCATGGCCTTGATCTCGATGGTGCCGAGGCCGCCGGCGTCGGCGACCGCGGTACCCGACATGCCGGCGAAGATCACCGAGCCCAGCACGTTCACGTGCCCGAGGCCGCCGCGCATCCAGCCCACCACCGCAAGCGCGAAATCGTAGATGCGCTTGGTGATGCCCGCGGTGTTCATCAAGTTGCCGGCGAAGATGAAGAACGGCACCGCCAGCAGCGGGAAGGAATCGACCCCGTTCACGATGCGATGGATCACCACGACCGAAGGGACCGAGACTTCGCCGGTGGCATAGCCGGCGACGAGGTAGAGCAGCGAGGAGCCCGCGAGCGCGATCGCGATCGGCAGGCCCATGCCGATAAATACGATGAGCGAGATCAACAGGATCGCGATCAGCATCGGCGCTCAATCGATGTTCAAGCTGTGGACGGCATCCGCTTCTCGGTGCCGCAGGCGGCGCACGAGCCGCCGCAAGGCGTAGCCGGTCATGGCCACGAACGATGCGCACACCGCCCAATAGACGACCGACTTCGAGACCTCGATCGTCACCATGTACTGATTGGTGAGGAGCGAAAGCTGCGCCGCGGTCCAGGCCATGAGCGCGCAGAACAGCGCGACCGTCGTGTCCACCGCCACCAAGAGCCAGTGGCGCGCCGCGGGCTTCAAATACTTGAACGCGACCTCGACGCTGATGTGCGAGCCCTTGCGCATCGCCAGCACCGAGCCGATGAAGGTGACGCCGATCAGGAGATAGCGCGCGATCTCCTCGGTCCAGCCGGGCGAAGAGTTGAACACGTAACGGGCGACGAGCTGCAGGAGCACGACGCCGAACAAAATCCAGAACACCGAAAATACGACCGCGTCCGAATAGCGGAGATCGGAGAGGCTGACGTGCGCCTCCTCCTCCTTCCACCGTTCAAACAGAACGTCGACTTCTTCGGAGACGGGCGGGGTTCCGCCCGTCTCCTTCTTATCGCTGGCCATTGGCGCGCTCGGGCAGCCGGCTCAGTTGGTGACCGAGGTGATCGCCTGCAGCCGGTCGTAGGTGGCCTTGTCCCAGGTGGCGTCGGCCGACAGATGCAAGGGCACGACCGCGGCTCGGAACAGCTTGCGGTCGACCTCGTTCACGGTCTTGCCCTGGGCGCGGAACCAGGCGACCAGCTCCTTCTCGGACTTGGCGATGTCGGCGGTGCACTTGTCGGCCGCCTCGCGCAGCACCGCGACCAGCGCGGTGCGCTCGGCCTCGGTGAGCTTGCCCCAGGTCGGCCCGCCGACGATGGTCAAGAGCGCATCGGTGATGTGACCGGTGAGCGTGATGAACTTCTGCACCTCGTAGAATTTCTTGGCCTGGATCGTCGGCAGCGGATTTTCCTGCGCGTCCACGGTGCCGTTGGCGAGCGCGAGATAGACCTCGGCGAAGGCGATCGGCGTCGAGTTGGCGCCCACCGCCTTCGGGAACATGCGGTAGAGCGGCGCGTCGGGCACGCGGATCTTCATGTTCTTCATGTCGTCCGGCGTCTTGATCTCCTTGTTGGAGGTGACGTGGCGCTCGCCGTAATAGGTCATGGTCACGACCACGTTGCCGGTCTTGGTGCGGTAGCCGTTGGCGAGCTCCTCAAACAGGGCCGAGCGGCGGAACGCGTTCCAATGACCGAAGTCGCGGAACATGTAGGGCGAGCCGCCGATGGCGAGCGGGCCGTGACTGCGGCCGGCGAACAGCTGGCCGGTGTAGATGATGTCCACGGTGCCGAGGCCGAGGCCCTCGTTGATGTCGGTTTCCTTGCCGAGCGAGGAGGCCGGGAACACCTCGATCACGTACTTGCCGTTGGTCCGCTTCTTGAACTCCTCGGCGGCCCACAGCGCCCAAGTATGATAGGGCTCGGAGACCTCGTACACGTGCGCCCACTTAAGCTTGGTTTGCGCCGCCGCCGGAAACGCGAACACGATGGCGGCAAGCGCGACGACACCGGCGAGCAGCGCCCGCCCCTTCCACTGGTGCATGATTTTCCTCCCTGTCGGCCGGCGGTTTCATCCGCCGAGCCGGGCCGCGATCGCGGCAACGCGTGCTGCGGCCGGGCGGCCGCCTGAATGGCAATGCTAGCGGAGCGCCGGGCGGCTCACAATCGACCGAGCGGCTGGCGAGGCGAAGGCGGGTAGCCGGCGCGGCAACGTACGCTGCCCACGATCAAGGCGCGCGATTCAGGATCGACCGCCCAACCGGCGAAGTCGGAAAACCGTCAATTCAGCCGATCCGGCCGCTGCTCGACCGCCGGCTCGGCTGGCGGCGCATGCGCGGCCAATCCGCCGGAGGCAACCACGTATTCGCGCTCGAGCTTGCGGTAGTGCAGGTAGGCGAGCGGCAGGCAGCCGAGATAGAGCAGCGTCCCGCCGCTCAGCACTTCCCACGGGAAGCTGATGAGCAGCGCGGTCGCCAGCACCACCAGCACGAACACGAGCAGCACGTGCTCGCGCGGAACGCGCGAGCCGACCCGCTTGCCCGACCAACTCGGCAGCTTCGACACCATCAGGAGCGCGATGCCGATCACGTAGACCGTCGCCAACGGAGCGTTGGCAATGGTGCGCGGCAAACCGAGAAACTCGAGATAGACCGGCAGCATGACGATGACCGCGCCCGCGGGCGCCGGCACGCCGACGAAAAAATTGGCGGCGAACGGCGGCCGGTTCGGATCGTCGAGCATGACATTGAAGCGCGCGAGCCGCAGCCCGGCGCAGATCGCGAACACGAGCACCGCGATCCAGCCCACGGACTTCAAGGTGCTCAAGTTCCACATATAGAGCACGAGGGCGGGCGCCACGCCGAAGCTGACGAAGTCGGCGAGCGAATCGAGCTCGGCGCCGAAGCGCGAAGTGGTGTGCAACAGCCGCGCGATGCGGCCATCGAGGCCGTCGAGGATCGCCGCAACCACGATCGCGGCAACGGCAAGATCGAGGCGGCCCTCGATCGCCATGCGGATCGCGGTGAGCCCGAGGCAAAGCGCGAGCAGTGTGATGACGTTCGGCAAGAGCACGCGGAGCGGGATCGGCCGGAAACGGTGCCGGCGGGGCTCCTCGCCTTCAGGCTCGAACGGGGGAAACAGGTTCGCCATTTTTAAATTTTACGCCCGACTGGCCGGCGGCGGAAGCGAAATCAGCCGATCCTGAATGCCAGCTCCCGCGCCGAGGCGCCAAGATCAGCCAACACGGTCTCGCCGCCGACGGCGTATTGGCCCTCGGCCACCAGCGTGTGGGTGCCCTGCGGCAGATAGACATCGACACGCGAGCCGAAGCGGATCATCCCGATGCGCTCGCCGGCCGCGACGCTTTGGCCCTCGCGCACGAAGCAGACGATGCGGCGCGCGATCAGGCCGGCGATCTGCACGACCGCCACCTTGCCACGCGTGCCCGCGATCACGAACCCGTTCCGCTCATTGTCCTCGCTCGC
>JAHFPN010000183.1 GCA_023269635.1 Hyphomicrobiales bacterium | reverse complement strand
TTCGGGATCGTGGCGGTGGTGCCGGCGATTCTGGTCGCGGTGATCGCGAGCATCACGCTAGAGCGCGGGCTCGATCGCTGGTTCTCGGAACGCACGCGCGGAATCATCACCGACGCGGCCGGAATCGCGCAGAGCTATTTGCGTGAGCACGCGTTCGGCATCCGCGCCGACATCGCGGCCATGGCCGACGACCTGGCCCGGCTGCGCAACGTCTACGACGAGAACCGGGAACGCTTCCGCCAGATCCTCACCACGCAGGCGCAGGTTCGCGGCCTGCCCGCCGCGATGTTGATCAAGCCCGATCTCAGCGTGATCGAGCGAGCGCAGATTCAATATCCGCGCGAATTCCTTGTGCCGCCGGGCCTGGCCATCGATCAGGCGACGTTCTCGCGGCCGGTGGTCTATATCGCCGACGCGGCCGATTTCGTGGCTGCGGTCGTGCCGCTTGCCGGCTATGACAACACCTATCTGTACGTGGCGCGGCCGCTCGATCCGCAGGTCGTGCAATATCTACGCACCACCGAAGCCAACATTCTCGAGTATGCGAGCCTCGAGCAGCGGCGGCTCGGCGTGCAGGTCGCTTTCGCGCTGATGTACGCGGTGATCGCGTTGATCCTGTTGCTGTCGGCGGTGTGGTTCGGGCTCAATTTCGCCAACCGCCTGGTGGCGCCGATCCGCCGCCTGATCACCGCGGCCAATCTGGTCGCTTCCGGAAATCTGTTCGTGCAGGTGCCGGTGCGCCGCGCCGAAGGCGACCTCGCCAGTCTCGGCGAATCATTCAACGTGATGACGCAGGAATTGCGGTCGCAGCACGATGACATCGTGCGCGCGCGCGATCAGATCGACCAGCGGCGTCGTTTCACCGAAGCGGTGTTGGCCGGGGCAGGGGCGGGCGTGATCGGCCTCGACCCGGAGGGCCGGATCACGATCTTGAATCGTTCCGCCGAGCCGCTGGTCGGCCGGCGCGAGCACGAGCTGATCGGCGTGCCGATCGCCGACGTGATGCCGGAGCTTGCGGAATTCGTGGCCGAGGCGCTCGCCGGCTCGCAGCGTGTGCACGGCACGGCGACGGTCACACGCGGCGGGCGCGAGCGCACGATCGACGTGCGGGTCACCACCGAGCAGTCGCGCGAGTCCGAGCACGGCTACGTGGTCACGCTCGACGACATCACCGAGCTGGTGATGGCGCAGCGCTCCTCGGCCTGGGCCGACATCGCGCGCCGCATCGCCCACGAGATCAAGAATCCGCTCACCCCGATCCAGCTCTCGGCCGAGCGGCTCCGCCGCAAATACGGCAAGGTGCTGGCCGATGATCGCGAGGTGTTCGAGCAGTGCACCGATACGATCATTCGCCAGGTCGGCGACATCGGCCGCATGGTCGACGAGTTCTCGGCCTTCGCCAAGACACCGAAGCCGGTGGTGGAACGGCAGGATTTGGCCGAAACGGTGCGCCAGGTGGTGTTCCTCATGCGGGTCGGTCATCCCGACATCGTGTTCGAGACCGAGCTCCCGGCCGGCCCGTTGGCGGCGCAATTCGACCGCCGCCTGATCTCGCAGGCACTCACCAACATCCTCAAGAACGCGACCGAGGCGATCTCCGCGGTTCCGGCCGCCGAACGCGGGCAGGGCCAGATCTCGGTCGTACTCGGGCAGGAAGGTCGCGAAGCGATCGTGGACGTGATCGACAACGGAATCGGTTTCCCGGCGCAGAGCCGCGAGAAGCTGCTCGAGCCCTATTTCACCACCCGCGAAAAAGGCACCGGCCTCGGGCTCGCGATCGTGGGAAAAATTCTCGAGGAGCACCGGGGCCGGGTCGAGCTCTTCGACGCGCCGGCGGTCGCCGAGGGCGGCCACGGGGCGTGGGTGCGCATGCGGTTCGCGATCGACGGGGCGGCGCCGGCGGTGACGGGGCAGGCAGCGGTATCGAGCGCGAGTTGAGCGATGGCGACCGACATTCTCATCGTCGACGACGAGGCGGATATCCGCGAGCTGGTGGCCGGCATCCTGACCGACGAGGGCTATGCGGCACGCACCGCCAAGGACGCCGACGAAGCGCTGGCTGCGATTGCCGCCCGCCGGCCGCACCTCGTGCTGCTGGACATCTGGCTCGAGGGCAGCCGGCTGGACGGGCTCGCGCTGCTCGAAGTGATGAAGGGCCAACATCCGGAAGTGCCGGTGGTGATGATTTCGGGCCACGGCACGATCGAGACCGCGGTCGCCGCGATCCGGCGCGGGGCCTACGATTTCATCGAAAAGCCGTTCAATGCCGACCGACTGATCGTGGTGGCGAGCCGCGCGCTCGAGACGCTCAGACTGAAGCGCGAGGTGCGGGCGCTGAAGCAGCTTGCGCCGCACGCCCAGCGCCTGGTCGGCTCGTCGCCGGCCATGAACCAGCTGCGGCAGACCATCGAGCGGGTGGCCCCGACGAACAGCCGCATCCTGGTGGTCGGGCCGGCGGGCTCGGGCAAGGAGCTGGCGGCGCGCATGGTGCACACGAGCTCGGGGCGCGCCGAAGGCCCGTTCGTGGTGATCAACGCCGCGGCGATCACGCCCGAGCGCATGGAAACCGAGCTGTTCGGAGTCGAGGGCAACGGCACCGGCAAGATCGGCGCGCTCGAAGAGGCGCACGGAGGGACGCTGTTCATCGACGAGATCGCGGACATGCCGCGCGAGACGCAGAACCGCATCTTGAGGGTGCTCACCGAACAGCAATTCTTGCGCGTCGGCGGCTCGACCAAGGTGCAAGTGGACGTCCGCATCATATCCTCGACCGCGCGCGATATCGAAGCCGAGATCGAGGAGGGGCGCTTCCGCGAAGATCTGTTCCATCGGCTCTCGGTGGTGCCGATCCGGGTGCCGCCGCTCGCTGAGCGGCGCGAGGACATCGCGGAACTGGTGGATTACTTCCTCGAGCAAATTTCCTCGTCGACCGGCCTGCCGCGGCGCAAGGTGGGCGACGACGCGCTCGCCGTGCTGCAGTCACACGACTGGCCGGGCAACGTGCGCCAGCTCCGCAACAACGTGGAGCGGCTGCTGATTCTCGCCGGCGGCGATCCGGGGGCGACAGTGACCGCGAGCATGTTGCCGCCGGACGTGGGCGCGCTGGTTCCGAGCATGCCGCACGGGCAGGGCGGCGAGCATCTGATGAGCCTGCCCTTGCGCGAAGCGCGCGAAGCGTTCGAGCGCCAGTACTTGCTCGCGCAGATCAGCCGGTTCGGCGGAAACATCTCGCGCACCGCGGAGTTCGTCGGCATGGAGCGCTCGGCGCTGCACCGCAAGCTCAAGGCGCTCGGCGTCGACGAGCGGCCGCGCTGAGCGCGATCCAATCCATGTTCCGCATCGCCTATGTGAACGGCCGCTACCTGCCGCATGCGGCGGCGAGGGTGCACGTCGAGGACCGCGGCTATCAGTTCGCCGACGGCGTCTATGAGGTCTGCGAGGTGCGGCATGGCCGGCTCGTGGACGAGCGGCGGCACCTCGATCGGCTGGCGCGCTCGCTTTCCGAACTTCGGATCGCGATGCCGCTGGCGCGTGCGGCGCTCGGCGTGGTGATGCGCGAGACGGTACGGAAGAACCGGGTACGGGATGGTATCGTCTATCTGCAGGTGACGCGCGGGGTCGCAAGTCGCGACCACGGCTTTCCGCCGCCGGGGACGCGGCCGAGCCTGGTGGTCACAGCGCGCGCGATCGATCCGGTGAAGCAGGCAGCGCTCGCCGAAGCCGGGATCGCGGTCGTGACGGTGCCGGACAATCGGTGGGAACGGGTGGACATCAAGAGCATCGCGCTCTTGCCGAACGTGCTCGCGCGCCAGGCGGCGCGCGACCGGGGCGCGCGCGAGGCCTGGTTCGTGGACCAGGACGGCTTGGTCACCGAGGGCTCCGCCACCAATGCCTGGATCGTGACCGCGGCCGGGCGGATCGTCACGCGGCCGGCGGAGTTCGGCATTTTGCGGGGCATCACCCGCGCCGTGGTGCTGGAGATCGCCGCCAAGCAGGGGCTCAAGGTGGAGGAGCGGCCGTTCTCGGTGGCCGAGAGCCACGCGGCGCGGGAGGCGTTCGCCACTGCGGCCAGCCAGATCGTGATGCCGGTGGTCGAGATCGACGGCCGGCCGATCGGCGACGGCCGGCCGGGGCCGGTGGCCCGCGCGCTGCGCGCGCGTTTTCACGACAGCGCGGAATGTTCCTGAGCGCGCGACGGCCGCGGGGACCGGCAGATTTCATCCCGCGGTGCACGGAAGTTTGGCTTGCGCGCAACGGCGTTCACCCTTCTAATGGTTGCGGCAGACCCGGGCCAAGATCCGGGCCCACCCGCCCGGGCAGCAAAGCTCGGCGCCAATCGCTCGCCCATGAACAAGAAGGAAAATCACGATGGCGGCGGAACGAACGCAAAACCTGCAAGACACCTTTCTCAACCACGTCCGCAAAAACAAGACCCCGCTCACGATTTTCCTCGTGAACGGCGTCAAGCTGCAGGGCGTCGTGACTTGGTTCGATAATTTCTGCGTCCTGCTCCGGCGCGATGGGCATTCGCAGCTGGTCTACAAGCATGCGATTTCCACCGTGATGCCGGGGCAGCCGGTGCAATTGTTCGAACCGGCCGAGGAAGCGGCTTCGGCCGGGGAGCGGGAATAGTTGAAGCCGAGACGCGCGGCCGCCCGCGCACCGGTCCGCGGCGAGCGCGCGGGCTCGGTCCTGCGGGCGATCGTGATCGTGCCGGATTCGGCCCGCCGGACGAAGGCTATCGGGCGGCCGCTGCGCTCGGCCGAGGCTCGGCTCGAGGAGGTGATCGGCCTGGCGCGCGCGATCGATCTTGCGGTCGCCAAGAGCGGCGTGGTGCCGCTCGCCGAAATCCGGCCCGCGACCTATCTCGGCAAGGGCAAGGTGGAAGAAATCGCCGGCCTGGTGCAGGCCGAGGACGCAGGGCTGGTGTTCGTC
>JAHFPN010000182.1 GCA_023269635.1 Hyphomicrobiales bacterium | reverse complement strand
ACCTGCAGGATGCCGAGGCCGACCATGCGGACGCGGGTGCCCTTCTTGAGCTGGGCGGTAATCAGATCGACGAGGTCGTTCAGGATGGTCTCGGCCTGCTTCTTCGCGATCTTGCGCTTTTCGGCGAGGTCGGCGGCGAGATGCTTGAGCGTGACGGTTGCGGCTTTCGGCGAGGTGGCTGCCATGGGCGATCCCCTATCCAGGACTTGGGCGTTGGAATCACAGATTCGCGGCCCCGCATATACGATTCGTGGCCGGTTTGGTTAGTCCGTGCTGAGTATTTCCAACCATTTTGTGACGATTTGGTGCTGCCAACCCCCGAAATCCGGGCTTTTCCCGGCTTTGGGGCAGACCGGAAGGGTCGATTCCGCCCGGATTCAGGGCATTTCTGGCTCCAGAGCGGCTCCGGCTCCGGCCGCCCGTTTCCTTGACTTGGCCGAGGGCGGCCCCTAAGTCCGCGCTATTCCCGGGGGCGTAGCTCAGTTGGTTAGAGCGCCGGCCTGTCACGCCGGAGGCCGCGGGTTCGAGTCCCGTCGCTCCCGCCAGCCTTCCCACCATTCGAGGACTTCCGCCGGCGAACCGGGGCTTTGCGGTTCGCGGGCGCGCGCGGCATCATTGCATTCTCGAGGGACCGGCCGCCGTCGCGGCGCCGGCGGGGAGGGCAAGCGCATGCACAAGATCGAATTTCCCGACCACGTGATGAAGCGCGTGCGCACGCGCCGCGACCGGCTGCATATCTATGACCGCATTGCCGGGCCCTCGACCGCGCTGGTGGTCATCGACCTGCAGAACATCTTCATGCTGCCGGGCGCGCCGCTCGAGGTGCCGTTCGCGCGCGAGATCGTCCCGAACGTCAATCGCCTGGCGGCCGCGATCCGCGCCGCCGGCGGAACCGTGGCCTGGGTGCAGATGACCTTCAACGGCGTCGCCAATGCCTGGAGCGCCTATTTTCAGCGGCTCGCGCCGACGCTGCGCGAGCAGGTCCTGGCCGAGCTCGAGCGCGGGACCAAGGGGCACGCGCTCTATTCCGGTCTCGACGTGCAGCCGAGCGACATCCGCGCCGAGAAGACGCGCTACAGCGCCTTCATCCAGGGCGCCTCCGACCTCGACCGCTCGCTCAAGCGCCGCGGCATCGACACCGCGGTGGTGGTGGGCACGCTCACCAATGTCTGCTGCGAGTCGACCGCGCGCGACGCCATGATGCTGAACTACAAGACCATCCTGGTTTCCGACGCCAACGCGACGCTCACCGACGAGGAGCACAACGCGGCGCTCGCCAACGTGCTCGTCACCTTCGGCGACGTGCTCTCGACCGACGAGACCATCGCGGCGCTCGCGGCCGGCCGCGCCACGCACGCCGCTTGAAACAGGCAACGGACGGACTGGTCGTCGATTGAAGCGTAGCGTCGGAGTGGCCGATGAAAACTGACGCTCGGAACTTCGCGGCCACCAAGGAAGTGTTGGTCCCGCTCTTGCGGCAAATGCTGCTGGTGCGGCGGGTCGAGGAGCGACTGTCCGCCGATTTCCACGCCGGCAAGTTGCCCGGCGGCGTTCATCTATATATCGGCCAGGAGGCGGTGGCGGTCGGCGTGTGCGCGCACCTGCGCGATTCCGACACCATCACCAGCACCCATCGCGGCCACGGCCATTTCATCGCCAAGGGCGGCTCGCCGCGCGCCATGATGGCCGAGATCTGGGGCAAGCGCAGCGGCATCTGCCGCGGCATGGGCGGCTCCATGCACGTGGCCGACGTCTCCAAGGGTATCCTGGGCGCGAACGGCATCGTGGCCGCCGGACTGGCCATCACCTGCGGCGCGGCCTACGCGGTGACCCTCGACCGCAGCGATCGCGTGGCGGTCGCCTTCTTCGGCGACGGGGCGGCGAACCAGGGCACCCTCATGGAGACGCTCAACGTCGCCACGCTCTGGAACTTGCCGATGATCTTCGTGTGCGAGAACAACCGCTTCTCCGAATTCTCGCCGACCTCGACGGTGACCGCCGGCGACATCGTCGACCGCGCGCGCGCATTCAAGATCCCGTGCGCGAGCGTGGACGGCAACGACGTGCTCGCAGTCCATGGCGCGGCGGGCGCCGCGATCGAGCGCGCGCGCAAGGGCGGCGGGCCGTCCTTCATCGAGGCGCACACCTACCGCCTGCACGGGCATCTCGAGGCTGAGAAGAGCTTCTTGAAATCCGCCTATCGCGAGAGCGCCGAGGTCGAGGAATGGCGCGGCCGCGATCCGATCGCACTGTTCAAGACCTATCTGCGCGGCGAAGGGATTCTCGACGAGCGCGAAGTCGACGCGCTCGAGCGGGAGATCGCCGCGATCGTCGAGGACGCGGCGCAATTCGCCGAGGCCGGCGAGCCCGCGGACCCGAACCTCGTATTCGAGGTCATGTTCCACGAGCAGCGGGCTTGAGATGGCGAAGAAGCGCTACATCCAGGCGATCAACGACGCGCTGACCGAGGAGATGGCGCGCGATCCGAAGATCATCCTGTTCGGCGAGGACGTGGAAATCTCCATGTTCGGCGACACGCTCGGGCTGTTGGAGCGCTTCGGGCCGGGCCGCATCCGCAACACCCCGATCTGCGAGGCGACGCTCACCGGCATGGCCGTGGGCGCGGCCGCGAGCGGCTATCGCGTGGTGCTGCATATGATGTTCTCGAACTTCATCTATACCGGGTTCGACGCCATCGCGAACCAGATGGCGAAACTCAGGCTGATGACCGGCGGCCAGATGAGCATGCCGATCACGATTCTCGCCGGATACGGCGGCGGTCGCTCGTCGGCGGCGCAGCATTCGGACACGCCGCATCCGTTGCTCATGAATCTCGGCGGCGTGAACGTGGTGGTGCCGGCCTCGCCGGCGGACGCCAAGGGGCTCTTGAAGACCGTGCTGCGCGGCAAGAATCCTACGTTCTTTCTCGAAGCCGGCGGCCGCGGCGCGGAAACCGCGGAAGTTCCGGACGAGGACTATACGATCCCGCTCGGCAAGGTTTCGGTGCTGCGGCCCGGCCGCGACGTCACCGTGGTCGCCATCGGCACCATGGTGAAGCACGCGCTGGCCGCGATCCCGGAGCTCGAAGCCAAGGGCATCGACCCGGAAGTGATCGACATCCGCACGCTGGTCCCGCTCGACGAGGACGGGATCATCGCGTCGGTGCAGAAGACCGGCCGGCTCGTGGTGGTGGACGAGGCGCGCGACCGCTGCAGCGCCGCGAGCCACATTTGCGCGGTGGTGGCCGACAAGGCGTTCTCGGCGCTGAAAGCCCCGCCGAAGCGGGTCACCGTGCCGAACGTGGCCATGCCCTATGCGCCCGCAAGCGAGAAGAACGTGCTCCCGAACCCCGCCAAGATCGCGGCCGCGGCAGCCGCGCTCGTGGGCCGCTGAGGCTGAGCGATGAGAACGAGCCTCAAGCTCGCCCGCGTCGGCATGAACATGGAGGAAGCCACCATCGTGAAATGGCACAAGCAGCCGGGCGAGCGCTTCGGGCCGGGCGACAGACTCTATGACTTCGAGACCGAGAAGGTGACGGAGGAGGTGGAGGCGACCGCGCCGGGCACGTTGCTCGAGATCAGCGTGACCGAAGGAGCGGTGGCGCAGGTCGGCCAGGTGGTGTGCGTGGTCGATGTCGAGCTGGCCGCGAAGACTTGAGCAGTATGGAAAAACAGGCGCGGCCGATTACACTCCTTCCCGTCGTCCCCGCGAAAGCGGGGACCCATAGACACCGCGGTGCAAAGACCGCTCGGTCGGTGGTTATGGGTTCCCGCTTGCGCGGGAACGACACAAATTGGGAACTCGCATGATCGCCCCGATCGAGCGCCTGATCACCGACCAGGCCCAAGTGTGCGTGGTGGTGCGCGACCTCGACGCCACGATGAAGAAGTTCGTGGAGCTGGCCGGGATCGGGCCCTGGGCGATCTATGATTTCGGGCCGCCGGACGTGACCAATATCGTGGTGCGCGGCAAGCCGGCGAGTTTCCGGGTCAAGCTCGCGCTCACCTGGACCAAGGATCGCATGTGGGAAATCATCCAGCCGGTCGAGGGGCCATCGCCCTATCAGGAATTCCTCGACCAGCGCGGCGAGGGCGTGCACCACGTGCTGGTGCAGCACGCCAGCCACAAGTTCGATGAGGTGGTCGAGCGCTTCGGCAAGCGCGGCTGCGACACGCTGATGACCTTCAGCTTCCGCGGCACGCGCTTCGCCTTCATCGACGCGACCAAGGATCTGAAAATGTATCTCGAGATCCTCGAGCGGCCCACGAGCGCGGTCCCGGCCGGCCAGCCGCCGAGGCGGCCGGCGACCCCGCCGGCCTATTGGTATCCTGAAGCGCCCGGACCCGGGCACACATGGTGAGCGAATGCGCGCCTATCAATTGAAAGAGTTCTCCGGCCCCGGCGGACTCGCGATCGTGGAACTGCCCGACCCCGCGCCCGGGCCGGGCGAGGTGCTGATGCGGGTTGCGGCCGTGTCGCTCAACTACCGCGACCTCGTGATGACGCGCGGCGGCTATGGCAGCGGGGTGAAGACGCCGCTGGTGCCGCTCTCGGACGGCGCCGGCACGGTCGAGGCGATCGGGCCCGGCGTTACCCGCTTCAAGGCGGGCGACCGAGTGGTCGCGACCTTCTTCCAGAACTGGATGTACGGCGACGTGAGGAACCGCGATCCGCTCTCCGCCCTCGGCGGCGGCGGCAAGGGCATGCTCGCGGAGAAGATCGTCCTGCACGAGAGCGGCCTCCTAAAGGTGCCCGAGCATCTCTCGCTCGAGGAAGCCGCCTGCCTGCCGTGCGCCGCGCTCACCGCCTGGCACGCGCTGATGGAGCAGATCCCGGTGCGCGCCGGCGAGAGCGTGCTGATCCAGGGCACCGGCGGGGTCTCGATCTTCGCGCTGCAATTCGCACGGCTCGCCGGCGCGCGCGTGTTCGCGATCTCCTCGAGCGACGCGAAGC
>JAHFPN010000041.1 GCA_023269635.1 Hyphomicrobiales bacterium | reverse complement strand
GGAATTTCGATTCCGGCGCGACATCGCCGGGTTGCTCCGGCGCGTGCGCGCGTTTCACCGCTTCAGCGAACGAAGCGAAGCCGCGCTGCGCCCGAAACGCGGGGTCGAGCCACTCGGGCAGCGCGGGAACCAATTTCAGCGCGCCCGCGGCGGCGCGGCGCAGGTTGCCGGCGGCCAGCCCCTCGGTCAGCGGATAGACCGGGTCGAGCTCGGGCAAATCTTTGAGCCCGGCCTCGTCCACCACCCGGTCCGGGTGCACCATTTGCAGGCGGCCGTCATAGAGGCCGATCCGTCCCGAGACCCAGCGTTTCTCGCCGAGCGGATACATCTTCTCCAGCCGCTCGGCCGGAATGTTGAAA
The DNA here is from genome assembly GCA_023269635.1 of Hyphomicrobiales bacterium. GTDB lineage: Bacteria > Pseudomonadota > Alphaproteobacteria > Rhizobiales > Xanthobacteraceae > JAHFPN01. The sequence goes on along the minus strand of JAHFPN010000041.1, from coordinate 15,510 downwards.
TAGACGATCTCGAGCGTGTTGGTGTCGTCCGCCGCGGCGATCCGATGCGGCGCGCGGCCGCGGCCGGGCCGGTGCGCCTCGATCGTGACCTCCACGGTCGCGACGGTGTCGGGAATCACTTCATTGAGCTTCGGCCGCGCGCGCCGGTCGATCGCCGAATAGGGCAGGTGAAACAAGAGATCGATCACCCGCGGCTCCGGCCGGTCGAACAGCCGCTCGTAGTGCTTGACGAGCTTCGGCCCGATGCCGGGAAGCTTGGTCAGGGGCGCGAACAGCGGGTTCAGGATCGCGGGGCGCATCGCAAGCGAAGGTGGCGGAAGGGGGTGCAACTCGCAACCGGCCTCATCCTTCGAGACGCGGCCTGCGGCCGCTCCTCAGGATGAGGCCGAGAAAGTCGCGACCTCACCCTGAGGAGCCCGAGCGCAGCGAGGGCGTCTCGAAGGGTGGGGTCGCTGGACCGGCTGACTTTCGCAGAACGACGTCTTATATCTCCTCCGCCCGGCCCCGTCCGGGCTTTTGGCGTTCGGCATGAGCAAGCGCGGACCGGCGAACGAGGACCTGGAAATGCGGCGGAAGCGGCTCCGCTTCCGCGCCTGGCACCGCGGCACGCGCGAGCTCGATCTCTTGCTCGGCCGCTTCGCCGACGCGGACGCCGCGAGTTTCACCGCCGAGGAGATCGCGGTGTTCGAGGCGCTCCTGGAAGTGCCGGACCCCGATCTCTACGCCTGGATCACCGGCGGCGAGCCGACGCCCGCGACCCACGACTCAGCCCTCTTTCGCCGGCTCCGCGCGTTCCATCTCGAAGGCCGCGGCCGGGCCGAGCCATGAACCTGCGCTCGCCCGCCGCCAAGCTCGCGCCCGGCCGCCCGCTCACGATCAGCGGGGTTCCCGACGGCTTCGAAGGCGTGGTGATCGCCGATCTCGCGAAGAGCCTGCGCGCGGAAGCGGGCGCGGCGCAGCTCCTGGTCATCTGCCGCGATGTCGAGCGCATGAGCGCGCTCGAGCGCGCGCTCGCCTTCTTTGCGCCCGAGCTCGAGGTGCTGGCGTTCCCGGCCTGGGACTGCCTGCCCTATGACCGGATGTCGCCCAACGCCGCGGTCTCGGCGCGGCGCATGGCGACGCTCGCCAAGCTCGCGCGCAACGGCGCGGCCGCGCGCCCGCTCGTGCTTTCCACCGTCAACGCCGTGTTGCAGCGGGTGCCGCCGCGCGCGTTCGTGGCCGCGTCCACGCTTTCGCTCAAGGCCGGCAACGCGCCCGGCATGAATTCGGTCGTCCGCTTCCTCGAGCTCAATGGCTTCGCGCGCAGCTCCACCGTCCGCGACACCGGCGAATACGCGGTGCGCGGCGGCATCGTCGATCTCTACGCGCCCGGCATGGAAACGCCGGTGCGGCTCGATTTCTTCGGCGACACGCTGGAATCGATCCGGAGCTTCGACGCCGAGACCCAGCGCACCACCGGAAGCCTGTTCCGGCTCGAACTGGTGCCGTCAAGCGAAACGCGTCTCGACGCCGAGGCGGTGCGCCTTTTCCGCCGCGGCTATCACGCCGCCTTCGGCGGCCTGACCGAGGGCGACGAGCTGTTCGAGGCGGTGAGCGAGGGCCGGCGCCATCCCGGCATGGAGCATTGGCTGCCGCTGTTCTACGAGCGGCTCGAAACTCTGTTCGACTACCTGCCGGGCTCAGCCGTCGTGCTCGAGCCGCAAGTCGAGGAGGCCGCACGCACGCGCCTCGACCAGATCGCCGACTATTTCGGCGCGCGGCACGAGGCCTACGAGCGGAACCTGACGCCGCTTTATAAGCCGCTGCCGCCGCAGCCGCTCTATCTCTCCGACCAGGATTGGCAGCGTCAACTCGGCGAAGCAGCGCTGGCGCGGCTCTCGCCGTTCGCCGTGCCGGAGGCCGCCGATGTGATCGCGACCGGCGCGCGGCCGGGCCGCGACTTCGCGCCCGAGCGCACCGACGAGAGCAAGAACGTGTTCGATGCCGCGGTCGCGCACGCGCGCGCGCTTGCCGCCAACGGCCAGCGCGTGCTGTTCACGGCCTGGAGCGAGGGCTCGCGCGAACGTCTCGGCCACGTGCTCGCGGATCACGGCCTGACTGACCTCCGCATCGTCGCGAGCTGGCCCGCGGCGCTGGCGCTTGCGCCGCCCGCAATCGGGCTCGCGGTGCTCGGCCTCGAGCGCGGGTTCGAGAGCGCGGATGCGGCGCTCATTTCCGAGCAGGACGTGCTCGGCGACCGCCTGGCGCGGCCGCCGCGCCGGCAGCGCCGCGCCCAGGATTTCATCGCCGAGCTCACCAGCCTCGCCGCCGGCGACCTCGTCGTGCACGTCGATCACGGCATCGGCCGCTTCGTGGGACTGAAGACCATCGAGGTGCTCGGCGCGCCGCACGACTGTCTCGAGATCCACTATGCCGGCGGCGACCGGCTGTTCTTGCCGGTGGAGAACCTCGATCTTCTAACCCGTTACGGCTCGGAGGAGGCGGGCGCCGAGCTCGACCGCCTCGGCGGGGTCGGCTGGCAGACCCGGAAAGCACGGCTGAAAAAGCGCGTGCTCGAAATGGCCGAGGCGCTGCTGCGCGTCGCTGCCGCGCGCAAGCTGCACCAGGCGCCGCGCCTGGCGCCGCCCGAGGGCGCGTTCGAGGAATTTTGCGCGCGCTTTCCCTATCACGAGACCGACGACCAGAAGGACGCGATCGCGGCCGTGCTCGACGATCTTAGCCTGGGCCGGCCCATGGACCGGCTGGTGTGCGGCGACGTTGGCTTCGGCAAGACCGAGATCGCGCTGCGCGCGGCCTTCGTCGCGGTCATGAACGGCAAGCAGGTCGCGGTGGTGGTGCCGACCACGCTGCTCGCGCGCCAGCACTTCCGCACCTTCTCGGATCGCTTCCGCGGCTTCCGGGTGCGGATCGTGCATGCCTCGCGCCTGGTTTCGGCCGGCGAGCTCGCCAAGGTGAAGCAGGGCCTCAGCAACGGCAGCGTCGACATCGCGATCGGCACCCACGCGCTGCTGGCAAAATCGGTCGCGTTCAAGGACCTCGGCCTCGTGGTGGTGGACGAGGAGCAGCATTTCGGCGTCGCCCACAAGGAGCGCTTGAAGCAGCTCCGCAACGAAGTGCACGTGCTGACGCTCACCGCCACGCCGATCCCGCGCACCCTGCAATTGGCGCTCGCCGGCGTGCGCGAGCTTTCCATCATCGCGACCCCGCCGGTCGACCGGCTCGCGGTGCGCACCTTCGTGACGCCGTTCGACAGCTTGATCGTGCGCGAGGCGCTGTTGCGCGAGAAATATCGCGGCGGCCAGGCCTTCTATGTCTGCCCGCGGATCGAGGACCTGCCCGAGGCCAAGCGGTTCCTGGACCGGAACGTGCCCGAGGTGAAGGTCGCCGTCGCCCACGGCCAGATGGCGGCCAAGGCGCTCGGCGACGTCATGGGCGCGTTCTATGACGGCGCCTACGACGTCCTGCTCTCGACCTCGATCGTGGAGTCGGGCCTCGATATTCCGACCGCGAACACGCTGGTGGTGAACCGCGCCGACCGCTTCGGTCTTGCGCAGCTCTACCAGTTGCGCGGCCGGGTAGGGCGCTCGAAGACGCGCGCCTATGCGATCTTCACGCTGCCGGCGGAGCGGGCGGTGACGGTGCAGGCCGAGCGGCGGCTGAAGGTGCTGCAGGCGCTCGACAGCCTCGGCGCCGGCTTCGAGCTCGCTTCGCACGATCTCGACATTCGCGGCGCCGGCAATCTCCTGGGCCAGGAGCAGTCCGGCCACATCCGCGAGGTCGGCTACGAACTCTATCAGGAAATGCTGGCCGAAGCGGTGGCGCAGCTGGAAGCCGGCCTCGCGGCGCCGGCGCCCGACAAGTGGTCGCCGCAGATTGCGGTCGGCACCCCGGTGATGATCCCGGAAGGTTACGTGCCCGATCTCGCGGTGCGCCTCGGGCTCTATCGCCGGCTCGCCGATCTCGAACAGCCGGCCGAGATCGAGTCCGTGGCCGCCGAATTGATCGACCGCTTCGGCGCGTTGCCCGAAGACGTGAAGGCGCTTCTGGAGATCGTCGCCATCAAGGCGCTCTGCCGCCGCGCCAACGTGGAGCGCATCGAGGCCGGGCCCAAGGGCGCGCTGGTCGCGTTCCGCGGCGGCGTGTTCAAGAATCCCGACGGCCTGATCGCCTGGATCGCCGACCCGCATTCGGCCGCGCGCGTGCGGCCGGATCAGAATGTCGTCATGTTCCGCGACTGGGACACGGTGCCGGAGCGCATGCGCGGGACCAAGGAGTTGCTCGAAAACCTGGTCCGCATCGCCGAGCGCGCGCAAGCGGCGTGAGTCAGGCCGTCGTCATCCAGAGGTGCGAGCGGCCCCGGAGCTTTTGTCCGGGGCCGCGAGCCTCGAAGGATGACGACGCAGCCCTTCGCTTGGCCGTCATCCTTCGAGGCCGTCGCTACGCGACGGCACCTCAGGATGACGGCACGGTTTCCGCCCGCGCCCGGTCGAGGGCCTCCGCCAGCGCCTCCGGCGCCTGCGCGCCGGAAACGCCGAGCCGGTTGTTGAAAATAAAGAACGGCACCCCGCCGATTCCCGCCTGCGCGGCGCGCTCGGCCTCCTGCGTCACCAGGTCCACGTCCTTGTCGCTTGCGAGATCGCGCCGCACTTGATCGGGATCGAGCCCGCCCGCGCGCGTGGCCTCGGCCAGCACCTCGCGGTCGGAGAGATCCGCGCCCTCGGCGAAATAGAGCTGCATCAGCCGCTGCTTCATTGCGGCCGCATCGCCGCGCGCGTGCGCCCACAGGATCAGGCGATGGCAGTCGATGGTGTTCGGCTGGCGCGCGATCTTGTCGAGCGCGTAAACAAGACCCTCGGCCGCCGCCGCCGCGGCCACCCGCTTCGCCATCGTCTTATAGGCCTCGACCGAGCCGAACTTGGTTTCCAGATAGTCGTCGCGACTCATGCCTTCGCGCGGCACCCAGGGGTTCAGGAAAAACGGCCGCCAGCGGATCTCGACCGCCACCTCGGGCCGCAGTTCAAGCGCGCGCTCCAGCCGGCGCTTGCCGATGTAGCACCAGGGACAGACCACGTCGGAGACGACGTCGATGACGATCGGAGACCCCGCACTCATCTTCACCCCGCCATGCGCCGCGCGGCCTTGAGCGGCGCCACCGCATCGAGGACGACTTGCGCGAACCCGGCCGACTCCAATGCGGAAACCGCCGCCGCTGCGTCCTCGGCCTCGACCACGAGACGGCCGCCGAGCACCGGATCGGGAATATAAGCGATCGTCGCCGACGGCGCGACCGCCTTGATCCGCGCCGCCAAATCGTCGAGCCCGAAGCGCAAGCCGCCGATCGTCGCCACGCCCGCAGGTCCGGACTCGACCACCAGGCCGAATGCGTTCTCCGCCCGGCAGCGGCAGTTCGTGCGCACGAATCCGTCCCCGCCGATCGCGAGCGCCCGCGCGCCGGCGGGCGAAAACGGCCGGTGCGGCACCATGGCGCCGCGCAGCGCGACCGTGCCGTCGGCCTCGATCCGGGTTTCGACGCCGACCGGCGCCGCCGGCCCGCCCGCGACCGAAACCCGGCCGATCGGGATCGACTCCACCCGCTCGCGCCGCGTCCGCCGCCGCGCGATCGCGCCGGTCTCGCCGAACGCGTGCAGATCGACCAGCGCGCCGTCGCCGGCGCCGGGGTCGAAGCGAACCGCCGGCCCGCGCTGTACCGCGATGAGCGCAGAAAATTCTCCCGGCGCCGAGGCCCGCACGGCCGCGAGCCCGCCGGCCGGAGCCAAGAGACACGCGCGCGCCGGCCGCGGCGGCAGCGCGCGCTCGAGCGCGGGCGGCGAAAACCCGTGCACCAGTTGCAGCGTGCCGCCGGTGAGCAGCCACGGCACCAACCCGCCGCCGATGCCGGCGAGCGAGGAGGGCGGCAAGCAGGAGACGATCGTGGCCTTGGCGGGGAGTTTCGCTTCGATCAGGATTCCGAGCCCGGCCGCGATCCATTCCGCGTGGCTGCGGCCGACCACGACCGGCCCGTTTGCGTCGGCGTCGAAGGTGAGCATCGAGATCGCATCCGGAGATTCCGCCGCCGCCGGCAGGGGAGCATGGCTCGCTTCCGCCTCGTCATGGTCGATGTCGAGCGCGATCACGCCGTCGGGGAGCTGGTCGCCGAACGCGCACGGGAAACTCAGCGAGTAGACCTCGGCCGCCGCCGCGGCCGCGTTCGCCGCCGGCAGCTCGTCGCCGGCGCGCGCGACGGTGAGCAACGCCGCGGCTTCGATCAGCGAGAGCGCGCGAACGAGGTCGGGCTTGCGCCAGGCCAGCGGCAGCGGCGCCGCCACCATGCCGGCACGTTCAACCGCAAGAAGCGCGATCACCTGCTCGACGATATTGGGGAACTGGAGCCCGACCACGGCGCCGCGCGGCAGCCCGAGCTCCACGAGCCGGTGCGCGAGCCGCCCCACCGCGGCGTCCGCGCCGGCGTAAGTGGTTCGCCGCGGCAGCCCCTCGGTGAAGGCTTCGCGATCCGGCGGATCGAGCAGCGCCACCGCCTCCGGCCGCGCCAGCGCGTTGCGCCGGAACACGGCGTCGAGCGGGACCGCAAGGTCGGAACCGCTGCCGGGTGATGGTCCGTTCATCGGCGTCATCTCGGCCTCAACGAACCGGCGCGCGCCACCAGGTCTCCGGCAGCGCGCCATAGAGCGAAGCCTCGCGCGGCCGCTGGATCTCGGGCCAGCGCGCGATCCACTGTGCGGGCAGATGATAGAGCGGCACCACGTACATGCCCGAGACCAGCAGCCGATCGAGCGCGCGCACCGCCGACACGAATTCCTCGCGCGAGCTCGCCGAGAGCAGCGCTTCGATCATGGCGTCGATCGCCGGACTCTTCGCGCCCATGTAGTTGCGGGTGCCCTCGATGTCGGCGCTCTGCGATGCGAAATAGAAAATCTGCTCGTTGCCCGGCGACAGCGATTGCCCCCAGGTATAGGGCAACATGTCGAAGTCGAAGGTCTGCCGCCGGCGATCGTACTGGGTGACGTCGACGTTGCGCACCGCGGCCTCGATGCCGGCGCGCTTCAGCATGCGCGCATAGGCGAGCGCGAGCCGCTCGTCGTCCTTGGTCGCCACCAGAATCTCGAATTCGAACGCCTTGCCGGCGCGGTCCTCGAGCGCGCCCTGGCGCAAGGTCCATCCGGCGTCTTCGAGAAGCGCGAGCGCGCGCCTGAGCCGCTCCCGGTCGCGCCCCGATGCATCGGAGACCGGCGGAACGTAGCGGCCCTCGATCACGTCCGCCCGCACGCTGCCCGGGAACTTCGCCAGCAGCGCGCGCTCGCGCGCGTCCGCGACCCGGCCGCGCGCGGAAAGCTCCGAACCCTCGAAGAAGCTCGCCGAGCGCCGATAGGCGGAATAGTAGAGATTCTTGTTCGCCCACTCGAAATCGAACAGCTCGATCAGCGCCTCGCGCACGCGCACATCCGAGAAGATCGCCCGCCGCGTGTTGAAGACCAGGCTGAAGTCCGGCTTCGGCAATCCGGTCACGATGCCTTCGCGCACCAGGCCGGCGCGCGCCGCCGGGAAATCGTATTGCGTCGCCCAGCGTCCGGGATCGGCCTCGAAGCGTACGTCGTAGAGCTTCCGCTTGAACGCCTCGAACCAGGTATTGCCGTCGCGGTAGTAGTCGAACTTGAGCTCGTCGAAATTGTTGAGGCCGCGGTTCACCGCGAGCGTGCGCCCCCAATATTCCGGGTTGCGCTTGAGCGTGACGCTCTCGCCCGGCCGGACCTCGGCCACGACATAGGGCCCGCTGCCGAGCAGCGGCGTGAACGTCGTCTCCTCGAAGCGGTCCGCGTCGGTCGCGTGCTTGGCGAGCACCGGCATCAGTGCGAGGATCAGCGGCAGCTCGCGGTCGCCCTCGGCGCCGAACTCGAAGCGCACCGCGCGCTCGCCGATCGCTTCGGCCTTCGTCACCTTGGCGTAATAGGTGCGGTGGTTGGGCCGGCCCTTGTCGCGCAACAGCCGCCAGGTGAACAGCACGTCCTCGGGCGTGACCGGCTTGCCGTCGGAGAAGCGCGCGCGCGGATCGATGCGGAAGATCACATAGCTGCGCGCCGCGTCGGTCTCGACCGATTCCGCGATCAGGCCGTAGAGCGTGAACGGCTCGTCGTGGCCGCGCGCCATCAGGCTCTCGGTCACGTAGCCGCGCACCTGCTGGAACGCGGATCCGCGCACGATGAACGGGTTCAGGCTATCGAACGTGCCGAGCGCTCCCTGCACCAGCCGCCCGCCCTTGGGGGCGTCCGGGTTCACGTAGCGGAAATGGCTGAAGCCGGGCGGGTAGGCCGGGTCGCCGTGCATGGCGATGGCATGGCGGGGCTCGCCCGCGGCGTTCGATGCCAGCGTGAGCGCAAACAGCGCCGCCGCCCCGACCCAGAGGCGATGCAGCGCAAGGCCTTTGCCCGCGGGCGGCGTCGCCCGCTGCGCTTGCGATCGGCGCTTCCGGCTCCGCGATTCGATTCGAAACATCGGCAGCGGCACGATACCATAGCGTCCGCCGGCCAAGCGGGGCCGGCCGTGTCACGCTACCGCCGCAATTGCCCTTGACAGGTCGCGCCTATAAAAGCGTCGCCTGCCCAAGGGGGACGCCGCGGGTGCGTGGTTTCGAGTTCCGGGGCAGCGCCCGTCACGGGAAATCGCTAACAGGGGAAGCTCATGAGCATTCGTTCGTTCGCCGCGCGTATGACCGCGGCCTCCGCCGTGCTGGTGGCGTTCGGGATCGGCGGCGCGGCGCTCGCGCAGCAGCCGATCACGCCGACGCCGAAGCAGAAACAGCCCGCACCGACGGCGCAACAGAAGCAGAAACAGCCCCCGACCGCGCCGACCGCGCAACCCACGCAGCCGGCAGCCCCCGCCCAGGTCACTCCCGATCCCAACGTGCAGCAGGCCGCCGCGATCCCGACCCCGTGGACCCGGATCTGCAGCAAGGATCCGCAGGAGAACAAGGACGTCTGCCTGATCACCCAGGAGATCCGCGCCGAGACCGGCCAGTTCCTCGCCTCGGTCGCCGTGCGCGAGGTGCAGGACGATCCGAAGAAGCAGTTCATCATCGCGGTGCCGCCCGGCATGCTGCTGCAGCCCGGCATGCGCGTGATCATCGATCAGGGCCAGCCGGCGGCGGCGCGCTTCGCGATCTGCTTTCCCAACGCCTGCTACGGCGACGCCGAGATCAACGCCGACTTCATCACCAGCATGAAGAAGGGCCAGGCGCTGATCGTGCAGGCGATCAACCAGGTCGGCCGCACGGTGAACTTCACGCTCGTGCTCAAGGATTTCGCCAAGGCCTATGACGGCCCGCCGATCGATCCGAAGGTGATCGAGGAACAGCAGAAGAAGCTGCAAGAGGAGCTGCAAAAGAAGGCCGAGGAGCAGCGCAAGCGCCTCGAGGCGACGCAACCGACCGCGCCTACCGCGCCGGCGCCGGCGCAGCGCTGATCCTTCGGAGCGTTCCGGAATCAATCGAGCGGCGCGCGAGCTTCGCGCGCCGTTCGGCTTTTCGGGTCAGTGCAGATGGCGGTCGCGGGCGCGGTAGCCGCCTTCGTCGTCCTGATCGAAGCGTTCGGGTAATTCCGGATGGCGCAGCGGCTCGCCGGAATCGTCGGCGACCAGGTTCTGCTCGGAGACGTAGGCGATGTACTCGGTCTCCGCGTTCTCGGCCAGCAGGTGATAGAACGGCTGATCCCTGGACGGACGCACCGATTCCGGGATCGAGCGCCACCATTCCTCGGTGTTGTTGAATTCCGGATCGATGTCGAACACCACGCCGCGAAACGGAAACAGGCGGTGGCGGACGACCTGGCCGATTCGGAAACGGGCGTGCCGAGTCTTCATCATCAAAGCCTAGCCGCCAATTGTGGCAGCACAAGCCGGCGGACCGACGCCGGCCGCGGCCGCACGCATTTTTCAGCGCGACTTTGTCTTTTTGGTCACAGGCCGTAGAGACCCGCGCGGGCCGGGTCCTTGGCCGCCACCAGCCGGGCCAGGTCCACCATCACCTTGGCCTGTTTCCAGGTGGCGTCGTCCTGCATCTTGCCGTCCAGCATCACGGCGCCGGTACCGTCGGGCATGGCCGCGAGGATGCGCTTGGCGAAGGCGACCTCGGCCGGGTCCGGGCTGAACACGCGCTTGGCGATCTCGATCTGGCTCGGGTGCAGCGACCAGGCGCCGACGCAGCCCTGGATGAAGGCGCTGCGGAATTGCACCTCACAGCCTTCCGGGTCGGCGAAATCGCCGAACGGGCCGTAGAACGGCTTGATGCCGTTGGCGGCGCAGGCATCGACCATGCGGCCGAAGGTGTAGTGCCAGAGATCCTGCTGGTGCGCAGGCCGCGCGCCGGTGCCGGGATCGGCGAGCACTTTGTAGTCCGGGTGGCCGCCGCCCACGCGCGTAGTCTTCATGCGGCGCGAGGCGGCCAGGTCCGCCGGACCGAGGCTCATCCCGTGCAGACGCGGGGAGGCGCTCGCGATCACCTCCACGTTCATCACGCCTTCGGCGGTTTCCAGAATCGCGTGAATCAGAATCGGTTTTTTCAGCGAATGCTTGGCCTCGAGCTGCGCCAGCAACTGATCGAGATAGTGAATGTCCCAAGGGCCGTCGACCTTGGGCAGCATGATCACGTCGAGCTTGGCACCCACGGCGCCCACGATCTCGACCAGGTCGTCGAACGCCCACGGACTGTTCAGCGCATTGATGCGGGTCCAGAGCCCGGTGGAGCCGAATTCGTTCTGGCGCGCCAGCTCGATGAAGCCTGCTCTCGCGGCCAGCTTCGACTCCGCGGGGATCGCGTCCTCGAGATTGCCGAGCACCACGTCCACTTCTTTGATCAGCTCCGGCACCTTGGCGCGGAGCTTGTCGTTGTGCGGCGGTACGAAATGGATCATGCGCTCGAGCCGCACCGGCAGCTCGCGCGGCGGCGCCGGCGCACCGATGGCGAGCGGGCGGAAGAAATTGCGGGGAAGTTTCATCTGCACGACCGATCTATGAAGTCTTTTCAAGACGCCCGTGGATCTCGCGGAACAGGTCGCGATCGTCGATCACGCGCCTCGCCTTGAAGTCGGTGCGCGGGAACGTTCCGGGCGTTACCGTTTCGATCTTCGCGCGCACGCCGAGCACCTTGTGCAAGGCCTCGCCGATTTTTCGGCCGAAGGATGCGACCGCCGCGTCGCCCTGCGCCTGCAGCTCGGCCGAATACTCGGCGCGGATCAACAGCTCGTCCATCGTGCGCTCGCGCGTAATCACGATCCGGTGTTCGCCGCCATAGCCGGCTGCAGAATTCAAGACGTTATCGATTTCGGAAGGATAAATGTTCTCGCCGCGGATCTGGAACATGTCGTCGATGCGCCCATAGATGCCCTTCGGTAGGCACGGATAGGTCCGCCCACAACCCGTCGGCTCGTTCACCCAATGCGTGAGATCGCCGGAAGCGAGCCGGATCATCGGCTGCGACGTGCGCTCGAGATGCGTGTAGACCGGCGTTCCCTGCTTGCCGTAAGGCACGCGCGCGAACGTCCCCGGGTCGCAGACCTCATGATAGACAATGTCCTGCCAGAGCAGCATGCCGTCGGCACTCTCGCGCGTCGCAGCCGCGCTCATGAAGGGCGTCATTTCGGCCATAGTGCCACAATCGAACACCTGCGCGGCGAAGAGTTCCGCGATCCGGTCGCGCACCGAGGGGATTGACGCGCCGGGCTCTCCGGAAAAGAACATCGCCTTCAGTCCGAACTGGCGCGGATCGAGTCCTTCCTCGATTGCGACCTCGCCAAGCCGCAGAGCGTAGGACGGCGTACTGTAGAAGCCCTGCGGTTTGACCGCCGATAGCCACATCGCGGCGCGCGCGGTCATACCCGGCGCGCCGGCCCCGAACGGAAAGCTGCGCGCGCGGAGCCGCTCGGCTCCCAGCATCGCGCCCCAGGAGCCGAGATAGAGACTGAAGATCGCGGCAACGAACACCGTGTCGCCGGGCCGCAACCCCATACCCCAGAGGATGCGCGCATGGTTCTCCGCAATTACCTGCCAGTCTCGCCGGCCGACGGCGAAAGCCGTGGGCCTCCCGGTCGTCCCTGAAGTGCCGTGCACGTGATGAATCTCGGACTCCGGCACGCACAGATACTCGCCGAAGGGCGGCGCCTTGGCCTGCGAGGCGCGCAACTCCGCCTTGGTGACGACCGGAACCTTCTCGAAAGCTTCGAGGGACGTGATCTGATCGGGATGAACGCCGGCATCGTTCCACTTCTTCCGGTAGAAGGACGAATTGGCATAGGCGTAACGCATCACCTCGCGCAGGCGTTCGACGATCGCCGCCTGGCGTGCCGCCGGCTCCATCGTCTCGCGCTTGGGGAACCAGTAGCGCTGCTCGCGCGGCGGCAAGTAGTTGGCGTCATAGGCCGGCGGGAACGTCCAGCTTTCCATCGCGATCGTCCTCAGAGGCCGCGGCGTTTGCGTTCGGCCTCGTTCCAATCGATGAGCGCCTGATAGTCCGGGACGAATCCGAGGCCCTTCTTCGCATCAGACGAGACCGCATCCTGTGAAACCACCACATCGACCAGGGCAGGGGCGTTCTCCAGCGCGCGCCGGAGCGCCTCGGTCAGCTTGGCTGGATCCTCGACCCGCTCGCCGTGCGCGCCGAGCGCACGTGCCAGGCCAGCATAATCGGAATGGCGGAGCGTCGTGCCAACGACCCGGCCGCCATAGTTCGCTTCCTGATCGTAACGTTCGATATTCCAGGCAGCATTGTTCGCGACGACAAATACGCAGCGCGCGCCATGCCGGACTGCCGTATCGACTTCCATGGCATTGATGCCGAACGCGCCGTCGCCATTCACCGAGACAACCGGGCGGCCCGGATAGGCAAGCGCGGCGGCGATCGCGAACGGCACGCCGACGCCCAGGCAGCCGAATGCGCCGGAGTCCATATAAGTGCTTGCCGAAAGCCCCAGCCGAGAAAAACTCAGGATGTCGCCGCCATCAGCGATGGCGATCGTATCGGGGGGAAAGACATTGCGGATCGCGGCGAATATGCGGTTCGGATGCATCTTGCCGTCGCGCCCCGGCGGGGTCTTCGCGAGACCATCGGCATATTTCTGATTCCGCGCACGATGCTCGCCGCGCATCGATTCCGCCCATGCGCGGTCCGCTGCAGGCGTCCGGTTGCCCGCGCTCTCCACAATTGCATCGAGCGTCAGGCCGGGATCGCCGAGGATCTCCACTTCGGCGCGGCGGTTGTCGATCAGCTCGCCCGCATTGTCGGCAATGCGGATGAAGCGCGCGTTTGGAAATACGGCGGGAGAGCCGTAGCCCATCTGATAGTCGAGCTTCCGTCCGATCACGAGGACGAGATCGGCCTCCTGCATCGCGCGGCCGCGCACGGCGCTGACGAAGCTCGGATGGTCACCAGGAACGAGGCCGCGACTTTCCTGCGTGTCGAGATAGAGCGCTCCCAACCGGTCGAGCAGCAGAAGGATTGCCGGACCCGCACGCCGCGCGCCACGCCCGGTCATCACCAGTGGCTTCTTTGCGCTCCACAACGCGTCGCGAGCAGCGCGGATCAAATCCTGGGCCGGCGCCAAAATGCGATTCGGTTTGGCACGAAGATGTTCCTCGAGAATGAGTGCCGGCGGAACGGTTTCGCGCAGCACGTCGGTCGGGATTTCGATATAGACCGGCCCGGGCTCGCCGGCATCGCCTTCGGCGCGGGCTACCATTTCATCGAGCTCGCGCAGCACTTGATCGGCAATCCGCGCGGTGCGCGCCGCCCGCGTGACCGGACGCAAAATGTCCACATGCGGAATATCTTGCAGCGGCCCCATGTTTACCTGCGGCCGTGGCGGGCAACCGCCGATCAGCATCACCGGCACGCGTGCGATCGAGGCGTTGGCGATCGCCGTGACGCAATTCGTGACTCCCGGTCCGGCCGTGACCATGGCGACGCCGAGCCCGCCGGTGAGCTCCGCGTGGGCATGGGCCATATGAACCGCCGCGCCTTCGTCGCGCACGTCGATGATCTGTATGCCGGCACGCGCCACATGATCCCAGATCGGCTGAATATGCCCGCCCTGCAATCCGAACAGCCGAGTCACTCCGCGACTCTTCAAGAATCGAGCAATTAGTGCGGCAGTGGTGCGGAACTCAGAATTGGCGCTCTCAGGCACGTCCGACCATCCGAATCAAACGGAGATGATTCACTCCTCGGTCGACATCGCAGGGGAACGACCGGATGAGCCCGAGTTGATTCAACAAATAATAGTCTAAGCTACGCTCTTGGACTAGCTGGCCGCATCCATGACCAAACCGCTCGAAGGCATCCTGGTCGCCGACTTCACCACGCTGCTGCCGGGGCCGCTCGCGACCCTGATGCTGGCCGAGGCCGGCGCCGAGGTCGTGAAGATCGAGCGGCCGGGCGGGGAGACCATGCGCGTGGTGCCGCCGATCGTGCGCGGGCACTCCGCCGCGTTCGCGCTGCTCAATCGCGGCAAGAAGAGTCTGCTCGCGGACCTGAAGACCGAAGCCGGCAAGGCCGCGGCCATGGATCTCGTCCGCCGCGCGCAAGTATTGGTCGAGCAGTTTCGCCCCGGCGTGATGGAGCGGCTCGGCTTCGGCTACGCCGCGATGCGCGCGATCAATCCGAAAATCGTCTATTGCTCGATCTCCGGCTACGGCCAGACCGGGCCGAAGAGCGGGGAGGCCGGCCACGACATCAACTATATCGGCGAGACCGGCTTGCTTTCGCTCTCGCCCGGACCGATTGACAGGCCCGTCGTGCCGCCGGCACTGATCGCCGACATCGGCGGCGGCACCTTTCCGGCCGTGATCAATATCCTGCTCGCGCTGCGCACCGCCGAAAAGACCGGCGAGGGCTGTTGGCTCGACATCGCCATGAGCGACGCCATGTTCACCTTCGCCTGGTTCTCGCTTTCCGGCCTGTTCGCGACCGGCAAGCTCCCAGACTCCAACGAGCTGCGCCACACCGGCGTCAACCCGCGCTACCAGCTCTATCCCACCAAGGACGGCAAGATCGTCGCCTGCGGCGCGCTCGAGCAACACTTCTGGCTCGCGTTCTGCAAGGCGATCGGGCTCGAGGCGCAATTCGTGGACGATTTTCGCGAGCCGGCCGCAACGCGCGAAGCGGTGCGAAAGAAGATCGCGTCCGCGACCGCCGCGCACTGGAAGCCGAAGCTCGCCGCCGCCGATTGCTGCGCCACCATCGTGCGCGGCCTCGAGGAGGCGCTCGCCGACCCGCATTTCGTCGAGCGCGGGCTGTTCGCGCGCAAGGTCGGGGTTCCGGGCGGACCGCCTATCACCGCGCTGCCGGTGCCGATCGCCCCGCAATTGCGGGTCGAGGACGAAACGCGGCCGTTCCCGGCCGAGCGAAATCCGAAGCGCTAGCGCGCGCCGTCGCCGGCGCGGCGCGGCGCCTCGGGCTCCGGCCCCAAGCCTTCGGGCCCCATGCCTTCGCGCATGAGAAACCGCCGCAGC
>JAHFPN010000181.1 GCA_023269635.1 Hyphomicrobiales bacterium | reverse complement strand
GGTGACGAAAATATCGTCGCCCACGAGCTGCACCTTCTTGCCGAGGCGCTCGGTGAGCAATTTCCAGCCGGCCCAATCGTCCTCGGCCATGCCGTCCTCGATCGAGGCGATCGGATAGCGGGCAATGAGGTCGCCGAGGTATTTCGTTTGCGCGTCGGCGTCGCGGGTCTTGCCCTCGCCCGCGTAGACGTATCTGCCGTCCTTGAAGAATTCGGTCGCGGCGCAGTCGAGCCCGAGCACCACGTCGCTGCCCGGCTTGTAGCCCGCCTGCTCGATCGCCTTCATCACGAAGCCGAGCGCCGCATCGGCATCCTTCAGGTTCGGCGCGAACCCGCCCTCGTCGCCCACGTTGGTATTCAAGCCCGCATCGTGCAGCGCCTTCTTGAGTGTGTGGAAGATCTCCGCGCCCATGCGCAGCGCTTCCGCGAAGCTCGGCGCGCCCACGGGGAGCACCATGAATTCCTGGATGTCGATCGGATTGTCCGCATGCACGCCGCCATTCACGATGTTCATCTGCGGCACCGGCAGGAGTCGCGCCGTGGGCCCGCCGAGATAGCGGTAGAGCGGGAGCTTCGCCGCCGCCGCCGCCGCCTTGGCCGCCGCGAGCGAGACGCCGAGGATCGCGTTCGCCCCGAGCCGGCCCTTGTTCGGCGTGCCGTCGAGCGCGATCAGGGTTTCGTCGATCTTGGCCTGGTCCTCGGCGTCCATCCCGCCGATGGCATCGAAAATCTCGCCCTCGGCCGCCGCCACCGCCTTCTGCACACCCTTGCCGAGATAGCGCGCGCCGCCGTCGCGGAGCTCGACCGCCTCGTGCGCGCCGGTCGAGGCGCCCGACGGCACCGCGGCACGGCCCTTGGAGCCGTCCTCGAGGATCACGTCCACCTCGACGGTCGGATTGCCGCGGCTATCGAGGATTTCGCGGGCGCGGAGATCGGAAATGGCGGTCATGGGCGGCTCGAACCGCGCTTCTACAGGAGGAGCGGCCCGCGGCAAAGGCCGACCATGCGTCGATCCGCGAGATCGGTTACTTTCGCGGCCTGGAGACCACCATGGCCAACCGACCCCTCCTTCTCGGCCGGCCCGTCAAAATTCCCGCTTCGCCCAACCGCGCGGTGCTCGACCGCGTGCCGAATCCGCAAGCCGGCACGAACTATGTGGCCCGCTTCTCCTGCCCGGAATTCACCTCGCTCTGCCCCATCACCGGCCAGCCCGACTTCGCGATTCTCGTGATCGACTACGTGCCGGCGAAGTGGCTGCTCGAATCGAAGTCGCTGAAGCTCTATCTGGCGAGCTTCCGGAACCACGGCGCCTTCCACGAGGACTGCACGGTCGCGATCGGCAAGCGCATCGCGAAGTTGCTCGCGCCGAAATTTCTCCGCATCGGGGGCTATTGGTATCCGCGCGGCGGCATCCCGATCGACGTGTTCTGGCAGACCGGCAGGCCGCCCGCCGGCGTGTGGCTGCCCGATCCGGGCGTCCCGCCCTATCGCCCGCGCGGCTGATCAGAACAGAAGCGGCGCCAGCGCCGCGGCGGCGACGCCCGCCGGCACCACCAGCCGCAGCGCGATGTGCAGCAGCCGCGTCGTGCGATGCGTGAGACCGATCTCCTCGCGCAGGAACCGGTCCGGCAGGTGCCAGCCGGCGAAGATCGCGATCGCCAGGCCGCCGATCGGCAGCATCACGTTCGACGTCAGGTGATCCATGAGGTCGAACCAGGTCGCCTTGGCCAGCCCCGGAATCGCTTGCAGCGGATACCAGCCGGCCCAGAGATTGAATGAGAACACGCTGATGAGCCCGAGCGCCCAGCAGAGCGCGGCCGTCGCCGCCGCCGCTCGCGGTCGCGCCCAGCCATAGGCGCGCGTCAACATGGTGACGGGCAACTCGAGCAGCGAGATCGCGGACGCGAGCGCGGCCACGAACAGGAGCGCGAAGAACGTGACCGCCGCGACCAGGCCGAACGGCATGCTGGCGAACCCGAGCGGCAGCGTCACGAACAGGAGGCCGGGGCCGCTCGACGGATCGAGCCCGTTCGCGAACACGATCGGGAAAATCGCAAATCCGGACAGGAACGAAATCGTGGTATCGGCCACGATCGTGAAGATCGCGACCTCGCGCAGGTTGATGTGCGCGTCGGCGTAGGCCGCGAACGTGATCATCAGCCCGAGCCCGACCCCGATCGAAAAGAAGCCGAGCCCCAGCGCCTCGAGCGCCGCCCGCTCGGTGAAGCGGCTGGCGTCGAACGCGAACAGATAGTGGAATGTCGTGAGGAAGCCGCCCTGCACCACCGAATAGATCGCCAGAAACAGCACGAGCGTGACCAGGATCGGCATCAGGATCTTGGACGCGGTCTCGAGGCCCTGCGCGATGCCGCGCGCGACGATGGCCGCGGTCGCGGCCATGAATAGCGCGTGGTAGAGCGCCATCTGGACCGGCGCCGCGAGGAAGGCGTCGTAGCGCGCCTGCGCCGCGGCGGCTTGTGGCGGCGGCAACCCGCGCCAGATCGTTTCGACCGCGTACCCGATGGTCCAGCCGCCGATCACCGAATAGAAGCTCAAGATCAGGAACGCGGTCAGCACCCCGAGCGTCCCGATCAGGGCCCAGCGCGGCGAGGCACGGTCGGCAAGCGCCACCTTGGCGACGCTGCCCGCGGTGTCCGACTGGCCGCGCCGCCCGATGGCGAACTCCGCGAACATGAGCGGCAGCACCACGAACACGAGGCCCGCCAAATAGAAGAACACGAAGGCGCTGCCGCCGTTGGAGCCGACCTCGTAGGGAAATTTCCAGATGCTGCCGAGGCCGACGGCGGCACCGATATTGGCGAGGATGAAGCCGATCCGGCCGGTCCAGCGGTCCTGCATCGCCGGAATGCTTATGTCGAGGCGCGGCGCTTGGCCAGCGCGTCGAAACCTTTGAGCGTCTTCAGGAGCCGCTCCATCTCGGCGAGCGGCACCATGTTCGGCCCGTCCGAGGGCGCGTGGTCCGGATCGGGATGCGTCTCGATGAACACCGCCGCGACACCGACCGCGACCGCGGCGCGCGCCAGCACCGGCACGAACTCGCGCTCGCCGCCGGAAGCCGTTCCGCGTCCGCCCGGCTGCTGCACCGAGTGGGTGGCGTCGAATACCACCGGCGCGCCGGTGGTGCGCGCGAGGATCGGCAGCGCACGCAGGTCGGAGACCAGCGTGTTGTAGCCGAACGAGGCGCCGCGCTCGGTCACGAGCACGTTCCGGTTGCCGGCGCCGGTGATCTTATCCACCACGTTCTTCATGTCCCAGGGCGCGAGAAACTGGCCCTTTTTCACGTTGATGACGCGGCCGGTCCTGGCCGCGGCCACCAGAAGATCCGTCTGCCGGCAGAGAAAGGCCGGGATCTGCAAGACATCGACCACCGTGGCCACCCGCGCGCATTGATCTATCTCATGCACGTCGGTCAGCACCGGAAGGCCGGTGCGGGCGCGGATTTCGGCGAAGATCGGCAGCGCCTGCTCGAGCCCGATGCCGCGGGCGCCGCGCGCGCTCGTACGGTTCGCCTTGTCGAACGAGGTCTTGAACACGAGGCCGATGTTCAGGCGTTTCGCGATTCTCGCGAGCGTCGCGGCGACGCCCAGCGCATGTTCGCGGCTCTCGATCACGCAGGGACCGGCGATCACCGCGAGCGGAAGCGCGTTCCCGAACTTGACGTTGCCGACCGTCACCACCGACCGCGTCGCCGGCGCGGTTTCGGCCGGCAAGAAATCCTCGGCCGCAAGCCGGCCGGCGCTCACGGCCTTGAGCTTCGCGATCAGGCCGAGCGAGGGGTTGGTCTTCCGGCTTTCGATCTGGGACAGATGCGAGGGCGCGCAGCCGAGCTCGGCCGCGAGCTCGACGAGCGTGCGGCCCTGCTGCTTGCGCCAGGCGGTAAGCGGGTGCGGCTCGGTCATCGGCCGCATCCTAATTGGGCGCATTTTGCGAGCAAGTGAAATTTCACTGAAAATGAAATTAGCGTGAAAACGCCAGCACGGCCCCGAATGCCGCCTCCGGCCCGATCACCAGCCGGCCGGCATGCTCGCGCGCCGCGATCCCGCTTGCGGCCGCCAATTCCCGCGCCTTCCCGGGATCGGCGGCCGCGAACACCAGCGCCGCCAGCCGGAGCCCGGCGTCCGCCGGCGGCTCGAGACCGAAGACGTCGCGGAATCCGCGCGGCTCCAGCACCTGGATCTCCCCGCGCGGGGTCGGGATCGAGAGCCCGAGCGAGCTTGCCCGGATATCGCGCACCCCGGTGAGCGTCTGCAGGAAGATGTGATGGTCGGTCGGATTCTCCGCCACCAGCACCGCGGCGGCGACCGCGCGCGCGCCGTTTTCGTGCCGCTGCAGCTCCGGCGCCCAGAAATTCTCCGGATGCGTCTGCACGCAGGTGAAGAACAGCGCATGCCGGGCCGCCGGATAGCGCGCGAACGCGATCTTGAACCCGACCTCCGTATTGGCGCCGTCCGCACGCTTTCCCTGGCGCGAGAATTCGAGCAGCGGAATGCCGCCGAAGCCGGCCGCATCGAGCGCGGCATATTCCGCCTTCGGATCGCGCCCCTCGACCACCAGCGCCGAGAACCCCTCGCCTACTTCGTTGAGAAACCTGTTGTTGAAGGCGCCGAAGGTAGCTCCGCCGATATTCTCCGGCTCGGCGACGGCGAGGATTTCCAGGAAGAAGCCCGGAAATTGCACGAGCCGATTTTGCGTACCCCAGGGATGAAGGTTGCGCGCGCCCACATTGAAACCGAGGCGGCGATAGAATTCGCCCGCGGCCTCGCAGTCACGGACCGCATGGACGATATGGTCGAGGCCGCGGGGCATTTCATTTTCCCCCTCATTGCCGCCCCCGGGTTAAACCCGGGGGTGACCCGGCAATCCAGCAAGCTTTGAAGGCGACGGAAGCGTTGCATGGGTGCGCGGGTCAAGCCCGCGCATGAGGGGTATGACTACACCAGCCGGCTCTGCTCCACCGCCGCGCCCACGAACGAGGCGAACAGCGGATGCG
>JAHFPN010000180.1 GCA_023269635.1 Hyphomicrobiales bacterium | reverse complement strand
GTCGTTCGGCAAGAACGCGGGCCTCTTCAACAATGCCGGCCAGCACTACAACCACATGCACTTCTGGAAATGGATGAAACCCAATGGCGGCGGCAAGCTACCGACCGCGCTCGAGAAGCGCATCGTCGCCGACCTCGGCTCGGTCGAAAAGATGAAAGAGGACTTGATCCAGGCCGGCGTCACGCAGTTCGGCTCGGGCTGGTGCTGGCTTGCGGTCAAGGACGGCAAGATCATCGTGACCAAGACCCCGAACGGCGAGAGCCCGCTCGTGCATGGCGCGGTGCCGATCCTGGGCTGCGACGTCTGGGAGCACTCCTATTACATCGACTATCGCAACCGGCGGCCGGACTACCTCAAGGCCTTCGTCGAGAACCTGGTGAACTGGGACTACGTGGCCGAGCTCGCCGGCAAGGCGGGCTGAGCGCAACGAAGGCGGCGGGTCGTGATTCCGCCGCCTCCCATGGGCGATGGTACGCGGCTCCGGTAGGGTTGATGCTGCTTTGCACCCCTACCCACTTGCGGCGCACCAAATTTCTGCACAATTCTCGTTCACGGTGACGTGAAGTCAGCCATGCGGGGAGGACGACCCCCGCGGGTCCGGTCGAGGGTCAGCTCCGAGCCTGCCAATCCCGATGCGCGTGTCATTGCCAATCGCGCGGCTGCGTGCCGCGCCGCTCGATCTTGCGTCGCTCGCGGCGCTCATCGCGATCTCGGCGATCGCGCTTTTCACGTTCAAGGATTACGGCATCGCCTGGGACGATTACGGCCAGGCGCGCTACGGCGAGATGCTGCTCGCCTATTACACGTCCGGCTTCACCGACCGCAGCGCATTCGCGTTCTACAATCTTCGCTACTACGGCGGCGGCTTCGACCTGGTCGCGGCGATCTTCGACAAGGTGACGCCGTTCGATCTGTTCGAGACGCGCCGGCTGTTGGGCGCCATCGTCGGCATTGCCGGGCTGGTCGTGGTCTGGCGCACGGCGCGCCGCCTCGGCGGACCCGTGGCCGGTTTCGCCGCGCTCGTGCTGCTCGCGGTGACGCCGCTGTGGTACGGCCACATGTTCATCAACTCGAAGGACACGCCGTTCGCGGTGGCGATGATCTTCCTGCTCTACACGCTCGTCCGCGCCTTCGAGGAATATCCGCGGCCGCGATTCAAGATCATCGCGCTGTTCGGCCTCGCGCTCGGCCTTGTCGTCGGCACCCGCATCATCGGGGCAATCGCGCTGGCGTTCGCGTGCATCGCGGTGCTGGTTCTGCTCGCGATCGAGGCGCGCGCGCTTGGGCCCAAGCCGGCCGCGCTGCGCATGGCGACATTCTCGGTATCGCTCGCCCTCGGCCTGCCGCTCGCCTACGTGGTGATGGGTCTGATCTGGCCGTGGGCGGTGCTGTCACCGCTCAACCCGTTGCTAGCGCTCGAATACTATTCGCACTTCTGGGAAAAGCCGTGGAAGGAGCTCTACGAGGGCGCGCGCATCCTGATCCCCGACATGCCGCGCAGCTATGTGCCGCAGCTCTGCTTCCTGAAGCTGCCGGAAATATTCGTGGCGCTCGCGGTCACCGGAACCGCCGGGGCGATGGTGGCGAGCGCGCGCCGCGGGCTCGAGCCCTGGCGCCGGACTTCGCTCGCGCTCCTGGTCTCGGCCGCCGCGCTGCCGATCTCGGTCGCCGTGATCACGCGGCCGGTCCTCTATAACGGCATCCGCCATTTCGTGTTCGTGATTCCGCCGTTCGCGGTATTGGGCGGGCTTGCCGCCGCTTTTCTCTACGAGCGGCTCCGCGACTATGCACGCCCGGCCGCGCTAGCGGCGGTCGGCGCCGCCGCCGCGCTGATCGCGATCACGGTCGTCGATCTCGTGCGCATCCACCCCTATCAATATGCGCTGTTCAACCATTTCACCGGCGGTATCCGCGGCGCGCAGAACCGCTACATGCTCGACTATTGGGGCCTCGGCCTGAAGGAGGTTTCGGAATCGCTCATGGTGCGGCTCGAGGAAATGTGGGTCGAGCCGCACCGGAATCGCAAGTGGAAGGTCGCGGTGTGCGGCCCGTCCCACATTGTCGGTTTCGAGCTGGGCCCGGCGTTCGAGGCCACCAATGACCCCAAGGGCGCCGACTTCGCCATCACGCTCGGCACCTATTATTGCGCCAAGCTCGATCGTCCGATCCTCGCGGTCGCCGAGCGCGAAGGCGTCGTGTTCGCGCGCGCCTATGACCTGCGCGGCCGGCCGATCGCCTCGACCTATATCCCGCCCGACGACGAGAAGCCGGCCGAGCCCGGTCCCGCCACCTTCGGCAAGGTGTTCTGAGCCGAGCCGGCGACGGCCTCTCGAACCCGGTGACCGCGAGCGCTAGGCTGGCTTCCATACCGGGGAGCAGGCCATGCCCGTCCGCGCTTTCGTATTCGACGCCTACGGCACCTTGTTCGACGTCCATGCCGCGATCAGCCGGCATCGCGCCGCAGCCGGGCCGGATGCGGACGGCCTCTCGGAGATCTGGCGCGCGAAGCAGCTCGAATATACCTGGACGCTCACGCTGATGGGGCGTTACGAAGAATTCTGGACGCTCACCGAGCGCGCGCTCGATTTCGCGCTCGCGCGCTTCCCAAGCGTAAATCCGAAGCTGAAGCCGAAGCTGCTCGATAGCTATCGCGAGCTCGACGCATTCCCCGACGCGCGCAGCGCACTCGCGGAGCTCAAGGCCAAGGGCTTGCCGACCGCGATCCTGTCGAACGGCGCGCCTGCGATGCTCGCATCCGCGGTTTCGGCGGCCGGCCTGGGCCCACTGCTCGATCACGTGCTCTCGGTCGACGCGATCCGCATCTACAAGCCGCGGCGCGAGGTGTACGAGTTAGCGACGCGGGCGCTGGCGTTGCCGCCGGCGGAAATCGGCTTCGTCTCTTCGAACCGCTGGGACGCGGCCGGCGGTGCCGCCGCCGGCATGAAGGCGCTCTGGGTCAATCGCGGCGGCGCGCCGGCGGAGTACGCGGAGCTTGCACCGGCGGCGACAATCAAGAACCTTTCCGGCCTCGCGGCACTTTCGCTCTAGGATTTTGCGAGCGCCGCCAGGATGCGCGCCCAACTGCGCGCGCCCTTGTGGAACGACGTCAACTCGTACTTCTCGTTCGGCGAATGGATGCGATCATCGTCGAGGCCGAAGCCGACGAGGAGCGAATCCATCCCGAGTTCGCGCTTGAAGGCGCCGACGATCGGGATCGATCCGCCCGAGCCCTTGAGCACCGCCGGCCGCCCCCACTCCGCTGCGAGCGCCGCGCGGGTCTGCAACAGCGCGGGCGAAGCGAGCGGAAGGCTCAAAGCGCCGCTCGCACCGTGGGAAATGAACTCGGCCTTGCAATCGGCCGGCAGCCGTGCGCGCGCGAAGGCGCGGAAGGCGTCGCGCACCTTGGCCGGGTCCTGCTCGCCGACCAGCCGGAATGACACCTTGGCGGAAGCTCTCGCCGGGATCACGGTCTTGGAGCCCTCGCCGGTATAGCCGCCCCAGATGCCGTTCACGTCGCAGGTCGGACGCGCCCAGATCTGCTCCAGCACCCCGCGGCCGCGCTCGCCGGCGGCGACGCTCAAGCCCAGGTCGCCGAGAAATTTCTTCTCGTCGAACGGGAGCGCCGCCCATTGCGCGCGGATTTCCGGGTCGAGCTCGCGCACGCCCTCGTAGAAGCCCGGGATCGCGACGCGGCCGTCGGCGCCGTGGATATCGGCGAGCACGCGCGCAAGCACCCGGATCGGGTTGATGGCGGCGCCGCCGAACAGGCCGGAATGGAGATCGCGGTCGGCGCCGCGCACGATCACTTCCTCGAGCACGAGCCCGCGCAACATGGTGGTAATCGCCGGCGTCTCGGCATCCCACATGTCGGTGTCGCACGCGAGCGCGAGATCGGCCTTGAGCGCCGCGCGATTGGCATCGAGGAACGGCA
This sequence comes from Hyphomicrobiales bacterium, assembly GCA_023269635.1. Lineage (GTDB taxonomy): Bacteria > Pseudomonadota > Alphaproteobacteria > Rhizobiales > Xanthobacteraceae > JAHFPN01. Next base: position 1,102 of record JAHFPN010000180.1, on the reverse strand, counting down.
TCAGCGAGGGGCTGCCGGTCTCCTCCTCGCCTTCGAACAGGATCGTCACCGGCAGCGGCAGCTTTCCCTCGACCGTTACGAAGGCGCGGCAGGCTTCGACGAAGGTCATGAGCTGGCCTTTGTCGTCGGCGACCCCGCGCGCCACGACCCGCTTGCGGCCGCCGCTCTCCACCAGCCGCGGCTCGAATGGCGGCGTGGTCCAGAGCTCGAGCGGGTCCGGCGGCTGCACGTCGTAGTGCCCGTAGAACAGGACGCGCGGGCCGTTGTTCTCGGCACCGCGCGAATGCGCGAGCACCATGGGATGACCGGCGGTCGGCCGCACCTGGGCGTCGAAGCCGATCGCATCGAGCTCGGAGGCGAGCCAGGCCGCCGCGGCCAGGCATTCGTCCTTGAACGCCGGGTCGGTGGAGATGCTCTTGATGCGCAAGAGCCAGAACAATCGCTGCAAGCTCTGCTCGAGCCCGCGATCGATCGCCGAGAGAACCTGCTCGATCGCCATCAGCGCTTCCGAACCCGAGGCGCACGCCGAGCGCGCACCCGCCGGCGGATTCCGCCTCTTATAGTCCTCCTCATTCGCGGCTGCCACCGCTTCCGCGGACGCCAAAATGCCGCGGAACGCGATCCGTTCGCGCGCGGCAAGCCGTGCTTGCCTTTTTCCGGTGGCCGCGGGATATCCGCGTAGTTCTTGGGTCCGCGCAACATGCTCGAACATCGACCTGACCGCCTGCTCGACGCGCGCGGAACCTCGCTTCGGATCGGCGATCGGACGCTGATCATGGGCGTGATCAACGCGACCCCGGATTCCTTCTCGGACGGCGGCTGCTATCCGACCGCGGAAGCCGCGGTCGCGGCGGGCCTGCGCCTGATCGCGGAGGGCGCCGATATCGTCGACGTCGGCGGCGAATCCACGCGGCCGGGCTATACCCCCGTCGCGGCCGAGGAGGAACTCGCGCGCGCGCTGCCGGTGGTCGAAGCGCTCGCGCGCGCGACCGAGACGCCGGTCTCGATCGACTCCTACAAAGCGCGCGTCGCCGAAGCCGCGCTCAAGGCCGGCGCGCGCATGGTGAACGATGTCTGGGGCCTGCAACGCGACGCCGACATG
>JAHFPN010000003.1 GCA_023269635.1 Hyphomicrobiales bacterium | reverse complement strand
CGCCTCGTCCGTGACTACGAACGGCGCATCGACGTCTCCAAAGCCATGATCCACGTCGCTCTCGGAAGCCTACTCCTCAGGCGGATCGCCCACTAAAATGCATTCTCAAACGGACTCTAAGCGCGCTCAATACGTTGAAGATGATCAGCTTGACGTTGAGTAATTTTGCGAAGCTGAAGTGTTGCGATCCAAAGACCCAGCGTGAAGAAACCGATGAGGATCGTGGCGGCGGCACCAATCGCTTGATGGTCGCCTCGTACAAAACAATAAGCTTTGATGAGCGCACGCCTGGAAGCCCCATACGATCCGCTGAAGTCTTTTACGGAACTATCCTTATGGGTTTCATATTTGCAGCTTGCATTTATTTTCTGTTTTTCGATTTCGGAAAGCGGTCGTGATGTTTCCGCTTCCCAAATGCCAATTGAGAGGACCGCAAGCACTAGCGCAACAACAACGTTACGCATTTTCAACACGCCTCGATTGCCGTTCCGAAAATATCGTTATTCATCCGATTGTTATACCGAAACTGGAATTCCGCAACGCAGAGCGGCGTCAAAAACTGCCATTTTGTCCACTCACCGCCTTGCCCCGAGCTTCCGCGCCACCGCGTCGAGCTGCTCGAAATTCTTGTAGCGGATGCGTAGCTCGCCGCCGCTGCCGCGCTGCACGATCTCCACCACCAGCCCGAGCGCATCCGAGAGCCGCTTCTCCAGCGCCGCCGTATCCGCGTCCTTGACCCGGCGCGGGCGCGCACGCGAGGGCTTGCCACGCGCGCTCGCCCCCTCCTGCACCAGCGCCTCGACCTCGCGCACGCTCAGGCCCTTGGCAACGATCGCACGCGCGAGCGCCTCCGGATTGTCGTGCGCCAGCAGTGCGCGCGCGTGGCCGGCGGTGAGCTTTCCCTCGATCAGATAGCGCTGCACGCTCTTCGGCAGATTGAGGAGCCGCAGCGTGTTCGCCACGTGGCTCCGGCTTTTGCCGACCACGCGCGCGATCTCGGCCGGCCCGTAGTCGAACTGCTGGGTCAGCGACTCGTAGCCGGTCGCCTCCTCGATCGCGTTGAGATCGGTGCGCTGGACGTTCTCCACGATCGCGACCTCGAGCGCCTCGCGGTCGCTGATCTCCATGAGCAAGACCGGAACGTCGTGCAGCCCGGCGCGCTGCGCCGCGCGCCAGCGCCGCTCGCCGGCCACGATCTCGAACGCGTCGGCCGCGCCGCTGACGGTGCGCACCAGGATCGGCTGCAGGATTCCCTTCTCGCGCACGGATGCCGCCAGCTCCTCGAGCTCGGCTTCCGGATAGTGCTTGCGCGGATTGCGCGGGTTGGGCTTCACGAATTCGATCGGCACGCGGCGCTGGCCGCGCGCGCGCTCGAGCGCCGCGCTCTCATCGCCGATGTCGCCGATGAGCGCGGCGAGCCCCCGGCCCAATCGCGAACGGTGCGCTTCCTCGGCCATCGCTGTCACGCCGCCGCGAGCGCGCGCTCGCGCTGAACGATTTCGGAAGCCAATTTCAGATAAGCCTGCGAGCCCACGCAATTGAGATCGTACAACAGCACCGGCTTGCCGTAGGACGGCGCTTCGGAGACGCGCACGTTGCGCGGGATGATGGTGTCGTAGACCTTGTCGCCCATGAACTGGCGCACGTCGGCCACCACCTGATCGGAGAGATTGTTGCGCCGGTCGTACATGGTGAGCACGATGCCGTGGATGCTGAGCGTGGGATTGAGCGTCGACTTCACCTGCTCCACCGTCTTCAAAAGCTGCGACAGACCTTCGAGCGCGAAGAACTCGCATTGCAGCGGCACCAGGATCGCGTCCGCCGCCGCCATCGCGTTGACGGTGAGCAAGTTCAGCGACGGCGGACAATCGACCAGCACGTAGCTGTAGCCGCCGGCGTCCGCGGGTTTAAGCGCATGGATCGCCTTGCGCAGGCGAAAGGCGCGGTCGCGCTGTTGCGCGACTTCGAGCTCGAAGCCCGAAAGATCCATCGTCGCCGGCGCGATCGAGAGCTGCGGCACCGCGGTCTCGAGCGCGACGCCTGCGAGCGCGTCGTCGTTCATCAGCACGTCGTAGGTCGAGCGCTTGCGGCTCTTGCGGTCGATGCCGAGCCCGGTCGAGGCGTTGCCCTGCGGATCGAGATCGACGATCAACACGCGCTCGCCGATGGCCGCCAGCGCGGTGCCGAGATTGATCGCGGTCGTGGTTTTGCCGACGCCGCCTTTCTGGTTGGCGAGCGCCAGCACGCGAGGGCGCTTGGGCTGGTTCATCGAGGCTATTTCCGGCTCGGGCTTCGACCTGCGACCTTTTGACGCACCACGCGATCCACCACCAGGATGCGGCCGCGCGGGTCGGTGCGGCTCGGGATCGATTCAGCAGCGATGTTCCAAGATTTAGCGGCCTCGGTCAATTCCCTACCCACATCTTGCCCCTTCAAAAAAATCCCGCGCGCTCCGGCACTTAGCAGCGGCTCCGCGAGCTCGAGCAATCGCGGCAGCGGCGCCAGCGCCCGCGCGGTGACGATTTCCACTTTGCCGGCGAATCGTTCCGCAACCGACTCGACACGCGCGGCGTGGACTTCCGCGGCTGCATCGGTCGCGCGTACCGCTTCGCGCAGGAACGCGGCCTTGCGCTGATCGCTCTCCACCAGATGCACGACCGCGCCCGGGACCTCCGCTAGAGCAATCGCCAGTACAAGTCCCGGAAATCCTGCTCCGCTGCCGAGGTCGATCCAACGTTTGGCGCTTCCAGCCACTTCTATGAGCTGCAAGCTGTCGGCGATGTGCCGGGTCCAGAGCTTCGGCAGCGTCGATGGCGCTACCAATTGCACCGCTTTTTGCCAGCGCAACAACAGCTCGACGAGGCGATCGAGCCGCGCTTCCGTTTCACGTGAAACGGGAAACAGCCGCAGCGCGGCCGCGCGGTCCTGTTTGAGCACCTCGGCCGAGATCATCCGGCGTGGCGGCGAGCATGCAGCGCGACCAGCGCCAGCGCCGCCGGCGTCATGCCGTCGATGCGGTTGGCCTGGCCAAGTGTGAGCGGCCGCACCGCGCCCAGCTTCTGGCGCAGCTCGTTGGAGAGCCCCGGGATCGTCGCGTATTCGATCGCTTCCGGCAGGCTCATCGCTTCCTCGCGGCGGAAGCGCTCGACGTCGGCATCCTGGCGCTCGAGATAAACCGCATATTTGGCGTCGATCTCCAGCTGCTCGGCGATCTTCGGCTCGAGCGCGCCGAACTCCGGCCAGACCCGGGTGACTTCGGCGAGCCCAATGTTGGGGTACGAAAGCAGCTGATAGGCGCTGCGCCGTTGTCCGTCGCGGTTCAGTTCGAGTCCGAATCGAAGTGCTTGGTCCGGGGTCAAGCTGCGCGCACGGGCGAGGGCGCCTGCCTCGTCGAGCGCCGCCGCCTTGGCGCGGAAGCGCCGCGCCCGTTCCGCGCCGACGCATCCGAGCCCAATACCGCGTGGGGTCAGCCGCTGGTCGGCGTTGTCGGCGCGCAAGCGCAGCCGGTACTCGGCGCGCGAGGTGAACATCCGATAGGGCTCGGTGACGCCGCGGGTGACGAGGTCGTCGATCATGACCCCGACATATCCCTCGGCGCGATCGAACACGACGCCCATCTCACCGCCCGCGCGACGGGCAGCGTTCAGGCCCGCGACCAGCCCTTGCGCCGCCGCCTCCTCATAGCCGGTGGTGCCGTTGATCTGGCCGGCCAGGAACAGGCCCGGCAAGCGCTTGGCCTCGAGCGTCGGCCCCAGCTCGCGCGGATCCACATGGTCGTATTCGATGGCGTAGCCCGGCCGGAGCATTTTCGCCCGTTCGAGCCCGGGAATGGTCGCAACCAGCGCCTGCTGCGCGTCCTCGGGCAGCGAGGTCGAGATCCCGTTCGGATAGACCGTCGGGTCGTCGAGCCCTTCGGGCTCGAGAAAGATCTGATGGCGATCCCGCTCGCCGAAGCGAACGATCTTGTCCTCAATCGAAGGACAATAGCGCGGGCCCCGGCTCTGGATTTGCCCTGAGTACATCGGCGAGCGATGCACGTTCGCGCGGATCACGGCGTGCGTCGCCGCATTGGTGCGGGTGATCGCGCAAGGAATTTGAGGATTTTCGATCCGGTCGGTGAGGGCGGAGAACGGCTCGGGCGGCTCGTCGCCTGCTTGCGGCTCCAGCCCGGCCCAGTCGATGGTGCGGCCGTCGAGGCGGGGAGGGGTCCCGGTCTTGAGCCGGCCGAGCGCGAAGCCAAGCCGCGCAAGCGTTGCAGACAGCCCGAGCGCCGGCGCCTCGCCCACGCGGCCGGCCGGGAGCTGCTTCTCGCCGATATGGATGAGCCCGCGGAGAAATGTCCCCGTCGTCAACACCACAGCACCGGCCCTTAGCTCGCTTCCATTTGCGAGCCGAATGCCCACAGCTTTTCCATCGGCGAGCAGAAGGTCGTCGGCCTCGCCTTCGAAGACCGACAGATTCTGCGTCTCGCGGATCGCCCGCTGCGCAGCCATCGCATAGAGCTTCCGGTCGGCCTGCGCCCGCGGCCCGCGCACCGCCGGTCCCTTGCGGCGATTCAAGACCCGAAACTGGATGCCGGCCGCGTCCGCCATGCGGCCCATGAGCCCGTCGAGCGCGTCGATCTCGCGCACCAAGTGGCCCTTCCCGAGCCCGCCGATCGCCGGATTGCAGGACATCGCGCCCACGGTCGCAAAGCGATGGGTCACGAGCGCGGTGCGCGCGCCGAGCCGCGCCGCGGCCGCAGCCGCTTCGCAGCCGGCGTGCCCGCCGCCGACGACGATGACGTCGAAGTGCATCGATTGCTCCCGCGCGCGATCTATCGAAGCCAACCAGGCGCGTCAAAGTCGCACGCGCCTTCCGCTGTTTCACGTGAAACCGAATTGCCGCTGCGGGAGTCGATCCCGCAATCGCCGCAACGACTGCAGATTCCGCGTTAACCTTTCATTTACCAATACAGAAGGACCGGAAAATCTCATCCAGCACTTCCTCAACCCCGACGCGGCCCGTGATGCGTCCTAAGGCATTGGCGGATAAGCGTAATTCCTCCGCGACCAATTCCTCTTTGCCTTTCGCGGCAACTGCCAGCGCGCCCTCGAGCCGCTTCAGCGCTTCGGTGAGCGCATGCCGTTGGCGCTCGCGCGTCACCAGCGCCGGTTCGCCGCCGAGGCCGGCCGCCTCGGACGCAAGCAGATCGAGCAGCCGATCCATCCCTGCGCCGGTTTTTGCCGAAAGCATCATCGAGTCCTTTGCCGACAAGCGTCGTTGCGTTTCCGAATCGACGAGGTCGGCCTTGGTCCGGAGGACGATCACCCGCCGACCCGCCGGCGCCGTGGGCGGCTTAGAATCCATCGCTTCCACGAGCCACAGCACGAGGTCCGCGGCTTCCGCGCGCGCGAGCGCCCGCCGCACGCCCTCAGCTTCGACCGGATCCTTGGTCTCGCGCACGCCCGCGGTGTCCACCAGCACGACCGGAACGCCCTTCAGATCGAGCGCCACTTCGATCGCGTCGCGCGTCGTGCCCGGAACGGGCGAAACAATCGCCACCTCGCGTTCCGCGAGTCGATTGACCAGCGTCGACTTGCCCACGTTCGGTGGCCCGCCAATCGCCACGACGAAGCCGTCCCGCAAACGCTCGCCGCGCGGCGCGTCGGCGAGCACGGAGCGCATCTCTTGCGCGAGCCCGCTCGCCATCCGGATCGCCGGCGTGAGCAAATCCTCTGGCACGTCGCCCTCGTCGGAAAAGTCGATCGATGCTTCGAGCCGCGCCATGGCCTCGACCATGCGCTCGCGCCACGCTTCCACCTTCGAAGAAAGCCCGCCGTGGAATTGCCGGAGCGCCTGGCGGCGTTGCGCGTCGGTTTCCGCCGCCACCAGATCGCCCAATCCTTCGACCGCCGAGAGATCGAGCTTGCCGTTCATCAGCGCGCGCCGCGTGAACTCGCCCGCCGCCGCCGGCCGAAAGCCCTCCAGTCGCCCGAGCACGCGAAACACCGCCGCCACGATCGCGCGCCCGCCGTGGAGATGCAGCTCGGCTACGTCCTCGCCAGTCTCGCTGGCCGGACCCGCGAACCAGAGCACGAGACCATCGTCGATCGCATCGCCGCTTGCGGGATCGCGGAACCTCGCGCGCGCCGCGCGCCGCGGCTCCGGCACCTTGCCGGCGAGCGTTTCGAGTCCGATTCGAGCCTTCGGCCCGCTAATGCGCACGACCGCAATCGCGGCCGGCAGCCGCCCGCTTGAAAGCGCATAGATCGTGTCTTCGGTTTCGCCTGCCATCGCGGCCTCCGCCGATCGGTCTCGTGTTAAGAATCGTTAACGCGTGTCGGAAACGCCCATGCCCGAAAATCGCCTCGCCCACGAGACCAGTCCTTACCTATTGCAGCATAAGGATAATCCCGTGCACTGGTGGGCCTGGGGCCCGCCCGCGCTGGCCGCGGCGCATGCAAGCGGAAAACCGATCCTGCTTTCGGTCGGCTATGCCGCCTGCCACTGGTGCCATGTCATGGCGCACGAGAGTTTCGAGGACCCCGCCACTGCCGCGGTGATGAACGAGCTCTTCATCAACATCAAGGTCGACCGCGAGGAGCGGCCGGATATCGACCAGATCTACATGCACTCGCTGCATGCGTTGGGCGAGCATGGCGGCTGGCCGCTCACCATGTTCCTGACGCCCAAGGGCGAGCCGATCTGGGGCGGCACTTATTTCCCCCGCGCGCCGCGTTTCGGCAAGCCTGCGTTCGTGGACGTGCTCCGCGAGGTCGCCCGCGTGTTCCGCGAGGAGCCGGCCAAGATCGAGCAGAACCGGACGGCGCTCCTGGCGCGCATCGCCGAGCGCGCGCGGCCCGAGGGCAGGGTGGTGCTCGGCAGGCCTGAGCTCGACCGCGTCGCCGAGCGATTCCTCCAGATTTTCGACCCGGTGCACGGCGGCATCCGCGGCGCGCCCAAGTTTCCCCAGTGCAGCATTCTCGAGTTCTTGTGGCGCGCCGGCCTGCGCAGCGGCGACGTGCGTTTCTACGCGCCGGTCGAGAAAAGCCTCGAGCGCATGAGCGAGGGCGGCATCTACGACCACCTCGGCGGCGGCTTCGCCCGCTACTCGGTGGACGAGCGCTGGCTCGCGCCGCACTTCGAGAAGATGCTCTACGACAACGCGCAACTGATTGAGCTTCTGGCGCTCGCCCATGCCCGCACCGGCAAGCCGCTCTTTCACCAGCGCGCCGCCGAAACCGTGGGCTGGCTCAAGCGCGAGATGACGACGCCCCACGGCGGCTTCGCCGCCAGCCTCGACGCCGATTCCGAAGGGGAGGAGGGCAAGTTCTATGTCTGGTCGCTCGCCGAGATCGAGGAAGTCCTGGGGCCCGAGGACGGCGCCTTCTTTGCTGCGCATTACGACGTGACGGCCGAAGGCAATTTCGAAAGCCACAACATCCTGAATCGCCTCAAGGACTTACCGCGCAGCATGAAAGATGAAACCCGCCTCGCGCCATTGCGCGAAAAGCTCTTAGGCCGCCGCGCGAACCGCATCCGGCCCGGCCTCGACGACAAGGTGCTCACGGATTGGAACGGATTGATGATCGCGGCGCTCGCCCAGGCCGGCGCCTTGCTGAACGAGCACGATTGGATCGAGATGGCCGCGCGTGCCTTCCGTTTCGTCGCCGAATCGATGACACGCGGCGACCGGCTCGGCCATAGCTGGCGCCAAGGCCGGCTCGGGTTCCCAGGTCTCTCTTCTGATTTCGCCGCGATGATCCGTGCCGCCATCGCGCTGCACCAAGCGACCGGGCAGGACGGCTATCTCGAAAAAGCCCTGAGCTGGACCGCGGCGCTCGAGCGCCACCACGCCGACCCCGAGGGCGGCTACTTCCTCACCGCCGACGACGCCGAGGGCCTGGTGGTGCGGCTCGCCGTCACTCTCGACGACGCCATCCCGAACCCCAATGCGCTGATGGCCCAGAACCTCGTACGCCTCGCCGTGCTCGCCGGCGACGACCAGTATCGCGCGCGCGCCGACCGCCTGTTTGACGGGGTCCTACCGCTCGCAACCGAGAACCTTTTCGGGCACGGCGCGCTGCTCTCGGCACTCGACCTTCGTATCCGTCAAGCCGAAATCATCTGCGCCGGTGCCCGCGCCGAAGAGTTCGCCCGCGCTGCGCTCAAGCTCCCGTTTCTCGATCGGACGATCTTGCGGGCAAAGGACGCAAGCGCGTTGCCCGAGCGACATCCGGCTCGCGCGATGCTCGCCTCGGCGCCCAAGGAAGGCGCCGCATTCGTTTGTCAGGGAGAACGCTGTTCGCTGCCGGTGACCGCCCCGGAACGCTTGAGCGACGCCGTCGCTGCAACGCGCGCCTAGCGGCCGAATTTGCCGTCAGGCGTTCATCGATTCAAAGAATTCTGCGTTGTTCTTGGTCTGCCGGAGCTTGTCGAGCAGGAACTCGATGGCGTCGACCGTACCCATGGGGTTCAGGATTCGCCGCAGCACATACATTTTCTTCAATACGTCCGGCGGCACCAGCAGCTCTTCCTTGCGCGTGCCCGAACGCGTGATGTCCATGGCCGGGAACACGCGCTTGTCGGAGACTTTCCGGTCGAGAATGAGTTCCGAATTGCCGGTGCCCTTGAACTCTTCGAAGATCACTTCGTCCATACGACTGCCGGTGTCGATCAGCGCGGTCGCGATGATGGTGAGCGAGCCGCCTTCCTCGATGTTGCGCGCCGCGCCGAAGAAGCGCTTCGGCCGCTGCAAGGCATTGGCGTCGACGCCGCCGGTGAGCACCTTGCCCGAGCTCGGCACCACGGTGTTGTAGGCGCGGCCGAGGCGCGTGATCGAATCCAAGAGAATCACCACGTCGCGGCCGTGTTCCACCAGCCGTTTTGCCTTCTCGATCACCATCTCGGCCACCTGCACGTGGCGCGAGGCCGGCTCGTCGAAGGTCGAGGACACCACCTCGCCCTTCACCGAGCGCTGCATGTCGGTCACCTCTTCGGGCCGCTCGTCGATGAGCAACACGATCAGGAAGCATTCCGGATGATTGCCGGTGATCGAGTGGGCGATATTTTGCAACAGCACCGTTTTGCCGGTACGCGGCGGCGAGACGATCAGCGCGCGCTGACCCTTGCCGAGCGGCGCGACAATGTCGATGACGCGCGCCGAGAGATCCTTCTTGGTCGGGTCGTCGAGCTCCATCTTGAGGCGCTCGTCGGGATAGAGCGGCGTCAGGTTGTCGAAGTGCACCTTGTGCCGGATCTTCTCCGGGTCCTCGAAATTGATGGTGTTGACCTTGAGAAGCGCGAAATAGCGCTCGCCGTCCTTGGGGCTCCGGATATGCCCCTCGACGGTGTCGCCGGAACGTAACGAGAAGCGGCGGATCTGCGAGGGCGAGATATAGATGTCGTCGGGGCCGGCCAGATAGTTCGCCTCGGGCGAGCGCAGGAAGCCAAAGCCGTCGGAAAGGACCTCGACCACGCCTTCGCCGACGATGTCGACCTCTTTGGCGGCCAGCTGTTTCAGAATTGCGAACATCAGCTCTTGCTTGCGCATGGTGCTCGCGTTTTCGACCTGGTGCTCCTCGGCAACGGCCAGAAGCTCGGTCGGGGTCTTGGTTTTCAAGTCTTGTAATTTCATTTCCCGCATGGGGATGGAACCTTTGCGGACGAATGCGAAATCTCGTCCGCGGCAGAGTAGGGAGGGAGTTGCAGGTCTCTCGGCTTGGTGAGGCAGGCGCCTCTGGCCGATGCGCCGGCCGAATCGGGCGAGCCGATCGGAACCTTGCGCGATGCCTGCTATTGGGAAGGCAAAACCAACATAGGGAAAGCGGCCCGCCTGCGCAAGCCCCGGCCGGGCTCGGCGTTCAGAACGGCTTAACCACCGCGAGCACGACGATCCCGATCATGAGCAAGGTCGGGATCTCGTTCGCGATTCGATAGAAGCGGGCCGAGCGCCGGTTCTGGTCGCGCGCGAAGTCTCTGACCCATTTGGCGTTCAGGCCATGCAGCGCCGAGAGCGCAAGCACCAGCACGAGCTTCCATTGCATCCAGCCCACGCGCAGGAGCCCGCCCTCGACCAACAGCCAGAGCCCCGCGCCCCAAGCCACAAGCATCGCCGGCGTCGCGATGAAAACGAGCAGCCGCCGCTCCATCACCTTGAAGGTCTCGGATTGCTTCGACCCCGGCTCCGCCGCGCAGTGATAGACCATGAGCCGCGGCAGGTAGAGCAGCGCCGCCATCCAGGCGATGACCGCCACGATGTGCAGCGCCTTGATCCAAAGGTAGAGCATCAGCACCTCTTGACGCGCGCGATCATGCGCTCGACGTGCGCAACCGGCGTGGCGGGCAGCACGCCATGCCCGAGATTGAAGATATGGCGCGTACCGTGGAACGCATCGAGAATAGCGTCCACCGCGCGGTCGAGCGCTTCGCCCCCGCGAAGCAGGATCTCCGGGTCGAGATTGCCCTGGACCGCCGCGATCGGCGAGAGCAAGGCGCGCACTTCGGCGCGGCCGGTAGCAGAATCGATCCCGATCGCCTGCGGTTGGACCGTTTGGGCGAGCTCGTGCAGGAGCGGCAGCGCCACGCCTTTCGGGAACAGGATCACGCGCGCGTTCGGCATTGCCTGTCGCACCCGCGTCACAATCGCGCGCATCGGCCCGAGGCACCAGCGGCGAAACCCTTCGGCGTCGAGCACCCCGGCCCAAGTATCGAAGATTTGCACCACGTCGGCCCCGGCGCGCAGCTGGCCGATCAAGTGCTCGGCCGAAGCCGAGGCAAGTCGGTCGATGAGATCGCTGAAGAGAGCGGGGTCCCGCCGCGCGAGATCGAGTGCCTCGCGCTTGTCCGCGGTTCCGCGCCCGGCCACCAGATAGGTCGCGACCGTCCAGGGCCCGCCGCAGAACCCGATCAGTGCTCGGTCCGCCGCCAGCGCCTGGCGCACGCGTCGAGCCGTTTCATAGACCGGTTCAACCACGGCTTCCGCAAGCGCTTGGCCCATTGCTTCGAAACCCGGCCTATCCGCGACTGGGCTCAGCCGCGGCCCCTCGCCGTCCTCGAACCACAACTTCACCCCCAGCGCGTATGGCACGATCAAGATATCGGAGAACAAGATCGCGGCATCGAGCTCGAACCGGCGCAACGGCTGCAGGGTAACTTCGGCCGCTAGCACTGCATTGAGGCAAAGGTCGAGGAAACCGCCAGCTTTCGTACGAACCTCCCGATACTCCGGGAGATAGCGACAAGCCTGACGCATCATCCAGAGTGGCGGAGTGTCGGTAATGGCTCCATCAAGCACTGCGATCAACGGTCCACCACTCTGCGCTTGTACTGCGTCCTTCAAATCCATTCTCTATGAATCTTACTGTTGTAGTTATTAGATAGCCCGATAACGATAACTCCGGGGCTGCACAATAGATTCACAGAACGATCCGCTGAATCATCACTAAAATACACTGAAGAAGACGCTTCTGCGTCTAGTCGATTGCTCATCTAGTCCCACAATTCACTTTCTATCTCAAAAAGCTTCGTCCCAGGTCTCGGTGTGGATGCGATGCCGTAACGTCCCCAGCCGGGCCTTGCGTTGGCTCTAGGGGCGTGCCTTTCTCCCCGCCGATTCACAGCTTCCAGGCTGGTTTCCATGCCCCGACAGCAGCCCGCCGCGAGCTACTTCCATCTTCATCTTGTCTCCGACGCGACCGGTGAGACGCTGATCACCGTCGGGCGCGCCGCTGCGGCGCAATACGCGACGGTCTCGCCCATCGAGCATGTCTATTCCATGGTGCGGTCGCTGAAACGGCTCGATCCGGTGATCGCCGAGATCGAAGCCAATCCCGGGATCGTGCTCTATACGCTTGTCGACCGTGAGATTGCCCAGCGCCTCGAAGGCCGCTGCCGCGAATTGGGCCTACCGATTCTTTCGGTGCTCGGCCCGGTGCTATCGCTCTTTCAAAGCTATCTCGGAACCGAAACGACCCCGCGGGTGGGCGCCCAGCATCTCCTGAATGCCGATTATTTCCACCGCATCGATGCGTTGAATTTCACCATGATGCACGACGATGGCCAGCACTTCGAGAATTTGGAGGAAGCCGACGTGGTGTTGGTTGGCGTGTCGCGCACCTCCAAGACCCCGACCAGCATCTATCTCGCCAATCGCGGCATCAAGGCCGCGAACGTGCCGCTCGTACCCGGGGTGTCGCCGCCGCCGCAACTCGAGACGCTGTCGAAGCCGCTCGTGGTCGGGCTTTATGCCTCGCCCGAGCGCATCGTGCAGATCCGCCAAAACCGGCTTCTGGGCCTGAAGTCGGTGCCGCCGGACTCCGCTTATGTGGATCGGCAGGCGGTATCCCAAGAGATCGCATTCTCGAAGCAGCTCTGCGCCCGCCGTGGCTGGCCCTCGATCGACGTCACCCGTCGTTCGATCGAGGAGACCGCGGCTGCCGTGCTCTCGCTCCTGCAGGAGCGTCGCCGCGAGGCGGCGGAGCGCCAGTGAGCCTGTGGCGCGGCGCGCCGCTCGTTCTCGCCTCAAAAAGCACCGTGCGCCGCTCGTTGCTCGAGGCCGCCGGGATTCCGGTCGAGGTCGACGCGGCCGAAATCGATGAACGCGCGCTGGAGGCGCCGCCCGCCGAGCGCGGTGCGGCGCCCGAGACGATCGCGTCGTTGCTCGCAGCTGAGAAAGCGCGCGCGGTCGCGCGCCGCCGGCCGGGCGCGTTGGTACTCGGCGCCGACCAGACGCTTGCACTCGACGGCCGCCGCTTCTCCAAGCCCGCGACCATCGCGGCCGCGCGCGAGCAGCTCGCGGCACTTTCGGGCAAGACCCACGCGCTCCATTCCGCCTGCGCGGTTGCGCGCGGCGAGACGATCATGTTCGAAACGGTCGCGACCGCGCGTCTCACCATGCGCGTGCTTTCGACCGCCGCGCTCGACGCCTATCTTGCCGCCGTGGGCAAGCGGGTGACCGAGAGTGTCGGTGCCTATCAGCTCGAAGGCCTCGGCGTGCATCTGTTCGAGCAGATCGAGGGCGACCATTTCACCATCCTCGGCCTGCCGCTGCTGCCGCTCTGCGCGTTCTTCCGGCGTGAAGGATTGCTGCCGTGAGCCTCCGCCGCGCCTGCGTGATCGGCCATCCGGTGGCGCATTCGCGCTCGCCGCTGATCCACCGCTATTGGCTGAAAGAGCACAGGATCGAGGGTGACTACGTGCGCGAGGACGTGGCGCCCGAAGCGATCGAGCGCTTCCTCGACCGTCTCGGCGAACGATACGTGGGCGCCAACGTCACGATCCCGCACAAGGAAGCGGCCTTTCGCAAGCTGAAGCGCGCCGATCCAGTGGCGCGCGCGCTCGGCGCCGCGAACACGCTCTGGTTCGAGGATGGCGCACTTTGCGGCAGCAATACCGACGTCTATGGCTTTTCCGCGCATCTCGATGAGAGCCTGCCTGGCTGGGAGAAGCGCACGGTCACGGCCCTCGTGCTCGGCGCCGGCGGGGCCGCGCGCGGGGTCATCTATGCGCTGCTCGAACGGGGCGTTCGCCGCATCGCGATCGCGAACCGGACGCGGGCGCGCGGCGAGGCGCTCGCCCGGCAGTTCGGCGAGAAATGCACGGTCATGGATTTTGCCGAGCTGTCGCCGCGCCTCGCCGAAACCGACCTCTTGGTCAACACCACCTCGCTCGGCATGAAGGGGCAGCCGTCGCTCGAGATCGATCTCTTGCCGTTGAAGCGCGCCGCCGCGGTCTATGACATCGTCTATGTGCCGTTGGAGACGCGCCTGCTCGCCGCTGCCCGCGCCCGCGGCCATCCCGTGATCGACGGTCTCGGCATGCTCCTGCACCAGGCGGTGCCGGGCTTCGAGCGCTGGTTCGGCGTGCGCCCCAAGGTGACGCCGGCGCTGCGCGCACTGTTGCTCGCCGATCTCGGCGAGAAGGAGCGTCGATGATCGTGCTCGGCCTGACCGGCTCGCTCGGCATGGGTAAGACCACGACCGCGCAACTCTTCGCCGAGGAAGGCGCGCCGGTGTTCGATGCCGACGCCGCGGTGCACCGGCTCTATGACGGGGAGGCGGCGGCCCCGATCGAAGCCGCATTTCCCGGCACCACCGCGGGCGGCCGGGTCGATCGCACGCGGCTTGCCGCCGCGGTGCTGGGCCGCCCGGAGGCGCTCGCGCGCCTCGAGGCGATCGTCCATCCGCTGGTGCGCGCAGCCCAAGAACGCTTTCTTGCCGACGCAAGAAAAAGTGGCGCTTCGGTTGCGGTTCTCGACGTGCCGCTGCTTCTTGAAACCGGCGGCAAGGGCCGCGTGGACAAGGTCGTGGTGGCGAGCGCCCCGCCGGAGCTGCAGCGCGAGCGCGTGCTTGCGCGCCCGGAGATGACGGCGGAGAAATTCGAGGCCATGCTCTTGCGCCAGATGCCCGATTCGGAGAAGCGTCGGCGCGCCGACTTCGTGGTCGATACCGGCCGCGGCATCGAGGTTGCGCGCCAGCAAGTACGGGCGATCCTGCGGACGCTCAAGGAGCCGGGGCCTCGATCCGGACGGTGAGGGAAGGGAACCAGGCGCCATGCGCGAAATCGTGCTCGACACCGAGACCACCGGCCTCGACCCCTTCGCGGGTCACCGCGTGGTCGAGATCGGCTGCATCGAGCTCGTGAACCGCATTCCGAGCGGCGCCACCTATCAGACCTATCTCAATCCCGAGCGCGACATGCCGCGCGAGGCCGAGGCGGTGCACGGCTTGAGCGCCGCGTTCCTCGTCGACAAGCCGCTCTTCGCCGAGGTGATCGAGGACTTCCTATCCTTTCTCAGCGAGACCACGCTCGTCATCCACAATGCGGGCTTCGATCTCGCGTTCCTGAACGCCGAGCTCGAGCGGGTCGGCCGGCCGGCGATTCCGCGCGAACGCGTGGTGGATACGCTGACGCTGGCGCGCCGCCGCCACCCGGGCGGGCCGAACCGGCTCGACGATCTTTGCGCCCGCTATGGCATCGACAATTCGCGCCGCAGCAAGCATGGCGCGCTGCTCGATGCCGAGCTCTTGGCCGAGGTTTATGCCGAGCTGGTCGGCGGCCGGCAGGCGCGCCTCGGCCTCGGCGAGGAAGTGGTAATCGCGCGCCGCGCGGCGGTCGCAGCCACGCGCCGCCGCGCCGCCGCCCGCGTCGTTCATCTGACCGACGAAGAGCGGGCCGCGCACCGGGCATTCATCACGAATCTCGGACCGGCCGCGATCTGGCGCGACTATCAGTCGTCCGACGAGGGCGAAAAAAGCGGCGGCTGAACCCGCTCTCAGGCGGTCTGCGGCGCCTGCGGCTGCGCCTGGGCGGCGCGTTGGCGGTAGAGCGCGGCGAAGTCCACGGGCTCGAGCAAGAGCGGCGGAAAGCCGCCCGCCGACACGGCGTCGCTGATGATTTGCCGCGCGAACGGAAACAACAGCCGCGGACACTCGATCAAGACCAAGGGATGGATGTTCTCGGTCGGCACGTTCTGCACGCGGAACACGCCGCCATAGACGAGGTCCACGTGGAACAGCAGCGTGCCCTCGTTGTCAGCCTTGCCTTCGACCTTGAGTTCGACCTCGTAGTCGGTGTCGGACAGCGGCTTGGCGTTGACGTTGATCTGGAGATTGATTTGCGGCGGCTTGGTGAGCTGGGTGAGCGAGCGCGGGGCGCTCGGATTCTCGAACGAGAAATCCTTGATGTATTGCCCGAGCACCGCGAGCGAGGCCGCTGCTGGCGGCTTGGACTGAGCGGGCCCGCCGTTGCCGTTGGTCATCGTTGTCTCCGCGCACCCCAGCGAGCCCGCTGCGGTTGGCCGCGGCGGGCCGCAGTCGCTACCATGGTGGCCCGGAGCGCACAAGAATCGCCGGTCGGCGGGGCTTCCGCGTCGGTTGGCGCGCCGCTCCGGATCGTCTAACTTCCGCTCCAGGGAGCGCCGCCTGCGACTTGGTGAGGCGGCGTCGGGCCCCCATATGAGGGCCGAGGGCCGGCGGACGCCCAAGTTGGGCGGATTGGCAACTGATCGGCTGGACGCAGGATACCCGTGTTCGACCTCTACACGATCATCTTTCTCGCGCTCGCGATCTTCATCTTCGCGCGGCTGCGCAGTGTGCTTGGCAGCCGCACCGGCCGCGAGCGTCCGCCCTATGATCCGTTCTCGGCGCCGGACGCGGCGAAGACCGGCAATGCCCGCGACAAGGTGGTGACGCTGCCCGGGCGCCCGGTGCCGCCGCCCGCCCGCGAGGGCGAGCCGGCGCCGGCCGCGGCTGAGCGCTGGGCCGGGATTGCCGAGCCGGGTTCGGCGTTGGCCGCCGGGCTCGACGCGATCGCCGCGCAGGAGCGCGAATTCGACGCCGGACACTTCCTGTCCGGCGCCAAGGCCGCCTACGAGATGATCGTGACTGCCTTCGCCGAGGGCGACCGAAAGCTCCTGAAGAACTTGCTCGCCAAGGACGTGTTCGAGGGTTTCTCCGCGGCGATCTCCGAGCGCGAAAGCCGCGGCGAGAAGATGGAAACCCGCTTCGTCGCGATCGAGAAGGCCGATATTACCGCGGCCGAGCTCAAGGGCCGGACCGTGCAGATCACGGTCAAGTTCATCTCGCAGCTCGTTTCCGTCACCCGCAACCGTGCCGGCGAGGTCGTGGACGGCAGCCCCGACCGGGTCACCGATGTCACCGACATCTGGACCTTCGCGCGCGAGGTCGGCTCGCGCGATCCCAATTGGAAACTGGTCGCGACCGAAGCCGCCTGAGGACGTGGATGACGAGGCTCAGCGGGTTTGCGGCTGGCGTCGGCGTTCTGGCTTGGCTTGCCGCCGCGGCCGCCACCGCCGAGCCGTTGCGAATTCCGGAAACCGAGCTCGAGCCGGTCGCCTTCGAGCAGCTCGACCGCTGGACGGCCGAGGATCACCTCGCGGCGCTCGCGGCGTTCCGAGCGAGCTGCGTCGCGGTGCTGAAGGCCGGAGAGCGGCGTGATGCCGGGCGCACGCGGCGCGAGCCGCGGCCGATCGACGAGCCGCTGCGCGAGGCGTGCGAGCTTGCCTCCGAGCTGCGCGGCACGCTCGGGTCCTTAAGCGCTCGGCGCTTCTTCGAACAGGCGTTCCGGCCGGTGCGCATCTCCAAGCTCGGCGAACGCGATGGTTTCATCACCGGTTATTACGAGCCCGAGGTCGAAGGCCGGCGCACGCCCGAGGAGGGGTTCACGGTCCCGATCTACCGCCAACCGGCGGAGCTTGTGGCGCAAAAGCCCAAACGCGCCGCCGTCGGCTTTCCCAATCGCGGCAAGATCGGCCACCGCGCGAAGAAGAAGTTCGTGCCTTATCACGACCGCGCCGCCATCGAGGACGGCGCACTCAAGGACCGCGGCCTCGAAATCTGCTGGCTGCGCGATCCGATCGACGCCTTCTTCATCCACATCCAGGGTTCGGCGCGCATCCGGCTCGACGACGGAAAGATCCTCCGCATCAACTACGCGGCCCATAACGGCCACACCTATCTGCCGGTCGGACGCGTGCTCGCCGATCGCGGCATCGTTCCGCGCAGCGAGATGACGATGGACAAGATCCGCACCTATCTCACGGAAGTCCCGGAGGAGGGCCGCGAGATCATGCGGATGAACAAGTCCTTCATCTTCTTCCGCGAGGTCATCGAGCTCCCGGCCGATGCCGAGGCGGTCGGCGCGCAAGGCTTGCCGCTCACCCGCGAGCGCTCGATCGCCGTCGATCGGGCGATCCACAGCCTCGGCACGCCGTTCTGGATCGAGGCCGAGCTGCCGCTCGAGAGCGAGCAGGCGCTGACGCCGTTCCGCCGGCTGATGGTGGCGCAGGACACCGGCTCGGCGATCGTCGGTCCGGCGCGCGCCGATATCTATTTCGGCGCCGGGGTCGATGCCGGCACGATCGCCGGCCGGCTGCGGCACGCAGGCCGCTTTTACATACTGGTGCCGCGCGCGATCGATCCGGCGCTCGGCGCCGAAGCGACGCCGCTGCCCCCGCCGAGGCCGAAGCCGTGAGCCGGCGAAAGGGCGGCAAGGGCGAAGGCTTGAGCCGCGAGGACCACGAGCTGTGGGGGAAGATCACCGAGTCGGTGGCACCACTACGCCGGCGCGCGGCTTCGGTCGAATCCGCTGCCGTTCCGGACGAGAAGCCGCGCGTCGAGCGCAAGGCTGCGGCGCCTGCGCGCCCGTCGGCTCCGTTGCCGAAACCACGGCCGCTTTCGCCCGCGCTCGCGCCGATCGACCGGCGGCTCAAGCAAAGGCTTGGCCGCGGCACCATGGCGATCGAGGCGCGCCTCGATCTGCACGGCATGACCCAGGCCGCGGCGCGTGCGCGGCTGGAATCCTTCCTGAAATCCGCTCAAAGCCGGGGCATCGGCCTCGCGCTCGTGATCACCGGCAAGGGCCGGGAGGCGGCGGAGCGGTTCGGCGAGGAGCGCGGGATCTTGCGCCGACAAGTGCCGCTTTGGCTCGCGCTGCCGGAGCTGAGGCCGTTGGTGATCGGATTCAGCGAGGCCGGCCCCGGCCATGGCGGTGCCGGCGCGCTCTATGTCCGGGTCCGGCGCGGTCAGAGAATGTAGCGCGACAGATCCGTGTTTCTCGCCAGATCTGCGACCTGGGCGCGCACGTAGTTGCCGTCGATCTCGAAACGGCCGCCGGCCTTGTCCGGCGCCGAGAAGCTGATCTCGTCGAGCACGCGTTCGATCACCGTCTGCAGCCGCCGCGCGCCGATGTTCTCGAGCCGCGTATTGACCTCCGCCGCGACGTCGGCGATCGCGTCGATCGCGTCCTCCGTGAACACGAGCTCGACATTCTCGGTCTGCATGAGCGCGACCGACTGCTTGATCAGGCTTGCCTCGGTCTCGGTGAGGATGCGGCGGAAGTCGTCACGGGTGAGCGGATTGAGCTCGACCCGGATCGGCAGCCGTCCCTGCAGCTCGGGCAGGAGGTCGGCGGGCTTGGCCACGTGGAACGCGCCCGAGGCGATGAACAGCACGTGGTCGGTCTTCACGGGTCCGTACTTCGTGGAGACCGTGGTGCCCTCCAAGAGCGGCAGCAGGTCGCGCTGCACGCCCTCGCGGCTCACGTCGGCGCCGCGCAGGCCCTCGCGTCCGCAAATTTTGTCGATCTCGTCCAGGAACACGATGCCGTTGTTCTCCACTGCCCGGATCGCTTCCCGCACCAGCGCCTCCTGGTCGAGGAGCTTGTCGGATTCTTCCGCCAGCAGGAGCGGATGCGCTTCCTGCACGGTGACCCGGCGCGGCTTGGTGCGGCCGCCGAGCGCCTTGCCGAAAATGTCGCCGAGCGAGATCGCGCCCATCTGCGCGCCCGGCATGCCGGGGATTTCGAACATGGGCATGCCGGATGTGCCGGCCGCGACCTCGACCTCGACTTCCTTGTCGTTGAGCTCGCCCGCGCGCAGGCGCTTGCGAAATGAATCGCGCGTCGCCAAGCTCGCGTTCTGTCCGACCAGCGCATCGAGCACGCGCTCCTCGGCGTTCAGTTGCGCCTTGGCCTGCACGTCGCGGCGCTTGCTCTCGCGCAGCAAGGCGATGCCGACCTCCACGAGATCGCGCACGATCGAATCCACATCGCGGCCGACATAGCCGACCTCGGTGAACTTGGTAGCCTCCACTTTCAGAAAAGGCGCGCCCGCGAGCCTGGCGAGCCGGCGCGAAATCTCGGTCTTGCCGACGCCGGTCGGACCGATCATCAGGATGTTCTTGGGCAGCACTTCCTCGCGCAGCTTGTCGTCGAGCTGCAGCCGGCGCCAGCGATTCCTGAGCGCGATCGCGACCGCGCGCTTGGCGTCCTTCTGGCCGACGATATAGCGATCGAGTTCCGAGACGATCTCGCGCGGCGAGAAGCTCGAAATCTTCGGTTCGCGAAAATTCACATTCATGCTCACGATCCGATGGTCTCCACGACCACGTTGCGGTTGGTATAGACGCAGATATCGGCGGCGATATCGAGCGCGCGGCGCACGATCGCCTCGGCGTCGAGCTTGCTGTCGACGAGCGCGCGCGAGGCGGCGAGCGCATAGGGCCCGCCCGAGCCGATTCCGGCGATCCCGTTCTCGGGCTCCAAGACATCGCCGGTGCCGGCGAGCAACAGCGTCACGTCCTGGTCGGCGACGATCATCATGGCGTCGAGTCGGCGGAGATAGCGGTCGGTGCGCCAATCCTTGGCGAGCTCGACGCAGGCGCGCGCCAGCTGGCCCTTGTGCTGCTCGAGCTTCTGCTCGAGCCGGTCGAACAGCGTGAGCGCGTCGGCGGTGGCGCCCGCGAAGCCGCCGATCACGTGGCCGTCGCCGAGCCGGCGCACTTTCTTGGCGTTGGCCTTGACGATGGTCGGGCCGAAGGAGACCTGGCCGTCGCCGCCGATCGCGACCTTGCCGCCCTTGCGCACCGACAGAATGGTGGTGCCGTGGAAGCTTTCAGGGTTCGACATTGTGGGTTCTATCTAGGTGCTCGCGCGCGTTTCGCAAACCATATCGGAATGCTCCCCTGGCGTCTTGTGGCGCCGGGCTTGTGTTGCTGGTAGAAGGCGGCGCCGCCGCTCTTGGAGCTTAGGGTTGGAGTTTTCGATGCGCACGGGCAAGGTCACCCGCGCCACCAAGGAGACCGAGGTCGCGGTCGAGGTCAACCTCGACGGCGCCGGCGGCGCGGAGATTTCGACCGGGATCGGCTTCCTCGACCACATGCTCGAGTTGCTCGCGCGCCA
The DNA here is from genome assembly GCA_023269635.1 of Hyphomicrobiales bacterium. Classification (GTDB taxonomy): domain Bacteria; phylum Pseudomonadota; class Alphaproteobacteria; order Rhizobiales; family Xanthobacteraceae; genus JAHFPN01. Next base: position 32,638 of record JAHFPN010000003.1, on the reverse strand, counting down.
CTCGCGCGTCGACATCAAGGTCAAGGCCAAGGGCGACCTGCACGTCGACCAGCATCACACCACCGAGGACGTCGGCATCGTGCTCGGCCAGGCGGTGAAGCAGGCGCTCGGCGACATGCGCGGGATCGTGCGCTATGCCGACGTGCATATACCCATGGACGAGGCGCTGACGCGGGTGGCGATCGACATTTCCGGGCGCGCCGTGCTGGTGTTCAAGGTCGAGTTCCCGCGCGACAAGATCGGCGAATTCGACGTCGATCTGGTGCGCGAGTTCTTCCAGGCCTTCGCCGCGAACGCCGGGATCACGCTGCACGTGGCGACGCTCTATGGCGACAACGCGCACCACGTGGCCGAGAGCTGCTTCAAGGGACTCGCGCGTGCGCTGCGGGCGGCGACGACGCTCGACGCGCGGGCCGCGGGCGAGATTCCCTCGACCAAGGGCAGCCTCGGCTGAACGGAGGCAGTGATGGTCTTCCTCGTGTTCGAGCCGGGCGGGCTCGGGGCGCGCACGCTTCAGGACGCCGAGCGGGTCGTCTTCCTGCGCGAGAAATTCTCTTGGGCCGCGCTCTTCCTCGGGCCGCTCTGGCTGATCTGGCACGCCTTGTGGCTCGGGCTCGTGCTCTGGTTGGTCCTGTTTTTCGCGCTCTCCGCCGCTGTCGTGGCGTTCGATCTCAACCGATCGCTGATCGCGGGTGCGATTGTCCTGCCGTCGCTGTTGCTGGCGTTCGAGGCGGCCGCGCTGCGCCGCCGCAAGCTCATCCACACGGGCTTGCGTGAGGCGGGCGTTGTGATCGCCGAAGACAGCGAGATCGCCGAGCGGCGCTTCTTCGCCGCCTGGGAGAAGGAGGTCGCGGCACCGCCGCCGCAAGTGCCGCTGGCGGCGAAGCCGATGCCGCCGATGCAGCCCTCTTCAGTGTTGGGCCTGTTTCCGGAACCGGGAGCGGGCCGATGACGGTCGCGGTGGTCGATTACGGCTCCGGCAACCTGCACTCGGCGGCCAAGGCGCTCGAGCGCGCCGCGCGCGAGGGCGGGTCGAATGAGCCGATCCTGGTCACGCGCGAGCCGGAAACCGTCGCGCGCGCCGAGCGCGTGGTGCTACCCGGCGTCGGCGCCTTCGCCGACTGCAAGCGCGGCCTCGACGCCGTGCCCGGCATGGTCGAAGCCATGACCGAAGCGGTGCGTAAGAAAGGCCGGCCGTTTCTCGGCATCTGCGTCGGCATGCAGTTGCTCGCCGAGCGCGGCCGCGAGCACGGCGTTACCGAAGGCCTCGGTTGGATCAAGGGCGAGGTGGATCGAATCGCGCCGTCCGATCCCGGCCTCAAGATTCCGCACATGGGCTGGAACACGCTCACCGCGCGGAAAGCGCACGCGCTGTTCGCCGGAATTCCACTCGGGCCTGAGGGCCTGCACGCCTATTTCGTGCACTCCTATCAGCTCGAGCCGACGGACCGCGACGACCTCGTGGCCGACGCCGACTATGGCGGACCGGTCACGGCCGCGGTCGCGCGCGCGAATATCGCGGGGACGCAGTTCCACCCGGAGAAGAGCCAGAAGCTGGGGCTCGCGCTCTTGGCAAATTTTCTGCGCTGGAAGCCGTGATCCTGTTTCCCGCGATCGATCTCAAGAACGGCGAAGCCGTGCGCCTGCAACAGGGCGACATGGCGCGCGCGACCGTCTTCAACCGCGATCCGGCGGCGCAGGCGCGCGCGTTCGAATCGCTCGGCTTCCAATGGCTGCATCTCGTCGATCTCGATGGCGCCTTCGCCGGCAAGCCGGTGAACGCGCTCGCGGTCGGAGCGATCCTGAAGGCCGTGAAAATTCCGGCCCAGCTCGGCGGCGGCATCCGTTCCCTCGCCGCCGTCGAGGCATGGCTTTCCGAGGGCGTCGCGCGCGTGATCTTCGGCACCGCCGCGGTGCGCGATCCTGCGCTCGTCAAGGATGCGGCGCGGAAATTTCCCGGCAAGATTGCGGTCGGTATCGACGCGCGCGCCGGCAAGGTCGCCGTGTCCGGCTGGGCCGAGAAGACCGAGCTCGGCGTCGTCGAGCTCGCACAGCGTTTCGAGGATGCGGGCGTAGCGTTTATCGTTCACACCGATGTGGAGCGCGACGGCATGCTCAAGGGCCTGAATCTCGACGCCACGATCGCGCTGGCGGATTCCGTGAGGATTCCAGTGATCGCTTCCGGCGGGCTTGCGTCGATCGAGGACGTGCGTGCGCTCTTGCAGCCGCGGGCGAAAAAGCTCGCCGGTGCCATCGCCGGCCGCGCGCTCTATGACGGAAGGCTCGACGCCAAGGCCGCGCTCGCGCTGATCCGCTCGGCCAAGGCGGCCTGAGATGTTCAAGGTCCGCGTCATCCCCTGCCTCGACGTCAAGGACGGCCGCGTGGTGAAAGGCGTCCGCTTCGTGGACTTGCGCGACGCCGGCGATCCGGTGGAGGCAGCCAAGGCCTATGACGCGGCCGGCGCCGACGAGCTCTGCTTTCTCGACATCACCGCGAGCCACGAGGAGCGCGCGATTCTGCTCGACGTGGTGACGCGCACCGCCGAGGCCTGCTTCATGCCGCTCACCGTCGGCGGCGGCGTGCGCACGATCGAGGACGTGCGGACGCTGCTCGCTTCGGGCGCCGACAAGGTTTCGATCAACACCGCGGCGGTTCAAGATCGCGCCTTCGTCCGGGAAGCCGCCGAGAAATTCGGCGAGCAGTGCATCGTAGTCGCGATCGACGCCAAGAAAGCATCCAAGCCGGGCGAGCGCGACCGCTGGGAGATCTTCACCCACGGCGGCCGCAAAGCCACCGGGCTCGATGTGCTCGCCTACGCCAAGGAAGTGGTGTCGCTCGGTGCCGGCGAAATCCTGCTCACGTCGATGGATCGCGACGGCACCAAGGCTGGCTACGACATCGCGCTCACGCGCGCGATCGCGGACGCAGTGCCAGTCCCGGTGATCGCCTCCGGCGGCGTCGGCACGCTCGACCACCTGGTCGAAGGCATCCGCGACGGCCATGCCACCGCCGTGCTGGCGGCTTCGATCTTCCATTTCGGCGAATTCACCATCGCGGAAGCCAAGCGGCACATGGCCAAGGCCGGCCTCCCGGTCCGCCTCGATCCGTGATAGGGCCGCGGGGACCGGGAGCAAGCCATGGCTTTCACCCTGGAACAGCTCGCGAAAATCGTGGCCGCGCGCGCCCGCGCCGGCGGCGAGAAGTCCTATACCAAGCAGCTCCTCGACCAGGGCGTCGAGAAATGCGCGAAGAAACTCGGCGAGGAGGCGGTGGAGACCGCGCTCGCCGCCATTGCCGGCAAGCCCGAAGCGCTCGTCGCCGAGAGCGCCGATCTGCTCTACCATCTGGTCGTGCTTCTGGAGGCGCGGGGGGTCGCGCTCGCCGACGTGCTCGCCGAACTCGAGCGGCGCACCGCGCGCTCCGGACTCGAGGAGAAGGCGTCGCGATCCAAGGGCTGATCCGGACCCACCATGGAACAGCGCACCGACGACGGGCTCTCGCCCTACTACGTGTTCTCGCGGGCCGAATGGGCGGCGCGGCGCGAGGATACGCCGATGACGCTCACCTTGAGCGAGATCAGCGAGCTCAAGGCTTTCAACGATCAGCTCTCCATGCGCGAGGTGGAGGAGATCTATCTGCCGTTGTCGCGGCTGCTCGCCTTCTACGTGGCCGCGGCGCAGAAGCTGTTTCGCGCGATGCAGCGCTTCCTCCGCACCGAGGACGCCAAGGTTCCCTACATCATCGGCATCGGCGGCTCGGTCGCAGTCGGCAAGTCCACCACCGCGCGCGTGCTGCAAGCGTTGCTGGCGCGCTGGCCGAACACGCCGAAGGTCGACCTCATCACCACCGACGGCTTCCTGCTGCCGAACGCCGTGCTCCAGCGCGAAGGCTTGATGGAGAAGAAGGGATTCCCCGAGTCCTACGATCTGCCGGCGCTGCTGCGCTTCCTCTCCGACGTCAAGGCCGGCCGCCGGCCCGCGCGCGCGCCGGTCTATAGCCACCTCGTCTATGACGTGGTGCCGGGCTCGACGATCGAAATCGACCGGCCGGACATATTGATCGTGGAGGGCTTGAACGTGCTGCAAGCCGGGCGGCCGCCGAAGGACGGCAAGGCGATCCCGTTCGTCTCCGATTTCTTCGACTTTTCGGTCTATCTCGACGCCGCCGAAGCGGTGCTCGAGCGCTGGTACGTGGACCGCTTCCTGCGCCTGTGCGAGACCGCATTCCGCGATCCGCGCTCCTATTTCCACCGCTATTCGATCCTGAGCGAGAAGGAAGCCGTCGAGACCGCGACCTCGATCTGGCAGCGGATCAATCTCTTGAACCTGCGCGAGAACATCCTGCCCACGCGCCAGCGCGCGAGCCTGATCTTGAGCAAGAACGAGAACCACTTGGTGGACGAAGTGGCGCTGCGGAAGCTCTAGCCCTCAAGCGGCGTGGCCGAGCGCGGCCGCGCGCGCCTCGCGCGCCGCGGCTATGGCCTCCTGCAGCCGGTCGCGGTCGATGGGCTTGACCACGAAGCCGTCCATGCCGGCCTCGCGGCACGCCTCGCGATATTCGCCGGCGGCGTTTGCGGTAAGCGCGATAACGGGAATATCCCCGCCTTCGTCGGCGCCGAGTGCGCGGATCTTCCGGGTCGCCTCGAGGCCGTCGACGCCCGGCAGATGCAGGTCCATGAGCACGAGATCATAGGGCGCGCCGATCGCGTGCGCGGTCGCGACCGCCGTCACCGCCGAAAGCCCGTCGGATACCACCGTAGGCGCATGGCCGAGACGCGCCAGGAGCGCCTGGGCCAGCAGCGCGTTGATATCGTTGTCCTCGGCGACCAGCACCGCGAGCCGGCCGCCGGCCGGGGTCGCGGCATCGGCTTCTGCTTCGGCTTCCGGCACGAGCGGCGGTGCCGCGTCCTGAGCCGTCAGCCGGGCTGCGAGCGAGGCCGCCCGCACCGGCTTCACGAAATAACCGTCGAATCCCGCGGCACGCAGCTCCTCGAGCTCGGCGCGCTCGGAGGGCGCCACCAGCACATAGCGGCGGCCTGCGTGCTCGACGGCGAGCCGCGCCAATTCCGCGGTCGCCTGCGCGCCGAAGGCGCGGTCCACGAGCACGGCGCTCCAGCTCCGCTCCGGCAGGATCGCCTTGGCGACCGCGGCTTCCGGCGCGATCACGACCTTGGCGTGCCAGGCATTGAGCCGGCGCACCAAGAGCGGCCCCACCACCGGCGAGGGCGAGGCCACGAGGATTTCCTGGCCGCCCAAGTCCGGCGCTTCGGGCGCCAGTGCGCTTTCGTACACCGCCGGCAGCTCGATCACGAAGGTGAAGTTCGAGCCGTCCGTATCCGAGCTTTCCAGCTCGATCTGGCCGCCCATGCGCTCGACGATGCGCGAGGCGATGGCAAGCCCAAGTCCGGTTCCGCCATGACGGCGGGCGAGCGGCGAACCGGCCTGCTCGAATTCCTTGAAGACGCGCTCCTGTGCCTCCGGCCCGATGCCGGGCCCGGTGTCGCTGACCCAAAAGCGGACGCGGTCGCCGTCCTCGCGCTCGACCACGAGGGCGACGCCGCCGCGGTCGGTGAATTTCACGGCGTTGCCGGCGAGGTTCAGGAGCACCTGCCTGAGCCGTGCGGCATCGCCGGTGACCCGGCGCGCCAGCCGGTCGTCGAAGTCGACCGCGATTTCGATCCCCTTTTCCTGCGCGTGCAGCGCGAGCAGCTCGATCACCACGGTGACCAGCGCCACGAGATCGAACGGTACCGATTCGAGATCGAGGCGGCCGGCCTCGATCTTAGAGAAGTCGAGGATTTCTTCGATCAAGGCGAGCAAGGCGTCACCCGAGGTCTTCACGGCTTGCGCGTAGGTGCGTTGCTCCGGGCTGAGCGGCGTGTCGAGCAGGAGTCCGGTCATGCCGAGAATGCCGTTGAGCGGCGTGCGCACCTCGTGGCTCACCACCGCGAGGAAGCGCGATTTGGCGCGGCTCGCGGCCTCCGCCTTGGTGCGCGCATCGGCGAGCGCGCGCTCGACGGCGACGCGCTGGGTGACGTCACGGCCGACCCGCTGCAGTTCCTTGATGCGTCCGAGCTCGTCCCGCACCGCCGCCTCTTTCCAGGCGATCCAGTGCGGGCCTTCCTTGGTCTCGATCTCCTGGTCGTAGCTGATCGAGCCGTCGGCGAGCGTCGCGCGCTCGCCTTGGGCGATGACGCGGATGGCGAGCGGCTGGCCCGCGATGTCCGCGGCCTTTTTGCCGAGCAGCGCGCAGACCGCAGCGCTCGCATGCGTCACACGGCCCTCGGCGTCCTCGCGCAGCACGAGGTCGCCCTGCGCGTCGACGAGCTCGTTCGCGTTCGCAAGCCGCTCCTCGAGCGACCAGATCACGTCGTCGCGCGCCTCGATCGCCGCTTCGAGCGCGGCGACGCGGCCGCTCGTGTTGCGCACGGTGCGGTGATGGTTCCAGAGCGCCGCGAGCGCGAAAACGAGCAGCCCCGCGAGCAGGCCGGCGGTGCCGAGGTCGCCCACGGTCTCGAGCGGGCCGAGGTTCGAAGGCTCCTGCGCGTAGGCCCGGGCGCCGAGCGCGAAACCAGCGATCACCAGGGCCAAGAGCACGCTCGCGCCGCGCGCCGTCACGGCGCGGGTGAGTGCGCAGCTGGCGCGCGTCCCGATCATCTGCATGGCCGCCCCCTTGTTGGTTGGCGCCAGCCTGCCATTTCCGGCTTTACGGGAGGGTTTCGGGAAAGCGGCGTGGGCGCTGGATTCGCGCGCGGTGGTTTACGATTGGTTTACGAATTGTGGCGGTTTCGAACGATCACGCCGCTATGGCGATGCGGTCGTTGAGCGCGCGGTAGGCGAGCGCCTCGGCCAGATGCGGCCGGCCGATGCGTTCGGCCGCGTCGAGGTCGGCAATGGTGCGGGCGACCTTGAGCACACGGTGATAGCCGCGGGCGGAAAGGCGCATGGCCTCGGCAGCGTCGCGCAGGAGCGAAAGGCCGGCGCCCTCCGCCGCCGCCGCGCTCTCCAGGAGTGCGCCCTGCAGTTCGGCGTTGGTGCGGAGATCCGGCCGGCCGAAGGCACGGAAGCGCGCGGCCGCGATCTCGCGCGCGGCGGCGACGCGGGCCGCAACCTCGCGGCTTCCTTCCGAGGGCGGCGGCAGCACGAGATCTGCGGCGGTGACCGCGGGTACTTCGATATGCAGGTCGACGCGGTCGAGGAGCGGGCCCGAGAGCCGCACCTGATATTCGACAATGCAACGCCCGTTCGGCCCGCGCCGGCAGGCGAAGCCCGGATCATAGGCGCGGCCGCAACGGCACGGGTTCATGGCCGCGACCAATTGGAAGCGCGCGGGATAGGTGATGTGGTGGTTCGCGCGCGCGATCACCGCCTCGGCGCTCTCCATCGGCTGGCGCAGCGAATCGAGGACCTGCGGCGCGAACTCCGGGAACTCGTCCAGGAACAGCACGCCAAGATGCGCGAGCGACACCTCGCCGGGCTTGGCGCGGAGTCCGCCGCCCACCATTGCGGCCATGCTCGCCGAATGATGCGGCGAGCGGAACGGGCGGCGGTTGGTGAGCGCGCCGCCTTCGATGGCGCCCGCGACCGAGGCGATCATCGAAACCTCGAGCAGCTCCGCCGGCGAGAGCGGCGGCAGGATCGAAGGCAGCCGCGCCGCGAGCATGGTCTTGCCGGCACCCGGCGGGCCGATGAAAAGGAGATTGTGCCCGCCGGCCGCTGCGATCTCGAGCGCGCGCTTGGCGCTCTCCTGGCCCTTGATCTCGGAAAGATCGAGCGCGTCCTCGGCCGCCTCGCGGATCTTGGGCGACGGGCGCGCGAGCACTTGCGCGCCGCGCACGTGGTTCACGAGCTGTAGAAGCGTCTGCGGGGCGAGGATCTCCATGTCGGGGCTGGCCCAGGCGGCCTCCGGCCCACACGCGGCCGGACACACGAGACCTTGGCCGCGCGCGTTCGCCGCAACCGCGGTCGGCAGTGCGCCGGCCACCGGCGCGATCGAACCGTCGAGGCCGAGCTCGCCGATCACCGTGAAGCCCGCGATCGCGTCGGACGGGATCGCACCGATCGCGGCCATGAGCCCGAGCGCGATCGGGAGATCGTAGTGGCTGCCTTCCTTCGGCAGATCGGCGGGCGCGAGGTTGATGGTGATGCGCTTGGCGGGCAGCGCGAGGCCGGAGGCGATCAATGCCGCGCGCACGCGTTCGCGCGCTTCCGACACCGCTTTGTCGGGAAGCCCGACGAGATTGAAGGCCGGCAGGCCGGGCGCGATCTGCACCTGCACGTCCACGGGCCGGGCCTCGACCCCCTCGAAGGCGACCGTGGCGACCCGCTCGACCATGCAACCCCTCCACAATCAGCCTAGAGCAGAGGTTGTAGGCGCGCAAGAACATTTCGTGAACAGACTCACAGGTTCAGTGCGAGGAGGTTTTCTTGAGCCTTGCCAAGAGCTTCTCAAGGCTCGCGGCAAACGCTTCCAGCTCGAAGTTCTGCGGGTCGTCGTGCTTGTCGTAGATGCCCTCGTCGATCACCGCGTGGAAAGCGGGGATGAGCCAGGCGCCGGTGCGCACGCTCGCGATCACGTAGACGAGCGCGAGCCGGTCGTACTGCGCCTCCGTGAAGCCCGGCACCGGCGCGCGGAAATCGTTGTGGCGGCCCCGGCCCGGCTCGCGCTGGCGCGGTTGCACGAGTTCCACATGCAGGAACAGGCCCTTCAACAGGGTTCCGAACTGCACCGCCATCTCGAACTTGGTCGCGCGCCACGGTGTCTCCAGCTCGTGGCCGAGCAGCATCGCGCCGGTGCGGTTGATGAACACGTGCGCGCGCTCGATCTTATTCGCGCATTCGTAGCGGGAAAGGTTGTTGATCCCGCGGTCGTGGTCGATGTCGTTCGGGAGCCGGCGGCCGCCGAAATTCGGCGAGCTGGTGTCGTGGATCATGAAATAGCGCGCGAGCGGCGCATCCGGGTCGCCGTCGCGGGCGCGCGCCACCGGCCGCGCGAGGAAAGTACCGAAGTCCTTCTCGAGATCTTCCGCGCTGAGGAGCGCTTCGAGCGCCGAGCGCTCGGGCAGCCCGGAAGCGCGGCCGACGCGGCCCACGAATACCTCGGGTAGGCGCTCGCGCGGCGCTCCGAGTTTGCCGAATTTCTCCACCGGCGTGAGCAGGCAGCGCGCCTGGTCCTCCGGCTCGCCGGCAAAGTGCAGGCGCTCGGGGTCGAAATTGCAGGGTCCCATGTTCTTCAGGATCACCGGCGGCTGCTTGGGAAACCGGCAGATGCCGGCGGCGCCTGCGTCGGACGCCGCGGCGACGAGGAGCGCGATCGCGAGACCGAATGCGGCAAGCAGGGGACGGGAATTCATCGGGTGCATTCAGCGGGTGGCGATGCCAATCTGATCTAATGCCGGCTCGTCTTGCAACGTACCCGAATCCCGTTGCGAAATTGGCGGCCGATCTTGCGCTAGGATTAAGTCGTGACGACAGGAACGCGAAACATGATTGCGGTGCTGGTCCTGGGTGCGGTGTTGGCCGCAATGCCTGCGTCGGCGCAGACGATCGAGAGCGCCTACACCAAGCACGACTACGAGAAGTGCAAGGTCGTGACCGACGAGGACCCGGTGCTCGAGCGCGTGTGCGAGGGCTACGCGGGTATCCCGGTGCGCTGGCTGAACGGGCCCGATGCCTCCTCGATCTTCTTCGGCGATGAGGCGGTCTCCGATGATACCTACGACGAACGCTTCGCTTTCGCGGTGGTACAGAACACGATCGAATGGCGCGGGCCCCGCCGCGGCGCACACATCGAGCCGTTCGCGGCGATCGTGCGCTTCCAGCTCTGCCGTGCGATCGGCGGCCCCTGCCGGCCCGAGCTGGTGCTGTTCCGGCTCGAGGGCCGGCGTCGCTCCTGCATTGCCGCGACCGTCAATGGCCGCCGCGCCGACGCCAATGTCCGCGCCCGCGTGCTCGCCGATACGTTCGTGCAGAATTTCCGCTGCGGCCAGGACCAGCGTCGGCCGCCGGAATAGGCCGCGGGTTCGGAAACTCAGCTCAGCCGGCCTTGCGGCGGGCGCCGCGGCGGCTCTCGACCTTGTCCCAAATCAGCGCCGCGATGTCCGGCCCGCCGAAATTCTTGATCGCGCGGATGCCGGTCGGCGAGGTGACGTTGATCTCGGTGAGATAACCGTCGATCACGTCGATGCCGACGAACAGGAGCCCGCGCTCTCTGAGCGACGGCCCGATGCGCTCGCAGATTTCGCGCTCGCGCTTGCTGAGATCGGTCGCCTTGGGCACGCCGCCGCGCACCATGTTGGAGCGCAAGTCGTCCGGCGCCGGCACCCGATTGATCGCGCCGGCGAATTCGCCGTCCACCAGGATGATGCGCTTGTCGCCGTCCTTCACGGCGGGCAGGAACTTCTGCACCACCCACGGCTCCTTGAAGGTCGCGGCGAACAGGTCGTAGAGCGAGCCGAAATTCAGGTCCTCGCGCCGGAGGAGGAACACCGCCTCGCCGCCCTTGCCGTACAAGGGCTTCATCACGATGTCGCCGTGCGCGGTGCGGAAGCGCTTGATCTCATCCAGGTCGCGCGCGAGCAGAGTCGGCGGCATCAGCTCGGGGAACTCGGTCACGAACATCTTCTCGGGCGCGTTCCTGACCTCGGCCGGATCGTTGATCACCAGCGTCTTCGGGTGGATCCGATCCAATAGATGCGTCGCCGAGATATAGGCGAGATCGAACGGCGGGTCCTGGCGCATCAGCACCACGTCGAACGCTTGTCCGAGCTCGACCCGTTTGGCTTCTCCGAGCGTGAAGTGATCGCCTTGCTGATCGCGCACTTTGAGCGGCTGCGCGGTCGCGAACACGCGGCCGTCGAGCATCGCCATCTTGTCCGGCGTGAAATAGGAAAGCTCGTGGCCGCGCGCCTGGGCTTCCAGGAGCAGCGCGAAGGTCGAATCGCCCGCGATCTTGATCTTCTCGATCGGGTCCATGAGCGTGGCGACGCGCAAGGCCATCGTTGTTCCTCAAGTCTCCACTTCGAACGCCGAGACGATATGCTGCGGCAACCGGCCCGGCGCCACCAGCACGGCGTCGAAGCGCATGTCGTATCCCGCATGTTCGGGGTGGGCCGCAAGCCAGGCCTCGGCCGCGGCGACGATGCGCCGCCGCTGGCGCGGCAGCACGGCTTCCGCGGCCTCCTCGAGGCGCGGCCGCGCCTTGACCTCCACGAACACGATCAGCTTGCCGCGCTTGACCACGAGATCGAGCTCGCCCACCGGGCTCTTCCAGCGCTTGGCCAGCGGACGGTAACCCTTGGCGGCGAGGAAGAGCGCGGCGCGCGCTTCCGCCGACACGCCCAGGCGAAACGCGGCGCGGCGCGCGGGCGAGGGGCGGGCGTTGCTCATCGCTCCGCTCCCTTGCCGGCGAGCGCAAGCGCCCGGGCATAGACTTCTTTCCGCTTCAGGCCGGTTTCGGCGCTCACCTCCGCCACCGCATCGCGCACCGAGGCGCGCGCGAGCGCCACTTTGAGCCGCGCGTCGAGATCGCCGATCTCGGCCGGCGCCTGCACCGGCGGCCCGACCACGATCACAATCTCGCCCTTGGGCGCGGCGGCACCGGCATAGTGCGCGGCAAGCTCCGGGAGCGAGCCGCGGCGGGTCTCCTCGAAGAGCTTGGTGAGCTCGCGGCAAATTGCGGCCGCACGCGGCCCGAGCTCGGCCGCGAGATCGGCGAGGCTGGCCGCGAGCCGCGGGCCGGTCTCGTAGAAGATCAGCGTCGCCGGGATTGCCGCAAGCTCGGCGATGCGGGACCGGCGCTGTCCGCTTTTCGGGGGAAGAAAGCCTTCAAAGAAAAATCGATCGCTCGGCAGGCCGGCCGCGACCAAAGCTGCCAGCGCCGCCGACGCCCCCGGAACCGGATAGACGCGATGGCCGGCCGCGAGCGCCGCGGCCACGAGCTTATAGCCGGGGTCGGAAACCAGCGGCGTGCCGGCGTCCGAAACCAGCGCGATCGAAGCATTCTCCGCGAGCCGTCCGAGCAGGCGCGGCCGCACTTCGTCGGCGTTGTGATCGTGATAGGCGAAGAGCTTCGCCGAGATCGCGTAGCGTTCGAGCAGCTTTCGCGTCACGCGCGTGTCCTCGCACACCACCAGGTCGGCAAGCGCGAGCACGTCGAGCGCACGCAAAGTGACGTCCGAGAGATTGCCGATCGGGGTCGCGACCACGTAGAGCCCGGGCGCGAGCTTTGCCGGTTTGCCCGCGGGCGGGCGCGCGGCGGGCCCGCCCCGGCTCGTCTTTGGGTCGGAGGACATGGTCAAACGCGCTCCGGCGTTGCGCGAACTTACCGGCCGGCAGCGGCCGGGGACAGCGCCATGACGGTTCTTTGACAAGGGGCCGGACGCTGCCGCACATTGCGAATGGCTGGGGGCAAGCGGTTTCGGAGGCCGCGGGGCGGATGCACGTAAACCGGCGCGAAGGGCGCCATAGCGTCTCGGGCGGGCTCGGGCGCTGGGTCGCGGCGGCGCTTGCCGCGTGCGTGCTGGCGCTCGCCGGCTGCGCCTCCACGCTCCCCGACATGAACCCGTTCAGCGGTCCGCCGTTCGGTCCGTCGGCGACCACGACCCCGACCGAGGCGCCGCTGCCGGGCACGATCGGCGCCGGCGGCGTCAGGGTCGCGCTGTTGCTTCCCTTGAGCGCGCCCGGAAACGCCGGGCAGGTGGCGCAATCCATGCGCAATGCCGCCGAGCTCGCGCTCGCCGAATTCGCCAATCCCGACATCCAGTTGATCGTCAAGGACGACGGCGGCACCGCGCAAGGCGCGCAGGTCGCGGCCCAGGCCGCGATCGCCGAGGGCGCCGAGATCGTGATCGGCCCTTTGTTCAGCAATGCGGTCGCTGCCGCAGGCCAGGTCACGCGCAGTCGCAACATTCCGATGATCGCGTTCTCGACCGACGCGAGCGTCGCCGGCCGCGGCATTTATCTCCTGAGCTTCAGCCCCGAGTCCGACGTCGAGCGCGTCATCACCTACGCCGCTTCGCGCGGCAAGCGCTCGTTCCTCGCGCTCCTGCCCGACAATGCCTATGGCGGCGTGGTCGAGGCCCGCTTCCAGGAGACATTGGCCGAGCGGCGCGCGCGCGTGGTCGCGCTCGAGCGCTATTCCGCCGAGCAGCCGCAGCTCGCCGAGCAGATCAAGCGCCTAGCCGCCGCCTTACGGCAGGCGGATTCGATCTTCATCGCCGATGCCGCCGACAGCACGCCGCAAATCCTGCAACAGCTCGCGCAGGCCGGGATTCGTCCCGGCCGCCTGCAATTCATCGGCACCGGGCTTTGGGACGATCCCAAGCTCTTCACCAACCCGAACCTCGTCGGCGCCTGGTTCGCGGCGCCGGAGGCGACCGGATATCGCGCCTTCGCGCAACGTTATAAGGCGCGCTTCGGCCGCGATCCCGCGCGCACCGCGAGCCTCGCCTACGACGCGGTGTCGCTGATAGCGGCGCTGGTGAAGACGCAAGGCCCCAACCGTTTCTCGGCCGAGGTGCTGATGAACCCTTCGGGCTTCGCCGGCATCGACGGCGTGTTCCGCTTCAAGAACGACGGCACCAGCGAGCGCGGGCTCGCGGTGTTCGAGATCCGCGGCAACACCACGCGCGTGATCAGCCCGGCGCCGAAGAATTTCACCGGGCCGGGGCTCTGAGCTTCAAGCGGCGAGATCGGCGACCACGGCGTCGAGCACCGGAAACCCCGCGGCGGTGACGCGGAGCCGGTCGCCCGTGATCTCGATCAGCCCCTCGGCCTTCAGCGCCGCGATGCGCGCCGGATCGAGCGCGCGGCCGGCGAGCTTTTCGAAGCGTTGGAGCGCGATGCCCTCGCGGAGCCGGAGCCCCATGAGCAGGAATTCGTCCGCCTGTTCGAGCGCGCCGAGCGGCTCGTCGGTGACGAGCCCGTGGCCGCTCTTTTCCACCCGCCGCAACCAGGTCTCCGGATGGCGCTCGGTCGCGGTCGCGATCCGCGCGCCGTCCACGATCAGGCGTCCGTGCGCGCCCGGGCCCACGCCCGCATATTCGCCGTAGCGCCAATAGACGAGGTTGTGCCGGCACTCGGCGCCGGGCCGGGCATGGTTCGAAATTTCGTAGGCGGGCATGCCCGCCGCGGCGCAGGTCTCCTGCGTGACGTCCCAGAGCGCACGCCCGGTGTCGGCATCGGGGAGCACGAGCTTGCCGGCACGATGCAGCGCGGCGAATGGGGTGCCTTCCTCGATCGTGAGCTGATAGAGCGAAAGGTGCTTGACCCCTTCGGCGAGTGCGCGCTTAAGCTCCATCCGCCAGGCGGAAGGCGTCAGGCCGGGCCGCGCATAGATCAGGTCGAACGACACCCGCGGGAAGGCGCGCTTCGCGATTGCAACGGCGGCCAGCGCCTCGTCCACCGTATGCAGGCGGCCGAGCGCTTTGAGTTCTTCGTCGTTCAACGCCTGCACGCCGAGCGAGACCCGATTCACGCCGGCCGCGCGATAGCCGCGGAAATTTTCGGCCTCGACGCTCGTCGGGTTGGCTTCGAGCGTGATCTCACAATCGGGTGCCAGCGACCAGCGCCGGCCGATCTCCTCCAGGATCGCCCCGACCGTCGCGGGCTGCATCAAGGACGGCGTGCCGCCGCCGAAGAAGATGCTATTCACCGTGCGCGGGCCGGTGCGCGCCGCGGCGTGCACGAGTTCGGCCGTGATCGCGCGCGCGAAGCGGGCCTGGTCCGGCTTCTCGTGGCGTACGTGGCTGTTGAAATCGCAGTAGGGGCATTTCGAGAGGCAGAACGGCCAATGCACATAGACCGCGAAGCCGGGCTCCCCGGCGGCGCCGCGCGCGGCCGGGCGTTCGATTGTCGCCGTCTCAGCCAAGGCACGCCTCCGCGAGCTTCAGGAACGCGCGCGCGCGGTGCGAGAGCCCGCGGCCGCGCGGCGGCAGGCCGTGTTTCTCCTCGGCGTCCATCTCGCCGAAGGTGCGCTCGAAGCCGTCCGGCAGGAACATGGGATCGTAGCCGAAGCCCTTGTCGCCGCGCGGCGGCCACACCAGCGTTCCCTCGACCCGGCCCTCGAAGCACTGATCCGAGCCATCGGGCCAGGCGAGACAGAGGGCCGCGATGAAGGCGGCGCGGCGTTGCTCGGGCGTCTTGGCGTTGGCGCGATGGAGCTTTTCTTCGACCAGCCGCATGGCGCGGGCGAAATCCTTATCCTTGCCGGCCCAGCGGGCCGAATGGATGCCGGGCTCGCCGCTGAGGGCCGTGACTGCAAGCCCGGAATCGTCGGCGAGCGCCGGAAGCCGCGCCGCCTTGGCCGCGGCGCGCGCCTTGATGCGGGCGTTCTCGGCGAAGCTCATCCCGCTCTCGCGCGGCTCGGGAAGCTTCAATTCCGCCGCCGATACCGCCTCGACGCCATAGCCTTCCAGCAGTTCGCGCATCTCCTTGAGTTTCCCCGGATTGTGGGTCGCGATCACCACCCGGCCCACGAGCTTGCGGGCCATTTAGGCGACCGCGAGCTTCTGCAGCTCCACCAGCCGCGCGATCCCTTTGCGCGCGAGCGCCAAGAGGTTCTGCAGATCCTGCTCCGAGAACGGCGCCTTCTCCGCCGTACCCTGGATCTCCACGATCCCGCCGCTGCCGGTGATCACGAAATTCGCGTCGGTGTCGGCTTCCGAATCCTCGGCATAGTCGAGATCGAGCACGGCCGTGCCCTTGATGATGCCGCAGGAGACCGCCGCCACGTGATCCTTCAGCACCGCGCGCGTGAGCATCGAGCGCGCCTTCATCCAGGCGACGCAATCGTAGAGCGCGATCCAGGCGCCGGTGATCGCCGCCGTGCGCGTGCCGCCGTCGGCCTGGATCACGTCGCAGTCGATCGTGATCTGCCGCTCGCCGAGCGCGTCTAAGTCCGCGACCGCGCGCAAGCTGCGCCCGATCAGCCGCTGAATTTCGAGCGTGCGGCCGGACGGCCGGCCGACCGCGGCCTCGCGCCGCGTGCGCTCGTGCGTGGCGCGCGGCAGCATGCCGTATTCGGCGGTGACCCAGCCGCGCGCCTGGCCCTTGAGCCAGAGCGGAACCCGCTCCTCCAGCGTCGCGGTTGCGAGCACGTGGGTGTCGCCGAACTTGACCAGGCACGAGCCCTCGGCGTGGCGGATCAGGCCGCGCTCGAAGTGGATGGTCCTGAGCGCGTCGGGCGCGCGGCCGCTCGGCCGGGTCGCTTTTTGGTTCATGATGCCGCCCTTGTAAGGGGCTAGGCCCCGAGCCGACAAGGCCGCCCTTGCGTGGCGGCGGCGGCGGCGGCAATAGTCCGGCCGGCTCGCTAAAGACCGCCGAACCTGGAGGAAGCTTTGTCCGTCGACGTGCCGATCGGCTCGGCCAGCGTCAGCTTGAAGCAGCTCGACGAGCGCTCGCGCGAGATCTTCCGCAAGGTCGTGGAATCGTATCTGGCGACCGGCGAGCCGGTCGGCTCGCGCAACGTCTCGCGCCTGATCCCGATCACGCTTTCACCGGCGTCGGTGCGGAACGTCATGGCCGATCTCGAAGCGCTCGGCTTGGTCTATGCGCCGCACACGAGCGCGGGCCGGCTGCCGACCGAGCTCGGCTTGCGCTTCTTCGTCGACGCGCTGCTGGAGATCGGCGATCTCTCCGGTGAGGAGCGCCAGAAGATCGAGGCCGAAGTGAAGGCCGCGCGCGGGGACTCGCTCGATGCGGTGCTCGCCGAGGCCTCGGCGTTGCTGTCCGGTCTTTCCCGCGGCGCCGGGGTCGTGACCGCGCACAAGACCGACCCGCGCCTGAAGCAGATCGAGTTCGTGCACCTCGATCCAGGCCGCGCGCTCGTCGTGCTGGTGTCCGAGGACGGCCAAGTCGAAAATCGCCTGCTCGATGTGCCGGCCGACGTCTCGGCCGCGCATCTCGCCGAGGCGACGAATTTCCTGAACGCCCGCATCCGCGGCCGGACGCTCGCCGAGGCCAAGGCCGAGCTCGAGCGCGCGTTCGCCGCCGCCCGCCAGGAGCTCGACTCGCTGACCCAGAAGATCGTGGCGGCGGGGCTTGCGAGCTGGTCGGGCGGCGAGCTTTCCGAGCGCAAGCTGATCGTGCGCGGCCACGCCAAGCTGCTGCAGGATCTCAAGGCAGTCGAGGACCTCGAGCGGGTGCGGCTCCTGTTCGACGATCTGGAGACCAAGCGCGGGGTGGCCGAGCTTCTGGGCAAGGCCGAGCAGGCCGAGGGCTTGCGCATCTTCATCGGTTCCGAGAACCGGCTGTTTTCGCTTTCCGGCTCCTCCACCATCGTCGCGCCTTATCGCGACGGCGCCGGGCGCATCGTGGGGGTGCTCGGCGTCATCGGCCCGACCCGGCTCAACTATGCCCGCGTCATCCCCATGGTCGACTACACCGCGCGCGTGCTCAGCGAGGTGCTTGGCCGCTGAGCGCGCTTGATTTTTCGCGCCCACGACCCGATATCGCTTGAGAATTGCGGATTTGAATCGAAACCCCATGGCGGACGAAGAAAAGCTCGAGCCGAACGAGAACATCGCGCCCTCCGCGGCCGCGAACGAGAACGAGCAGGTGGCGCTCGAAGCGCAGCTCGCCGAGCTGCGCGACAAGTACCTGCGCGCGGTGGCCGAGGCCGAGAACGTGCGCAAGCGCGCCGAGCGCGACGTCGCCGATGCGCGCGCCTACGGCATTACCGCTTTCGCCCGCGACATGCTCGCCGTCGGCGATAACCTTGCGCGCGCCATCGCGGCGGTCGACGCCGATGCCCGTGCGTCCGCGACCGGCACGCTGAAGGCGCTGCTCGACGGGGTCGATCTCACCCATCGCGAGTTGCTCAAGGTGCTCGAGCGCTACGGCGTGCGCCGGCTCGAGCCGCTAGGCGAGAAGTTCGACCCCAATTTCCATCAGGCAATGTTCGAGCTGCCGACCCCGGACGTTGCTGCCGGCACCGTGGTGCAGGTGATGCAGCCGGGCTACGCCATCGGCGATCGCGTGCTGCGCCCGGCTTTGGTCGCGGTCGCCAAGGGCGGGCCCAAGGTGGCGCCCGCGGACGACCGGACTAAAGAAGCGGAAGCGCCGACCGGGAAATAGCGCCGCGCGCCCATCCGGCTGGCGGGCCTTGCCCCGAAAGTCCCGGCCGCGCCTTGCGACCGAAAATGGCGGCCCCTATATGACGCAAGGGTGCCGCTGGGCTGCGGCGAACCGTTGTTTTTAGGGGGGTCGGACCAGGGGCGGTCCTGCGGGTGCTCGGCTCCCGTTCGACGGCTTCTCCCGGGCGCTGGCAAGGCCCATCCGACCTGCCGGAAAGAAAAGAGAGGAATGCGATGTCCAAGGTCATCGGTATCGACCTCGGCACCACCAATTCGTGCGTCGCGGTCATGGAGGGCTCGACCCCCAAAGTGATCGAAAACGCCGAAGGCGCGCGCACCACGCCCTCGATCGTCGCGTTCACCGACGACGGCGAGCGGCTCGTCGGCCAGCCGGCCAAGCGCCAGGCGGTCACCAACCCGGAAAAGACCTTCTTCGCGGTCAAGCGCCTGATCGGCCGGCGCTACGACGACCCCATGGTGGAGAAGGACAAGAAGCTCGTGCCTTACACCATCGTGCGCGCCTCGAACGGCGACGCCTGGGTTTCGGACGGCAAGAACCAATATTCCCCCTCGCAAATCTCCGCCTTCATCCTGCAGAAGATGAAGGAAACCGCGGAAGCCTATCTCGGCGCCAAGGTCGAGAAGGCGGTGATCACCGTTCCCGCCTATTTCAACGATGCCCAGCGCCAAGCCACCAAGGACGCCGGCAAGATCGCCGGCCTCGAGGTACTCCGCATCATCAACGAGCCGACCGCGGCCGCGCTCGCCTATGGGCTCGACAAACAGAAGACCGGCACCATCGCGGTCTATGACCTCGGCGGCGGCACCTTCGATATTTCCATTCTCGAGATCGGCGACGGCGTGTTCGAGGTCAAAGCCACCAACGGCGACACCTTCCTGGGCGGCGAAGACTTCGACATGCGGCTCGTCAACTATCTCGCCGACGAATTCCAGAAGGAGCAGGGCATCGATCTCCGGCGCGACAAGCTCGCGCTGCAGCGGCTGAAGGAATCCGCCGAGAAGGCGAAGATCGAGCTCTCGTCCACCACGCAGACTGAGATCAACCTGCCCTTCATCACCGCGGACCAGACCGGCCCCAAGCATCTGACCTTGAAGCTCACGCGCGCCAAGTTCGAGGCGCTGGTGGACGACCTGGTGCAGAAGACCGTCGAGCCGTGCCGCCTCGCGCTCAAGGATGCCGGCCTGTCGGCCGCCGAGATCGACGAGGTGGTGCTGGTGGGCGGCATGACCCGCATGCCGAAAGTGCAGGAGGTGGTGAAGCAGCTGTTCGGCAAGGAGCCGCACAAGGGCGTGAACCCCGACGAAGTGGTTGCGGTCGGCGCCGCGATTCAGGCCGGCGTGCTGCAGGGCGACGTCAAGGACGTGCTGCTCTTGGACGTGACCCCGCTCTCGCTCGGCATCGAGACGCTCGGCGGCGTGTTCACTCGCCTGATCGACCGCAACACCACGATCCCGACCAAGAAATCCCAAGTCTTCTCCACCGCCGAGGACGGCCAGACCGCGGTGACGATCCGCGTGTTCCAGGGCGAGCGCGAGATGGCGGCCGACAACAAGATCCTCGGCCAGTTCGATCTCGTCGGCATCCCGCCGGCGCCGCGCGGCATGCCGCAGATCGAGGTTACCTTCGACATCGACGCCAACGGCATCGTCAACGTCCAGGCCAAGGACAAGGGCACCGGCAAGGAGCAGCAGATCCGCATTCAGGCTTCCGGCGGCCTGTCCGAGGCCGACATCCAGAAGATGGTGAAGGACGCGGAAGCCCACGCGGCCGACGACAAGAAGCGCCGCGCGCTCGCCGACGCCAAGAACCAGGCCGACGCCCTCGTGCACGCGACCGAGAAGTCGCTCAAGGAATACGGCGAGAAAATCTCCGCCGGCGATCGCAGCGCGATCGAGAACGCGATCGCCGACCTGAAAGAAGCGGCCAAAGGCGACGACGCGGGCACGATCCAGGCCAAGACCCAGACGCTCGCGCAGGTGTCGATGAAGCTCGGCGAGGCCATGTACGCGCAGAAGCCGGGCGGCGAGGGCCCCCCGACCGGCGGGCCGACCGATGCTCCCGGCACCAAGAAGGAGGACGTCGTCGACGCCGAATTCACCGAGGTGGACGACGACAAGAAGAACAAGAAGTCGGCCTGACGTCCCGCCTCGCCGGTCATGGCTGTCGCACCCCACATTTCCGTCACCCCCGGGCTGGTCCCGGGGGTTGGCGTTTTGGATGCGGCCTGACGGACGGATCGCAGCATGGCCAAGCGCGACTACTACGAGGTGCTCGGCGTTCAGCGCACTGCGGACGAGGACGCGATCAAGTCCGCCTTCCGCAAGCTCGCAATGAAATGGCACCCGGACAAGAACCCGGGCGACCAGGAGTGCGAGCACCGCTTCAAGGAGATCAACGAGGCCTATGACGTGCTCAAGGACGGCGACAAGCGCGCCGCCTATGACCGCTTCGGCCATGCCGCCTTCGAGCACGGCGCCGGCGCGGGCGGCATGCACGGCTTCGGGGCCGACTTCACCTCGGCCTTCCACGACATTTTCGACGACCTGTTCGGCATGGGCGGCCGCCGCGGCCGCGCGTCCGGCCGCGAGCGCGGCGCCGACCTCCGCTACAACCTCGAAATCACGCTCGAAGAGGCGTTCGCGGGCAAGACCGCCCAGGTAAGGCTCCCGACCAACGTCACCTGCGAAGTGTGCTCCGGTTCCGGCGCCAAGCCCGGCACCCAGCCGATTCCCTGTCGCTCCTGCGGCGGCAGCGGCCGCATCCGCCACGCGCAAGGCTTTTTCACGCTTGAGCGCACCTGCCCGACCTGCCAGGGCCGCGGCACCGTGATCGAGCAGCCGTGCACCAATTGCGGCGGCGCCGGCCGCATCACCAAGGAGCGCACGCTCGAGGTGCACATCCCGGCCGGCGTCGAGGACGGCACCCGCATCCGCCTCGCCGGCGAGGGCGAAGCCGGCTTGCGCGGCGGCGGCTCCGGCGATCTCTACATCTTCCTATCGCTCGCGCCGCATCATCTGTTTCAACGCGAGGGCGCCGATCTCTATTGCCGCGTGCCGATCTCCATGGTCACCGCCGCGCTCGGCGGCGAGTTCGAGGTGCCGACCATCGACGGCGGTCGCACCCGCGTGAAGGTCCCGGAGGGCAGCCAGACCGGCAAGCGCTTCCGGCTGCAGAACAAGGGCATGCCGGTGCTGCGCTCGAAGTCGCGCGGCGACATGTACGTGCAGGTCGCGGTCGAGACCCCGCAGAAACTCACCCGCCGCCAGCGCGAGTTGCTGAAGGAATTCGAGAGCCAGAGCTCGAAGGAAACCCAGCCCGAGACCTCGGGCTTCTTCGCCAAGGTGCGCGAGTTCATCGACGGGCTGAAGGACTGAGCGAGGGCGCGCTCGCCTTGTTTCCGCTGCCTCGCCGGGCCATTCTTTGCCGATGCTGCAACCGACCGCCGCGAAGACGCCGAAATCCCGCCTGCGCGATGAGTTACGCTTTTTTTATTCGTGGCTGCGGCATCCGCTGCAGATCGGCGGGGTCGCGCCGTCGAGCCCCGCGCTTGCGCGCGCGATAGCCGCCGAGGTGGACCCGTCTGTTCCCGGCCCGGTGGTCGAGCTCGGTCCCGGCACCGGCGTTATCACCGCGGCGCTCATCGCCCGCGGCATCGCGGCCGAGCGGCTCGTGCTCGTGGAATTCAGCGCGGAATTCTGCGCTCTGTTGCGCGAGCGTTTCCCGGGGGTGAAGGTGGTCGAGGGCGACGCCTATCGCCTGAAGAACACGCTTTCAGGCGTCGTGGACAAGCCGCTCGCCGCGGTGGCGTCCGGCCTGCCGCTCCTGACCCGGCCGCTTTCTGTGCGCGAGCAATTACTCGATGAGATATTGGGCCTGCTCAAGCCCGGCGCCCCGTTCGTGCAGTTCAGCTATGGGCCGGCGGCGCCGATCCCGGCGCGGCCGAGCCGCTATTCGCTCAAAGGCTCGCCGCGCGTGTGGCGCAATCTTCCCCCCGCCCGCGTCTGGGTCTATCGCAGTGCGCGCTGACCGGAGGCGCGCCTGATGCCGGGCCCCCGTATTCTCGTCTTCGCCGGCTCGATTCGGACCGGTGCGTTCAGCGCCCGGCTCGCCGGCGCCGCCTTGAAGGAGCTCGTGCGCATGGACGTGGATGCGAGCCGGATATCGCTCGCCGACTATCCGCTGCCGCTGTTCGACGCCGACCTCGAGGCGAAACAGGGCGTGCCGGCCGCGGCGCGCAAGCTGCACGACATGATGCTCGTGCATCGCGGCATCTATATCGCGACCCCGGAATACAACGCGTCGCTTCCGCCGCTGTTGAAGAACGCGATCGACTGGGTCTCGCGCATCCGGGATTCTAGGAGCCCGTTCCGCCATTGCGTGTTCGCACTCGGCTCGACCTCGAACGGCCGCCGCGGCGGCTATCGCGCGCTGATGGCGCTCCGCCAGGTGCTGGAGCTGGGCCTCGGCGCGCTGGTGATCCCCGAGCAGGTCGCGGTCCACGACGCCGAGCGCATCTTCGACGATGCCGGCGACCTTGCCGACGAGACGCTCGCCAAGATGCTGCGGAACTCGCTCGCGCGGCTGGTCGCGCTGGCGAACGTGGAGCATTGAAATGGCTGTTTCGGCCCGCGATCGGCTGATCGTCGCCCTCGACCTGCCGGGCGTGGCCGCGGCCGAGAAGACCGTTGCCGAGCTCGGTGAGGAAGTCACCTTCTACAAGGTCGGCTACGAGCTCGTGCTCGCGGGCGGGCTCGATTTCGCCGCTTCGCTCGCCCGCTCCGGCAAGAAGCTGTTTCTCGATCTCAAGCTGCACGACATTGCAAACACGGTCGCGCACGCGACCGAGCGGGCTGCCGCCTTGGGCGCGACCTTCCTCACCGTGCATGCGTTTCCGGCGACCATGAAGGCGGCGGTCGAGGGCAGGGCCAAGAGCAAGCTCAAGCTTCTCGCCGTCACCGTCCTCACATCGTGGAACGACGCCGACCTTCAGGAATCCGGCTACGAGATCGGCGTGCGCGACCTCGTACGCCGGCGCGCCGAGCAGGCGGCGGTGCTCGGCATCGACGGGCTGATCGCTTCGGCGGCCGAGGCCGCCGAGCTTCGCCGCGTGGTCGGCCGCTCCATGTTGATCGTGACGCCGGGCGTCCGCCCGGCCGGCAGCGAGGCCGGCGATCAGAAGCGGGTGATGACGCCGGCGGCCGCGATCCAGGCCGGCGCCGATTACATCGTGGTCGGCCGGCCGATCATCGGCGCCAAGGATCGCAAGGCCGCGGCGCGTGCCGTCGTCGCCGAGATCGAATCCGCGCTCAAGTGAAGATGCAGGAGGGGCGATGCCGAAGGGATACTGGATCGCACACGTCGATGTTCGGGACGCGGAGAAATACAAGGCCTATGTGGCAGCGAACGCCGATGCCTTCCGCAAGCATGGGGCGCGTTTTCTCGTGCGCGGCGGTAGATTCGAGAACCCGGAAGGCAAGGCGCGCGCCCGCAATATCCTGATCGAATTCCCGAGCTACCAGGCCGCGCTCGAATGCTGGAAGTCGCCCGGGTATCAGGCGGCGATCAAGCTGCGCAAGGATGTCTCGACCATCGATCTCGTCATCATCGAGGGCTATGACGGCCCGCAACCTTGATTGTGGCCGGCGCTTCCCCCTGGGCGGTGCGCGCGATATACCCCGGCCCGGATCAGTGAGCTTCCCATGTCCGATATGCGCCTTGTCATCGCCGGCGCCGGCGGCCGGATGGGCCGCACGCTCGCGCGCGCGATCCTGGAGACGCCGGGCTTCGCGCTCGCCGGCGCGCTCGAGCGCGCGGGCGCGCCGGGCTTCGGCGCGGATATCGGCCAGCTCGCGGGTCTTGCGCCCTGCGGCGTCAAGGTGAGCGGCGATCCGCTGCCGCTCATCGCCAAGGCCGACGGGGTTCTCGATTTCACCACGCCGGCGGCGAGCGTCGAGCTCGCTGGCCTCGCCGCCCAGGCGCGCATCGTGCATGTACTTGGCACCACGGGGCTTTCCGCCGCCGACGAGAAGAAGCTCGAGGCCGCCGCGCGCCACGCGGTGATCGTGAAGTCCGGCAACATGAGCTTGGGCGTCAATCTCTTGGCGGCGCTCGCCAAGCGCGTCGCCAAGGTATTGGGCGAGGACTACGACATCGAGATCCTCGAAATGCACCACAACAAGAAGGTGGACGCGCCCTCGGGCACGGCGCTGCTCCTGGGCCGCGCCGCCGCCGAAGGCCGCGGCGTCAAGCTCGAGGAGCGCGCCGTGCGCGGCCGCGACGGCGCGGTGGGCGCGCGCAAGCCCGGCGATATCGGCTTCGCGGCTCTGCGCGGCGGCACGGTCGTCGGCGACCACGCGGTGATCTTCGCCGGGCCGTACGAGCGGATCGAGCTATCGCACAAGGCCGAGGACCGCATGATCTTTGCCCGCGGCGCGCTCGCGGCTGCGGCCTGGGGCCGCGGCAAGAAGCCGGGGCTCTATTCCATGGCCGACGTGCTCGGCCTTGCCGATTTCTGAGCGAGGGCGCCCATGAGCGAACGCCTGCTCGTGCTCTTGCGCCACGGCCAGAGCGACTGGAACTTGAAGAATATCTTTACCGGCTGGCGCGACGTGGACCTCTCCGAGCAGGGCGTGGCCGAGGCGCGCGCGGCCGGTCGCTTGTTGAAGGCGCGCGGCATCAAGTTCGACGTGGCCTTCACCTCGGCGCTCGTGCGCGCGCAGCGCACGCTCGATCTCGTGCTCGAGGAGATGGGCCAGGAGAACCTGCCCGTGTTCAAGGACCAGGCGCTGAACGAGCGCGACTACGGCGATCTTGTGGGCTTGAACAAGGACGACGCGCGCAAGAAGTGGGGCGCCGAGCAGGTGCAGAAGTGGCGCCGCTCCTATGACGTGGCGCCGCCCGGCGGCGAGAGTCTGAAGGACACCGTCGCGCGCGCGCTGCCTTATTTTGTGCAGGAGATCTTGCCGCGCGTGCTCCGCGGCGAGCGCGTGCTCGTCTCCGCGCACGGCAATTCGCTGCGCGCGCTCGTCATGGTGCTCGAGAAATTATCGCCCGCGGCAATCGTGAAGCGCGAGCTCGCGACCGGATTGCCGATCCTCTACCGCCTCAACGCCGATTCGACATTGGCCGAGAAGCAGGAGCTTTCGGCTTGAAAAGGCGGCGCCGCCTCGCTTGTTAAGGCTAACAAGAGGTAAACGTTGAGTTTGTCCGCCGACAGGCCTCCGTAACGGAGGCATGGACGGGCGTCTTCTTCTCTCGACCTTCCTGACCGCGAGCCTCTCAGTGGTTGCGCACGCGAGCGTGGACCGGCCGCCGCAGTTGGTCGCCATCGCCTTCGACAATTGCACCGAGCTCGAGCGCTGGCGCGAGCTGAACGACTTCGCCGCCGAGATGAATCGCGACGGCGAGCGCGTCCATTTCACTTTTTTCGTTAGTGGCGTGAATTTTCTCGGCGATATCGAGCGCACCCACTACCACGGGCCGCGCCAGCGGCCGGGCGCGGCCATGATCAATTTCGGCGGCACGCTCGAAGACGTGCAGAAGCGCGTCGAATTCGCCAAGGAACTGCATCGCCGCGGCCACGAGATTGCTTCCCACGCCGTAGGTCACTTTAACGGCGCGACCTGGTCGGCGGCGGAATGGGCGGCGGAATTCAAGGCCTATGACGGCCTGCTCGAACGCGTCGGCCTTTCCGCACCGGTCGCGGGCTTTCGCGCGCCCTATCTCGCCACCAGCCCTGGCCTCTATGCGGTGCTGAAGGAGCGCGCCTTCCGCTACGACGCGAGCCGCACCGCGCTCGCCAACGAGTGGCCGCAGGAGATCGACGGCATCTGGCGCTTCAATTTGGTCGGTTTGCGCCTGCACGGCTCGGGCAAGAACGTGTTGTCCATGGACTACAACTTCTTCTTTGCGCATTCGCGCGCGATCGACGATCCGAGCTCGCAAAGCCTGTTCCGCGACCAGATGATCGAGACCTATCTCGACTATTTCCGCAGCAACTATTCCGGCAACCGCGCGCCGATCCATATCGGCCATCATTTCGCGAACTATCAGGGAGGCGCCTACCGGCAGGCGCTCATGATCTTTGCCCGCGCCGTGTGCAGTCTGCCCGAGGTGCGCTGCGTCACCTACTCGATGCTTGCGGATTTCCTGGATCAGCTCGATCCCGCCACGCTTGCCGCCTATCGCCGCGGCGATTTTCCGCACGCCGGCCCGCCGAACCTGAACGTTGCTCGCAGGGCCCAGTCGCAATAACGGGCCCGTTCGGCGCGCCGACGATTTTCGATCAGTGCGCGCGAATGCGCCCCGCCTCCCAGCCGAGCATCGCGCGCTTGCGCGTGAGCCCCCAGTGATAGCCGGTGAGCGCGCCGTTCGCGCCCACCACGCGATGACACGGCACCACGAAAGCCACCGGATTCTTACCCACCGCCGCGCCCACCGCACGCGCGGCTTTGGGCCGGCCGATCTCGTTCGCGACGCGCGAGTACGTAGACTTGCGGCCGAGCGGAATCGACAACAGCGTCTCCCAGACCCGGATCTCGAAGTCGGTGCCGATCAGCACCACGCGCAGCGGCTGGTCCTCGCGCCAGCGCGCCGGATCGAAGATACGCTGCGCATAAGCCAGAGTGTGCGCCGCGCTTTCGACCAGCTCTGCATTCGGCCAACGACCGCGTAGCTCCTCGAGCGTCGCCGGTTCCTCGCCGCGGTCGGCGAAGGCGAGTCCGCAAAGCCCGCGCTCGGTGGCGAGCACGACCGCAGTGCCGAACGGCGAGGGATGCAGGCCATAGGAAATCGTAAGCCCGGCGCCGCCGGTCTTCCATTCGCCCGGCGACATCGCCTCGTGCACGACGAAAAGGTCATGCAGCCGTCCGGGTCCGGAAAACCCCAGCTCGTAGCTCGCCTCCAAGACGCTCGGCGTCTCGCGCAAGAGCTTCCGCGCATGGTCGAGGGTCACGGCTTGCAGAAACTCCTTGGGCGTCAGCCCGCACCAGCGGCGGAAGAGATCGGTCAGTGCCCGCGGGCTGCTGCCGACCGCGCCTGCGATCGCCTCGCCCTCGGGTTGCTCACGAAAATGCTCGGTCACATAGGCGATCGCCCGGCGGACGGTCTCGTAATCCTCCGCGGCGGCCTCAAGCGGCGAGAACATCGGGCGCTCAGTGGCGCGCATGACTAGTCCGTTCATGGCCGGAAGACAAAGCAGACCGCCTAGGCTCGCGCCACCCGATTCCGCCTCAAGCGCGGGCAGTGGCAAGCGCCGCCGCGAGCGCGTGCGAAAGCTCTTGCTTGTGGAGGGGCGGCAGGAAGGCCCCGATCACGAGCGGTATGCCCCTGGATACGAGCGCGACGCGGGTAACCCCGGAAAGCTCGTCGCGCGCGGTGTCGAGCCGCACCCAACGCGGGTTGAAGCGGGTCTCGCGCGCCGTTCCCTTGGCCGAAACCTGGCGCACGAGCAGAAGATTGTGCGTCACCCGGATCTCCTCGAACGCCCGCGCGGCGCGGTAATTGGCCCGGAACGCGAAATAGACCAGCGCCACGTCGAGCCCGAGGAAGCCGAACACCGGCCAGGCGCCCATCATCAGGAAGGCGATCCCGGCCACGAAGCTCGCGCCCGCGAGCACCGCCATCACCGCCACGAAGCCGGCTTGGCTTAACGACCGGTAGGGCGAGAGCGTCGCCTCGAACAGCGTCGGTTCGTCGTTGCGCTCGTGCATGGCTTCTCACTATAGGGGAAGCATGGCGGGAAGAAAGCCGACCAAGGTCGGCAAGCTGCGCAAGGCCGGCGCGGCTAAAAGCGTGCGCACCGGGAAAGCGCGCTTCGAGCCCTGGAGTCCGGCCGAGGTGGAGGAGGCGTTCACGCGCTTCGCGCGCGCGAACCCTGCGCCCAAAGGCGAGCTTGGGCACCGCGATCCCTACACGCTGCTCGTTGCCGTGGTGCTTTCAGCCCAGGCCACCGATGTCGGCGTGAACAAGGCGACGCCCGCGCTGTTCGCGGTCGCCGATACGCCCGCGAAGATGGTGGCGCTCGGCGAGGCGCACTTGCGCGAAATGATCAAGACCATCGGGCTCTATCGCAACAAAGCCAAGAATCTGATCGCGCTCTCCGAGCGGCTGATCGCCGAGCACGGCGGCAAGGTTCCCTCGACGCGCGCGGCGCTCGAAGCGCTGCCCGGCGTCGGCCGCAAGACCGCGAACGTGGTGCTGAACACCGCCTTCGGCGAGCCGGTGATTGCCGTTGACACGCACCTGTTTCGGCTCGCGAACCGAACCGGGCTCGCAGCCGGAAAAAATCCCTTGGAAGTCGAACAGGGGCTCGAGCGCGCGGTGCCGGAGCGCTTCAAGCGCCACGCCCATCATTGGCTGATCCTGCACGGCCGCTATGTGTGCAAGGCGCGCGCGCCCGACTGCCCGCGCTGTCTGATTTCCGATCTCTGCCGCTGGCCGGAGAAGACGGTCTAGATCGGCCGCTGCGCGCGGGCGGCGGAAGCTCGCTCGCTTGGCCGGGATGACGAGGCAGGATCGGCTAGAGCGGCAGCGCGGTCTCGCGCTCAGATTTTGCGCGGTTGCGGCCGGTGAGCGGCGCCCTGGCGCCGCCCGCCCGTAAAGGGCGGGGGGCGTGCTCCCGCTCCGGCTCGGGCGGCAGCGGCAGATTTGCCCAGCGCAGCTTGCGGTAGTCGAATCCGATCTCGATCGTAGGCTTCACGATCGCGAAATAGGGCGAGATGTCGAAATCGCGCGGTGCGTAAAGCGAATAGTGCCGGATGTGCAGGATTTCGCGCCGCGTCGCGCGGCTCTCGATCAGCTCGATGCGCGGCAGGATCGGATAGCGCACCGACTCGAACGCTTGCGCGATCAAGGTCGAGCAGATGGTCTTGGTCGGCACACCGGAGCCGAGCGCGATCAAACGGCGGCGCCAGCGCTGCGGCACCGGCAGCGGCACGAGAAAGCGCAGGAGGTCGATGATGTTCTTGACATCGTATTCATAGCCGATCCGGTCGATTATGTAGCGCACGACTTTTCCGCGGTCGTGCTCGGTGAGCCCCGCCGGCCGGCAGATGCGGGTGTGGAAGATTGCGTATTTGGAGAGCGGCGCCGAGATCGCGCCTTCGCCCAAGAGCACCTCGACCAGCACGTGCGCCTCGCCGGTTTCGGTCTTCTTGCCGAGCGTGTCGCCGACATACAGTGCGGCGTGGGACCAGGTCGATTGCGTCAAATACCTGATCACGCCGGCGACGCGGCTATTGCCCTCGATCAGGAGCACGTCGCCGGGCCGCAGCGCGCGCACGAGCGCGCCGAGATCGCTCGGCGTAAACGGCTCATAGCCGGGCGAGGGCTGCTCGAGGTAGCGGGCGATCCGCTCCCCGAGGAAGTTCAGGATTCGTTCGCTGATCCGCATCCGCCCGGGTCCGATCGGACCCTCCCCGAAACTCGGCACGCGCCCGGAGTTTACGCGGCCGACCTTTCTGCAAAGTTCACAGGCGCCGCCGGCGTGCGTCGCGGGGTGCCGGAACCCGTGCTAGGCTACTGGCAGAGAAGCGTTTTTTCGATGCGGCGGGCAATCACAAGACGCGGCTTCATGGCCGGCGCGGCGGCGTTCGCGGCTGCGCCCGCGCTCGCGGCGCTGCCGGCTTCGGGCGAGGTCGAGGTCGCGGTCGTCGGCGCGGGCGCGGCCGGAATCGCGGCGGCCCGGCGCATCGCTGCCGGCGGGCGGTCTTGTTTGCTCCTGGAAGCGGCCGGCCGCATCGGCGGGCGGGTGCGGAGCGGTCCGGGAAAATTCGGCATCGTCCACGATCAGGGCGCGCACCGGCTCTATGGCGGCGGGCGCAGCGCGCTCGTGCAGCTCGCGCGCGCCGAACGAATCCGCCTGTTCGAGCCGCCGCCCGGCCGGCGGCTCTATGTCGGCGAGCGCGAGGCGCGCGACAACGAGTATGACGATTTTACCGCCGCGCTCCGGCGCGCGAGCCGCGCCATTATCGCCGCCGGCGAGGCTGGCCGCGACGTGGCGGCCGCGCGCGTGATGCCGGAGCTCCCGGGCTGGGACGCGAGCGTCGCCTTCGTGCTCGGGCCGCTGTTCGCCTCCAAGGATCTCGGCGAGGTCTCGAGCGTCGATTTTGCCCGCGCCGAGGACCGCACCGAGGACTTGGGCTGCCGGGACGGCCTTGCCGCGGTGCTCGCCGCGGCCGCGAAACCGCTCCGGATCGAGCTCGACACATTGGTGCGCAGCATCGACGCCGGCGGCCGCGGCGCGGTCGTGCTGCAAACCGCACGCGGCAATTTGCGCGCGCGCGCCGTGATCGTCACCGCGTCCACCAACGTGCTGGCCGCGGGCGCGATCGAGTTCAGGCCGGCGTTGCCGCGCCGCGCCGCCGATGCGCTCGCTCGCGTCTCGCTCGGCAGCTACGAGCGAATCGTGTTCGAGCTTGCCGGCAATCCGTTCGGCTTTCGCGCCGACGAGCGCATCGTCTTCAAAGTAGCGGACCAGCGGACGGCGGCGCTGGTCGGCCGCGTCAATGGCAGCGATCTCGCCTATGCCGATCTCGCCGGCCGCTTCGGCGGCGAGCTGGCGCGTGCGGGCGAGGCCGCGATGCTTGGCTATCTCAAGGAGCTGATCGCCGCGCAGTTCGGCGCCGCCGCGCCCGTGAAGATCGGCCGCACCGAGGTGGTGCGCTGGAGCGCCGATCCGCTGATACGCGGCGGCGTGTCGGCGGCGACGCCGGGGGCGGCCGCGAGCCGTCGCGTCTTGATGGAACCGGTCCAGGACCGGGTGTTCTTCGCCGGCGAGGCCGCGCACGAGACCCAGTGGGGCACCGTGGGCGGAGCCTGGTCCTCGGGCGAGCGCGCGGCGGAAGCCGCGCTCCGCCTTTTCGCTGGCGCGCCGGCGACGCCTTCGTCACCGGCCCAGGCGGCCAAGAAGAAGCGGCGTGGAAAGTGAGCGGCAGGAAACAACCGGGAATGCAGCGGATGAACGGCAAGGCTCTGATCGCCTGGTCGACCGGCAAGGACAGCGCCTGGGCGTTGCACGAGGTGCGGCAAGCCGGCGCCTACGAGGTCGTCGGCGCGCTCACCACGGTCACGGAAAGCTTCGCCCGCGTGTCCATGCACGGCGTGCGCGAGGAGGTGCTGATGGCCCAGCTCGCCGCCGCCCGCTTGCCGGCCACGATCGTGCCGATCCCTTTTCCGTGCCCGAACGAGGTCTATGAAGCGCGCATGGCCACGGCCATGCAGGAGGCGCGTACGCGAGGCATAACCCACATCGTGTTCGGCGATCTGTTCCTCGAGGAGGTGCGCGCCTATCGCGAGGCCAAGCTCACCGGCACCGGTATCGCGCCGGTCTTCCCGCTATGGGGCCGGCCGACCAATACGCTCGCGCGCGCCATGCTCGCCGGCGGCCTCGAAGCGCATCTGGTCACGGTCGATCTCAAGGTGCTGCCGGCAAGCTTCGCGGGCCGGCGCTTCGATGCGGCGCTGCTCCACGAGCTTCCGACCGGCGTCGATCCCTGCGGCGAGAACGGCGAGTTCCATACCTGCGTGGTCGCCGGACCCATGTTCGAGCGGGCGATCCCGCTGCGCGTGGGAGAAACGGTGGAGCGCGACGGTTTTGCCTTTGCCGATCTTCTGTTTGCGTCCGACTCGGCGAGCGGGCTCAGGCGCGCAGCGTCGCGCCGGTCCGCTTGATCACTTCGGCGATGATCTTGGCGGCGATCACGTCGATCTCGGCGTCGGTCAGCGTCTTCTCGCGCGGCTGGATCGTGACCGCGATCGCGATCGACTTCTTGCCCTCAGCAATGCCCTTGCCTTCGTAGAGGTCGAACACCTCGACCGCCGCGATCAGCGCTTTGTCCGCGCCCTCGGCCGCGCGCACGACGTCGGCGGCCGCGACCTTGCGGTCCACGATGAAGGCGAAATCGCGCTCCACCGGCTGGAACGGAGAAAGTTCCAATTTGGGCTTGATCCGGGTCGGGCGCCCTTTCAGCTCGGGCAGGCGATCGAGGATCACTTCGGCGACCGCGATCGGCCCTTCGATGTCGAGCGCCGCGAGCGCCGAAGGATGCAGCTCGCCGAAATGGGCGAGCACGGTCTTCGGCCCGAGCTGGATCGTGCCCGAGCGACCGGGATGCAAATAAGCCGGCCCACCCGCCACGATTTGCAGTTTATCCACTGGTGCGCCGGCCGCCGCGAGCACGGCGAGCGCATCGCCCTTGGCGTCGAACGCATTCACCGGTCCGGACGAGCCGGACCAGTGGCGGCCGGAGCCTTGCGCTTTCGCGGCGCCGCGCCGCACCACCGAGGCGGCGATCAACTGATCCTCCGGCCGGTCGCCCAGGAAAATCTGTCCGACCTCGAACAGCGCCACGTCCGGGATTCCGCGGTCGGCGTTCTTCTGCGCCGCCAGCGCGAGCCCGAGGATCAGGCTCGGCCGCATGTCGGAAAGCTCGGCCGCGATCGGGTTCGCAAGCGCGAGCTCGGGCTTGCCGCCGCCGAAGCGCTCGGCCTGCGCCTTCGAGATGAAGGACCAGGTTACGGCCTCGACCAGCCCGCGCGCGGC
>JAHFPN010000040.1 GCA_023269635.1 Hyphomicrobiales bacterium | reverse complement strand
GCTGAAGGTGATCGGTCGCTGCCGGGTGAACCTCTTGATCTCCGGGGGCACGGGCTCGGGCAAGACGACGCTTCTCAACTGCCTCACGCGCTATATCGACGACGACGAACGCATCATCACCTGCGAGGACGCGGCCGAGCTGCAGCTGCAGCAGCCGCACGTGGTGCGCCTGGAGACGCGGCCGCCGAATCTCGAGGGTGAAGGCGAGGTTACCATGCGCGACCTCGTGCGCAACTGTCTGCGTATGCGCCCCGAGCGCATCATCGTGGGTGAGGTGCGCGGACCCGAAGCGTTCGACCTGTTGCAAGCGATGAACACCGGCCACGACGGCTCGATGGGCACCCTGCACGCGAACAGTCCGCGCGAGGCGATGTCGCGCCTCGAATCGATGATCACCATGGGCGGCTTTCAGCTCCCGACCCGAACCATTCGTGAGATGGTGGTCGCCTCGATCGACGTGATCATTCAGGTCGCGCGCCTGCGCGACGGCTCGCGCCGAATCACCCACGTGACTGAAGTGATCGGCATGGAAGGCGACGTCGTGACCACGCAGGACCTGTTCGTCTACGACTTCCTTGGCGAGGATCAGAACGGACGCATCATCGGGCGTCACCGCTCGACCGGCATTGGCCAGCCGCGCTTCTGGGAGCGTGCGCGCTATTTCGGCGAAGAGAGAAAGCTCGCGGCCGCGCTCGACGCCTCCGAAGTCGAAGACGCGAACCTGCGCAGGTGATGCCGTGTCCGGGACGCTCATTGTCGCCGTCCTGATCGCCGTCGCGGTGGGCGGCGTTGCCTATGTCTTCCTCTATCCGTTGCTTTCGGGCGAGCGGCGCGTCGAGCAGCGCACGCGCGACGTGTCCGCAACCGAGGTCGAATTGCGGCATTCGCGCAAGGCCGCGCACGAAGGGCAGGGCACGCGCCGTCAGCAGGTGGAAGATACGCTGAAGCAGCTCGAGGCGCGGGAAAAGCAGACGAAGAACCCGCCGCTCGTGGTGCGCCTGCAACAGTCGGGACTGACCTGGTCGAAGCGCCAGTTCTGGATCTTGAGCGTCGGTGCCGGGCTCGGCGCCACGTTGCTCGCATGGATCTTGGGCGCCAACTATCTGATCGCACTCGGTGTCGGGTTTTCGGCCGGATTCGGCTTGCCTCGGTGGATGCTCGCTTACCTGAAGAAACGGCGCGAGACCCGCTTCCTGGAAGAATTTCCGAACGGCATCGACGTGATCGTGCGCGGCGTCAAAGCCGGCCTGCCGGTGGTGGATTGCATCCGCATCGTCGCCAACGAGTCGCGCGAGCCAGTGCGCGCCGAGTTCCGCCAGATCGCGGAATCGCAGACGATCGGCGTGCCGCTGCCGGATGCATGTGAGAAAGTTTACGAGCGCGTACCGCTGCCGGAGGCAAATTTCTTCGGCATCGTGGTCGCGATCCAGCAGAAATCGGGCGGCAACCTGTCCGAGGCGCTCGGCAATCTCTCCCGCGTGTTGCGCGAGCGTCGCAAGATGCAGGCCAAGATCAAGGCGATGAGCATGGAGGCGAAGGCCTCGGCTGTAATCATCGCATCGTTGCCGGTCGTAGTCATGCTGCTCGTGTATCTTAGCAGCCCGAACTATATCGAGCTGTTGTGGACAACACAGCTTGGGCGAATGATGCTGTTCGCCTGCGCTATCTGGATGTCGATGGGTGTGCTCGTGATGCGCCGGATGATCAATTTCGATTTTTGAGAGACGGCCATGTTCGAACTCCTCAGCGATAAATTGCACGACGCGAATTTCATGGTGATGGTGCTCACCGCGATCGCGGTCATGGCGACTGTGTTTACGGTGGCTATGCCGTACGCGTTTGGCGACAACCTTGAGCGTCGCATGAAGCAAGTCGCGATCGAGCGCGAGAAGATCCGGACACGCGAGCGCGAACGGCTGGCGCGCGGCGAACGGATCGAGCTCAGGCAAAGCCCGAAGGCCTACATGCAGTTCGTGGTCGAGCGGCTGAACCTCCGAGAATGGCTGGGCGAGGAGCGAGCCCGCGCGCTGCTGATCAAGGCCGGTTATCGCGGTCAGGCGCCCTATATCGGATTCCTGTTTTTCCGCATGCTGGCTCCGATCGGGATGTTCGCTTTCGCAATCGTTTACCTGTTCTGGGTTCTCAACCTGCAGCAGCCGATGATGGTCAAGGTCGGGGTCGCCTTCGGCGCGGCGTGGCTCGGCATGCGCATCCCGACCCTGTTCATCCGCAACCGCATCCAACGGCGACAGCTCTCGATCCGGCGGGCGTTTCCGGACGCGCTCGACCTGCTGCTGATCTGCGTCGAGTCGGGCATGTCGATCGAGGCGGCACTCCGCAAGGTGAGCCAGGAGATTTCGGGGCAATCGATTCCGTTGGCCGAGGAGCTCACCCTCACGACCGCGGAACTCTCCTATCTGCAAGAGCGCCGGACGGCCTACGATAATCTTGCCACGCGCACGGATCTGGAAGGCGTAAAGGCGGTTTGCACCGCACTCGTTCAAGCGGAGCGCTACGGCACGCCGCTCGGTCAGGCGCTCAGGGTGCTGGCGCAGGAAATCCGCGACATGCGCATGCTCGAAGCCGAGAAGAAGGCGGCGGCGTTGCCGCCCAAGCTCACGGTGCCGATGATCCTGTTCTTCCTGCCGGTGCTGTTCATCGTCATTCTCGGCCCGGCCGCGATCCAGGTGATGGCGATTCGCTGAGCGCTGCAGGGGCGCGTCCCCCGACGCGCTCGGCGATCATTCCTCAAGACGGTGCGGGAGTCTCAGACGCGCTTCGGCTTCTTCGGCGCGCTGATCGTTTTCAAGGGATCGCGCTGCTTCAGCATCTCGCGCAAGTAAGCGACGTTGGCGCGCGCCTCGTCGGGCGGCAGATCGCTGGCGGCGATTTTTTCGGCTTCCGCGAACTTGCCCTGCAGGCCGAGCACGAGCGCAAGGTTCTGCCGCACGCGTATGTCGGCGCCCGTCTGGGCAACAGCGCGGCGCAGCGTCTGTTCGGCGCGGACGAGCTCCTTGGAAAGCGCGTAGGAGAGGCCGAGGTTCGATAGGATCGTCGGCTCGGCGGGCGCGATCTTGAGCGCGGTCTCGTAATAGCGGCGCGCTTCGGCATGATTGCCCATCTGATCGAGCACCGCACCTTGCGCGTTCAAGAGCCGCCAGTCGGGCTGGTCGGGCGTGTGCGCCTTGCTCATCACCTCGAGTGCCTGTTGGTAGTGGCCGGCCTCGGCGAGCGCGCGGCCGTACTCGGCGAGCACGGCCTGGTTGCGCGGGGCCTGCATCGAGGCCTGCTGCAGCACCGCCACGGCTTGCGCGCGCTGGCCGCTTGCGCGCAAGACGCGGGCGTATTCGATGGCGATCTCGGGATTGCCCGGCTGGGCCTGGTAACGGGCGGCGATGTCGGCCGCGCGCTGGCGGGGCGAGGTGTCGGGGTTGGGTGTCGTCACCGAGCCGGTGATATCGCCGAGCCTGCTTCCGCAGCCGCCCAGTGCCGCGGCGAACGCGATCGTGACGGCAAGCGCAGAAATGGCCGGAAAACATCCGGTCGCGCGACGGGGCGTAGGCGCCATGGCTGGCTCCGGCCGTGGGTTTGAGGGTTCCCGGCCGGCCAGCAATAGTCCGTTAACCCTAACGGGGGGTTAAGATGCCGGAGCGCTCGGCCCGCGGGCGCTTCCGCGCGCCCGACCGCGCATGCTAGAGGGCGCCGCACCAGGATCCGCCGCTTGGCCTCTCCCTTGAACCCCGCCTGTTTCGCGTCCGGCAGCGCCCGCGACGCCAAGCCGATCTGGTGCGCGCACGCGGACAACTGGCGCGCGTTGCGCGAGACGCTGCCGGCCTCCGCCCGGGCGTTCGCCGAAGCGGCGGGTTTCGAGCCCGAGGCGGGGCGGCTCCTGCTGCTCCCCGGGAAGGACGGAACGGTCGCCGGCGCGCTGTTCGCGTTCGATCCGCCGGGAAAGCCCGCGGCCGACCGTTTGCTCGCGGGAAAGCTCGCGACTGCATTGCCTGCCGGTGACTGGCGCTTTGCCGCGCCGCCGCCCGAGCCGCGGCTTGCCGCGCTCGCGTTCGCGCTCGGCGGCTACCGGTTCGACCGCTACCGCGCGAAAAAGTCGGCGGCGAAGAAAGCCACGCGTCTCGAACTTCCGGCCGGCGTCGACGGCAAGGAGCTTGCCCGCGTGATCGCGGCCGTCTTCCTGGTTCGCGATCTCGTCAACATGCCGGCGAACGAGCGCGGACCGACGGAGATAGCGGAGGCGGCCCGAAAGCTCGCAGCCGCTTACGGCGCGAAGTTCAAGGTCACCGCCGGCGCTGCGCTTGCGAAGAATTTTCCGCTGGTGCGCGCAGTCGGGCAGGGCAGTGCGCGCGCTCCGCGGGTCGTGGATCTCCTCTGGGGTTCGCCCAAGCATCCGAAGGTGACGCTCGTCGGCAAGGGCGTCTGCTTCGACACCGGCGGCCTCGACATCAAGCCCGATACGGCGATGCAATTGATGAAGAAGGACGTGGGCGGCGCGGCCCAGGCGCTCGGGCTTGCGTCCATGATCATGGACGCGAAGCTGAAAGTACGGCTTCGCGTGGTGATTCCGGCGGTCGAGAATTCCGTCTCCGGCACTGCCTATCGGCCGGGCGACGTGTTCAAGAGCCGCAAAGGGATCAGCGTCGAGATCGGCAATACCGACGCGGAAGGGAGGCTGATCCTTGCCGACGCGCTCGCGCTTGTGGACGAGGACGCGCCCGAGCTCTTGATCGATTTTGCGACGCTCACCGGCGCCGCCCGCGTGGCGCTCGGGCCCGATCTGCCGGCGGCATTCACGGAAGACGAGAAGCTCGCGGCGGAGCTCATGCGCCACGCAACCGCGGAGGCCGATCCGGTCTGGCGCCTGCCGTTGTGGCGGCCCTATGCCGCGATGCTCGATTCCAAGATTGCCGACGTGAACAACATCAGCGGCAGCTCGTTCGCGGGCGCGATCACGGCGGCGCTGTTCCTGGCGCGCTTCGTGGAGCGGGCGAAGGCGTGGCTGCATTTCGACCTCTACGCCTGGAACCCGAAGGAGAAGCCCGGCCGCCCGGAGGGCGGCGAGGCGCAGACCATCCGGGCGCTCTATGCGCTGCTGGCCGAGCGCTACGCTTGAGCTTGCAAATCTTTCATTCGAGAGGAACAATACGCCTCCGAAACGAATTCCGGAGGCGGGTTTGGCGCTCGACATCCGCGCGTCGCAGGCGCTGCGACTGCTGCACGACATCGCGCTCGCCGAGGTGCAGGACGGCGAGCCGGACCTTTCCCCGCGGCAGCTTGCGATCCTGCTCACGGTCTATCTGGAGACGCCGCCGCATACGGTGCGCGGGCTGGCGCAGAAGCTGAACGTCACCAAGCCGGTGATCACGCGTGCGCTCGACACCATGGGGCGGCTCGAGATCGTTTCGCGCCGGCGCGACGAGAGCGACCGGCGCAACGTGATCGTGCAGCGCACGGTCAAGGGCGCGCTCTACGTGGAGCGGCTCGCCGATCTGGTGATCGCAAAAGCCAAGGGCCTGCCGCCATGAGCTGGAAGGACGATCCGCGGCTGGTGCCGGCGCGGCCGGACCTTGCGGCCGCGCATCTCAAGGGCCGCGTCGAGGCCGCGCGCTTCGTGCAGGGCACGCTCAAGCGCGTGATCGAGCCGGTCGCGGCGCTCCGGCGCGCGCCGGCGCACGACGCCGCGCTCGATACCGAGGCGCTCTACGGTGAGCGCGTCACCGTGTACGAGACGACCGAGGAGGGCTGGGCCTGGGGCCAACTCGAGCTCGATCGTTACGTGGGCTGGCTCTCGGCCGGCGCGCTCGGCGAAGCCGGGCGCGCGGCGACCCATCGGGTGTCGGCGCTCAGGACTCTCGTGTTTCCCCGGCCGGACATCAAGGCGCCGCCGCTGATGGCGCTTTCATTCGGAAGCCGCGTCACCGTGCTGCGCGAGGAAGATGTTCTTGCGGTCACCGACACGGGCGGATTCGTTCCGGCGCGGCACTTGATGGCGCTCGCGCTGCGCGAGCCGGATTTCGTCGCGACCGCGCGGCGCTTCGTGGGCGTGCCCTATCTCTGGGGCGGGCGCTCCTCGCTCGGGCTCGATTGCTCGGGGCTCGTGCAGCTCGCGCTGCAGGCGGCGGGCATCGAGTGTCCGCGCGACAGCGACATGCAGGCGAAGATCGGGACAGCGGTCGAGTTCGGCGATCTCTCGAAGCTCAAGCGCGGCGATCTCGTCTATTGGCAGGGCCACATCGGCTTGGTCGCCGACGGCGGCCGCTTCCTGCACGCCAATGCTTTCCACATGGCGGTGGCGGAGGAGCCGTTCACCGAGGCGGTGGAGCGCATCCGCCGCAGCGGCCTTGAAATCCTAACGGTAAGAAGGGTTTAGACGGGGGCTGGGTCCGGCTACTGCGCCACCACGCCTTCGCCCGCGGTCTCGAGATCGAAGGCGGCGGCGAACAGCGCGCGGGTGTATTCCGATTGCGGGCGCGCGAACAGGTCGGCTGCCGCTCCCTGCTCCACCACGCGGCCGTGGCGCATGACGATCAGGTTGCTGGCAAGCGCGGCCACGACCTTCAGGTCATGGCTGATGAACAGATAGGTGAGGTCGTGCTTCTTCTGCAGCGTGCGCAGGAGATCGACGATCTGCGCCTGCACCGACACGTCGAGCGCGCTGGTCGGCTCGTCGAGCACGACAAACGAGGGCTCCAGCACCATGGCGCGCGCGACGGCGATGCGCTGGCGCTGGCCGCCGGAGAATTCGTGCGGATAGCGGTCGCGCGTTTCGGGATCGATACCGACGTCGCCAAGGACGGCGATTACTTTTGCCTCGCGTTCCGCCTCGCTGATGCGCGGGTGATGAACGCGCAGGCCCTCGCCGACGATGTCGGCGATCGACATGCGCGGGGAGAGCGAGCCGTAAGGGTCCTGGAACACGACCTGCAGCTCGCGCCGCAGCGGCCGCATGGCGCGGAAGGACAGCCCCTGCACGGGCCGGCCCATGAAGACGATCGGGCCCTGGCTCGAGATCAGCCGCAAGAGCGCGAGGCCGAGCGTGGTCTTGCCGGAGCCCGACTCGCCGACGACGCCGAGCGTCTCGCCGCGGCGAATGGCGAGCGAGACGCCGTCCACCGCCTTGATGTGCCCGACGGTCCGGCGCAGCACGCCGCGCCGCACCGGAAACCAGATGCGCAGGTTCTCGGCCGTGACCATGATCGGCGCGTCCGGCCGCGGCGGCGGCGGCTCGCCCTTGGGCTCGGCCGCCATCAGCGCCTTGGTGTAGTCGTGGCGCGGGCGTTGGAACAGCTCCTTGACCAGGCCCTGTTCGACGATCTTGCCCTCGCGCATCACGCACACGCGCTCGGCGATCTTGTGCACGATGCCGAGATCGTGGGTGATGAACAACATGGCCATGCCCAGGCGCGCCTGTAAGTCCTTGAGAAGTTGCAGGATTTGCGCCTGGACGGTGACGTCGAGCGCGGTCGTGGGCTCATCCGCGATGAACAGATCCGGCTCGTTGGCGAGCGCGAGCGCGATCATCACGCGCTGGCGTTGCCCGCCGGAGAGCTGGTGCGGATAGGCATTGAGCCGCGCCGCCGGATCGGGAATGCCGACCTCGGCGAGAAGCTCGACCACGCGCTTCCTCGCCGCCATTTCGGAAAGCCCGCGATGCACGGAGAGCACCTCGGCGATCTGCCGCTCGATCGTGTGCAGCGGATTGAGCGAGGTCATCGGCTCCTGGAACACCATGGTGATCTCGTTGCCGCGCACGCCCTGCATGTCGCGCTCCGAGAGCCGCAAGAGATCGCGGCCCTTGAACAGAATGCGGCCGGAAGGGTGATAGGCCGCGGGGTAGGGCAGGAGTTGCAGGATCGAGAGCGCGGTCACCGACTTGCCGGAGCCGGATTCGCCGACGAGCGCCACGGTCTCGCGCTTGCGGATATCGAAGGAGACGCGATCGACCGCGAGATTGCCGGGCCCGGCTTGGCGGAAGCCGACCGAGAGGTCCTCGACCTTGAGCAGGGGCTCGCTCGCCGCGGTCATAGGTAGGTCTTTCTCGGATCGAAAGCGTCGCGCACCGCCTCGCCGACGAAGATCAGGAGCGAGAGCAGAATCGCGACGGTGAAGAAGCCGGTGAGTCCGAGCCAGGGCGCCTGCACGTTGGCCTTGCCCTGCGCCAGCATCTCGCCCAGGGACGGCGAGCCGGGCGGCAGGCCGAAGCCGAGGAAATCGAGCGCGGTCAAGGTCATCACCGAGCTCGACAGGATGAAGGGCAGGAAGGTGAGCGTCGCCACCATCGCGTTCGGCAACATGTGCCGGAACATGATCACGAGGTTGGAGACGCCGAGCGCGCGAGCCGCCAGCACGTATTCGAGGTTGCGCGCACGCAGGAACTCGGCGCGCACCAGGCCCACAAGCGCGACCCACGAGAACAAGAGCAGAATCCCCAAAAGCACGAAGAAGCTCGGGACCAGCACCGAGGAAATGATGAGCAACAGATAGAGCGCCGGAATCGAGGTCCAGATTTCGATGAAGCGCTGGAACAAGAGATCGGTCCAGCCGCCGAAATAGCCCTGGACCGCGCCGGCGGCCACGCCGATCACCGAAGAGACCAGCGTCAGCGCCAGCCCGAACAGCACCGAGACGCGGAACCCGTAGATCACGCGCGCCACCACATCGCGGCCCTGGTCGTCGGTGCCGAGCCAGTTCCAATCAAGTCCACGGCAGCCGGCGACGCCCTTCTTCTCGGCCACCGCGCGGCATTGCTCTTCGGTGAGCAGCCAGGTGGGAGGCGAAGGCGCCGGGGTTGGCAGATCGAGATTGTGGGTCGAGTGGCGATAGCGGATCGGCGGCCAGATCATGGTGCCGCCTTTCTGCGCGATCAATTTCTGCAGGTAGGAATCGCGGTAGTCGGCTTCGGTTTCGAAATCACCGCCGAAGGTGGTTTCCGTATAGCGGATGAAGATCGGGAAATACGACTGTCCGTCGAATGAAATGTAATACGGCTTGTCGTTGATGAAGAATTCCGCGGACAGGCTGAATAGGAAGAGCACGAGGAAAATCCAGAACGACCACCAGCCGCGCCGATTTGCCCTGAAATTCTGCAGGCGCCGCCGATTGATCGGCGAGAGGCGCAGCCAGCCGCGGCGTCGAGCGGACGCGGCCGGGGGGACCGCGGCGATTTCAGCCGGCCTCGGCTCGGTGGCGGCGTCCAATTCAGGTCTCCCGCGTCTCGAAATCGATGCGCGGATCAACCCAGGTATAGGTCAGGTCGGAGACCAGGTTCACGACCAGCCCGACCAGGGAAAAGATGAAGAGGGTCGCGAACACCACCGGATAATCCCGATTGAGCACGCTCTCGAAGCCGAGCAACCCGAGGCCGTCGAGCGAGAAGATGGTTTCGATCAGCAGCGAGCCGGTGAAGAACGCGTGCACGAACGCACCCGGGAAGCCGGCGATCACGATCAACATGGCGTTCCTGAACACGTGGCCGTAGAGCACGCGGCTCTGCGGCAGCCCCTTCATCCGCGCGGTCAGCACGTATTGCTTGCGGATCTCGTCGAGGAACGAGTTCTTGGTGAGCAGCGTCATGGTCGCGAACGCGCCGAGCGCCATGGAAATGATCGGCAGCGTCAGGTGCCAGAAATAATCGACGATCTTCAGGGGCCAGGCGAGCGTCGCGAAATAATCCGAGGTCAGCCCGCGCAACGGGAAGATCGAATAGAACGATCCGCCGGCGAGCAGCACGATCAGCAGGATCGCGAACAGGAACCCGGGCACCGCGTAGCCGATGACGATGAAGCCCGAGCTCCAGACGTCGAAGCGCGAGCCGTCGCGCACGGCTTTGCGGATTCCGAGCGGGATCGAGATCAGGTAGGTGAGCAGCGTCATCCAGATGCCGAGCGAGATGGAGACCGGCAGCTTCTCCTTGATCAGGTCGATCACCTTGGTGTCGCGGAAATAACTCTTGCCGAAATCGAAGCGCGCGAAATTCCACACCATCAGGAGGAAGCGCTCGTGCGCGGGCTTGTCGAAGCCGAACTGGCGCTCGAGCTCCTTGATGAACTTGGGATCGAGGCCTTGCGCGCCGCGGTAGCGCGAGGTGACGGGGTCGGCGGCCGTGGTCCCCGGCTGGCCGGGGTTCCTGATTTCGCTGGTGGCGCCGGAGATGCGCGCGGTCGCCGAGATATCGTCGCCGGTGAGCTGCGCGATGACCCGCTCGATCGGCCCGCCCGGCGCGAACTGCACCACCACGAACGATACCAGCAGGATCCCGAACAGGGTCGGGATCATCAGCAGCAGGCGGCGCAAGAGATAGGCGGTCATCGCTCACAACGTGCGGGCGTTCGCGTTGGCGGTCAACCGGTTGTTCCCGCCTTGGCCGCGTCCCACCACCAGGTCTCCGGAATGGCGCGGCCGTAGCGCGGCTTCGCGGGCGGCCGCGCGAACACGTCCCAATAGGCGATCCAGTG
The DNA here is from genome assembly GCA_023269635.1 of Hyphomicrobiales bacterium. Classification (GTDB taxonomy): domain Bacteria; phylum Pseudomonadota; class Alphaproteobacteria; order Rhizobiales; family Xanthobacteraceae; genus JAHFPN01. Next base: position 6,002 of record JAHFPN010000040.1, on the reverse strand, counting down.
CGTGCCCTTGTACCAATGCGGCACCCAATAGCGGCCGGCGCGCAGCACGCGGTCAAGCGCGCGGCAAGCGACGATCAGTTGCGGCCGCGTCTTGGCCTCGACGATGTTCTCGATCAGCGCGTCGACCACCGGATCGGCGACGCCGGAGAGGTTCTGGGTGCCCTTGGTCGCGGCGGCTTGCGAGGACAAGTAGGTGCGCATGGATTCGCCCGGCGTGGTGGAGAAGCTGAAGCGTTGCACGGTGGCGTCGAAGTCGTAGTCGTCGAGACGCGCGCGGTACTGCACCGGATCGACGATGCGGAGGCTGGCCTCGATCCCGATGGTGCCGAGGTTCTTGATGTAGGGCATGTGGTGCGGCTGGAAGCTCGATTCCTCGATCAGGAACTCAAGCACGATGCCCTCGCCGCGGGCGTTGAGGCGCTTGCCGTCCCGGATGTCGTAGCCGGCCGCGCGCAAGAGCTCGGCCGCCCGGCGCAGGAGCCGGCGGTCCTGGCCCGAGCCGTCGGAAACCGGCGGGAGAAAAGGCTCGCCGAACACTTCCTCGGGCACCTTGCCGCGGAACGGCTCCAACAGCGCCAGCTCCTCGGCCGAAGGCTTGCCCATAGCCATCATGTCGGAATTCTGGAAATAGGAGTGGGTACGGTCATAGGAGCCGTACATCACGTTCTTGTTGGTCCACTCGAAATCGAAGGCGAGGCCGATCGCCTCGCGCACGCGCGGATCCTTGAACTTGTCGCGCCGGGTGTTGAGGAACCAACCTTGCGCGCCGGAAGGCGTCTGGTCGGGCAGCACCTCGCGCTTCACGCGGCCGTCCTTGATCGCCGGGAAGTCGTAGCGGGAGGCCCAGATGCGCGAGGTGAACTCCTCGCGGAACAGGTAGCTGCGCGCGGTGAAGCCCTCGAAGGCCACGTCGCGGTCGCGATAATATTCGTAGCGGACCGCGTCGAAATTGTAGAGGCCGCGCGCCGCCGGCACCTCCGTGCCCCACCAGTCCTTGACCCGGTCGTATTCGATGTAGCGCCCGGCCTCGAAGCGGCCGACCTTGTAGGGGCCGGAGCCGAGCGGGGCCTCGAGCGTCGATTCCTCGAAATTCCTGTTGGCGTAGTAGGCGCGCGAGAAGATCGGCAGGCTCGCGACGAAGAGCGGGATTTCGCGCCCGCGTTTTTCGGAGAAGCGCACCGCGAGCGTCGCCTCGTCAACGGCTTCGATGCCGTCCACGTCGCGCATGAGCTGGCGGATGATGGGGTGACCTTTCTCCTTGAGCGTGCTCAGCGAGAACGCGGCGTCGAGCGCGGTGAGGCGCGTGCCGTCGTGGAAGCGCGCCTCGGGGCGCATGAGGTACCGATAAGTGCGGCCGTCCGCGGAAATGCGCACCGCGCGCGCGGCGAGCCCGTACATGGCGTCGGGCTCGTCGAGCGCGCGCAGCATGAGCGCCGCGAAGGTGAGCTCCATGCCCTGGGCGGCATCGCCCCGCAGCACGAAGGCATTGAGCGAATTGAAGGTGAGGAAGGACTGGTTGTAGGCGCGGTTCGGGCCGATCTGGGAGAAGGTGCCGCCCTTGGGCGCGTCCGGCTTCACGTAGGCGAAATGCGTGAAGTCTGCCGGATACTTGAGGTCGCCGAAGGCCGAGATGCCGTGGCGCTCGAGCTCTTGGCTCCCGCCGGCGCCCGGAATGACCGCCGCGGCGGCCGCGCCGGCGCCGATGGCAAGCAGTCGGCGGCGCGTAAGGCCGCGTCGGCGCCGGCTCATTGGCGGGTCCCGATCTTCGCCGCGCGTTCGCGGTCGAACCACCAGATCTCGGGGAAGCCCATTGAATAGGCGGGAAGCTTCTCAGGCTTGCCGAAGCGGTCCCAGCGCGCGGCGCGGGTATAGCCGATGGTCCAGGTCGGTACCACGAAGTGGTTCCACAGCAGCACGCGGTCGAGCGCCTTGCTGGCGGCGACCAATTCCTCGCGATTCTTGGCGAAGATCACCCGCTCGATCAGCGCGTCCACCGCCGGATTCCTGATGCCGCCATAGTTGCGCGAGCCTTCGCGGTCGGCGGCTTCGGTGCCGAAGAAATCGCGCTGCTCGTTGCCGGGCGAGAGCGACTGCGCCCAGCCCGAGACGATCAGGTCGAAATCGCGGCCGCGCACGCGGTTGACGTATTGCGAGGGATCGACGATGCGCACGCTCACTTCGATACCGAGGCGCTCGAGCGCCGGCTTGTAGAACAGGATGATGCGCTCGAAGGTCGGGTTGGCGAGCAGGAATTCGACCTTGAACGGCTCGCCGGTCTTGGCGTTCACAAGCTTGCGATCGCGCACTTCGAAGCCCGCCTCGCGCAGGAGCCGCGTGGCCTCGCGCAGGTTGGCGCGCCGCGCCTCCTCGGTGCCGCTCGTCGGCGGCACGAACGGCTTGGCGAACAGCTCGGGCGGAACCTGGTCGCGGACCGTTTCCAGGATCTCGAGTTCCTTGCCCTTGGGCATGCCTTCGGAGGCGAGCTCGGTGCCGCTGAAATAGGAATCGATGCGCCTGTACTGCCCGAAGAACAGCGTCTTGTTCATCTCCTCGAAATCGAGCGCATAGGAGAAGGCGAGACGCAGGCGCGGATCCCGGAATTTTTCGCGGCGCAGATTGAAGATCACGGCCTGCATCACGCCGCGCGCCCGCTCGGCGAAAGTCTCGAGAATCACCCGGCGCTCGCGGCGGGCGGGAAAATCATAAGCCGTCGCCCAGTTCTTGGCCGAACTTTCCAGGCGAAAATCGTATTGGTCCGCCTTGAATGCCTCGAGCTCGACCGTGTCGTCGCGGAAATATTCCCAGCGGATCTCATCGAAGTTGTCGCGGCCGATATTGACCGGCAGATCCTTGCCCCAATAGTCGGGCACGCGCTCATAGGCGATGGTGCGGCCGGGCACGACGGTCTTGATCCGGTAGGCGCCGTTGCCGAGCGGCACCTCGAGCGTGCCGGCGCTGATATCGCGCGGCTTGCCGGATGCATCGGTGCCGGTCCACCAGTGCTTGGGCATCACGTTGAGCTGGCCGACGATCTGCGGCAGTTCGCGGTTGCCGGGCCCGTCGAACGTGAACGTCACTTCACGCTCGCCGGTCTGCTCGGCCTTGACCACGTGCCGGTAATAGAACGCCTGGCCGGGATTGTGCTTCTTCAGCGCCTCGAACGACCACACCACGTCCTCCGGCGTCACCGGTTTGCCGTCGTGCCAGCGCGCGTTGGCGCGCAGCCGGTAGGTGACCGAGGAGAAGTCGGCCGGATAGCGCACGGCTTCCGCGAGCAGGCCGTACTCGGTCGAGACCTCGTCGAACGCGGGCGCCATCAGGGTGTCGTAGATCAAGGTCACGCCCGCGGCGGTGGTGCCGCGGATCGGCACGAAGTTGAGGCTGTCAAAATTTCCCTCGGTCGCGAGCCGCAACAGCCCGCCCTTGGGCGCGTTCGGATTGACGTAGTCGAAATGCTTGAAGCCGGGCGGATAGCGCGGCGTGCCCAAGAGTGAGAGGCCGTGGCGCCATTCGGCCTCCTGCGCGGAGGCCGCGAGGGCGAGGGCGCAAGTGAGCGCTGCGAGCGCGAACGGACGCAAGATTTTCACGCGGCGGGCTCCGTCGTCGGCCGGATGCCGACACTCGACGGTCATTATGACGATTTTGCGCGGCGGCCCAAAGCGGTGCCGGCTGACACGTTCGTGAGCTTACCGGAATTTAATCACTGCGCCTTGGGCAGCGGCTTGGGACTGTCGGAAAGCGAGTTCAGATAGGCAATCACATCGGCGCGCTCGGTTCCCTTGGCGAGCCCGATGAAGGCCATGGAAGTGCCGGGCACCACGGCCTTGGGATTGAGCAGGTATTTGTTCAGGTCGTCGATGGTCCAATGGCCCTGCATGATCTTCTTGAAATTGGTCGAATAGGAGAAATTGGCGATCGCGCCCTTGTCGCGGTCGAGGATGCCCCAGAGATTGGGCCCGACCTTGTTCGGCCCGCCCTTGGCGAAGTCATGGCAGGTGAGGCACTTCTTCGCGAGGGTGGCGCCCTTCTCGACGTTGGCGGCGGCGAGCAATTTCTCGATTGGCTCTTCCGGGGCGCCCTTCTCGGCAACGGCGGGGCCGTGCGCCTCGGTCACCGTGACGTCGTAGCCGGGCTTGGCCGGCACCTTGGCCGCGAACAGTCCGCCGGCCACGATGTTCAGCGCCAGCGTGAACATGCAGGTGCCGAGGATCGCCCCCAAAATCTTGTTGATCTCGAAGCCGTCCATGCGGCGCCCGCTCCCGAAGTCCCCGAAAAACCGGCCTGACCTAACGCTTTGCGTGCACGCTGGCAACCCGTATAGATGCGCCGGCCCATGCTACTTTGTGACGCTGCGGCCTCGTGCAATCCGATGTCCGGTACCCGCGTATCCGCTTCCGAAGTGCTCGTGCTGATCCCGGCGCGGATGCACGCGACGCGGCTGCCTGAGAAGCCGCTCGCCGAGATCGCGGGCAAGCCCATGATCCTGCACGTGGTGGAGCGGGCGCTCGCGGCCGCGCTCGGGCCGGTCTGGGTCGCGACCGATGCGGCCGAGATCGCGGCCGTGGTGAAGGCCGCGGGCCACCGCGCCGTGCTCACGCGTGCCGATCACGCGTCGGGCTCGGACCGCATCTTCGAGGCACTCGGCAAGATCGATCGCGCGGGAAAAGCCAAGATCGTGGTCAATGTGCAGGGCGACCTTCCGACCATCGAGGCCGTGGCGATCCGTGCGGCCGTCATGCTGCTCGAGGATCCGGCCGTGGACATCGGCACCATCGCCGCCGAGATCTTTGACCCCAGCGAGCGGACCGATCCGAACGTGGTGAAGGTGGTGGGAACGCCGCTCGGACCGCGGCACCTGCGCGCGCTCTATTTCACTCGCGCCACGGCGCCGGCGGGCGAGGGGCCGCTCTATCATCACATCGGGCTCTACGCTTATCGCCGCAAAGCACTCGAGGATTTCGTGCGGCTGCCGCCGTCGGCGCTCGAAGAGCGCGAGAAGCTCGAGCAGCTGCGCGCGCTCGAAGCTAGCATGCGCATCGACGTCGCGATCGTTGACGCGGTTCCGCTCGGCGTCGATACTCCCGCCGACCTCGAAAAAGCCCGCGCGCTGCTTGCGGGCAAGGCGCGCCGGCCCGATCGCCCATGAGCACGAAGCATAGAATCGTCTTCCAGGGCGAGCCGGGTGCGAATTCGCACATCGCCTGCCACGACGCCTATCCGAAGCACGAGGCGGTGCCGTGCGCCACCTTCGAGGACGCGTTCGCGCAGGTCGCTTCGGGCGAGGCCGAGTTCGCGATGATTCCGATCGAGAATTCGGTCGCGGGCCGCGTCGCCGACATCCATCACCTGATGCCGACTTCGGGCCTGCACATCGTCGCGGAATATTTTTTCCCGATCCGTCACCAGTTGATGGCGCCGAAGGGCGCTTCGCTGGCGACCGTGAAGACGGTGCAAAGCCATATCCACGCGCTCGGGCAGTGCCGAAATATCATCCGCAAGCTCGGCCTGAAGCCGGTGATCGGCGCCGATACGGCGGGCTCGGCGCGGCAGATCGCCGAAACGGGCGACAAGAGCCGCTCGGTGATCGCATCGCGGCTGGCGGCCGAGATTTATGGTCTTGCGATTCTGGCCGAGGACGTCGAGGACGAGGCGCACAACACCACGCGCTTCATCGTGCTCTCGCGCGAGCCGCACTGGGCCGCGCACGGCAGCGGTCCGACCATCACCACGTTCCTGTTCCGGGTGCGCAACGTGCCGGCCGCGCTCTACAAGGCGCTCGGCGGCTTCGCCACCAACGGCGTGAACATGACCAAGCTGGAGTCGTACCAGCTCGAGGGCAATTTCTTCGCCACCCAATTCTACGCCGACGTGGAAGGCCACCCGGAGGATCGGCTGGTCAAGCTCGCGCTCGAGGAGCTCGCGTTCTATTCGAAGGAGCTGAAAATCCTCGGCGTCTATCCGGCGCACCCGTATCGGATCGTGGCGGCGGAGAAGGCGGGCTA
>JAHFPN010000039.1 GCA_023269635.1 Hyphomicrobiales bacterium | reverse complement strand
GCTTCTCCTTCTGATGCTTGAGGCCGTTACCACGGACCTCGTTCCACCATCAGCCTGAAGCGCAGCACCCCAAATCTTCAGCGATCCACAAAAACGCCGGCCGATTACCCCATCTTTCAGGTTAAGAGCGGAAATGGCGCGGAGGTGTCGTTACGCCCGGCTTTGACCCAAAGCGGCTATCTCTTGGGGCAGCTCCTCAGATACATCAAAACGTTTGACCCGCGACGAGGCAAAGGTTCAGACTGAACGCCTTGGCTCCAAGATGGCAGGCTCGGCGTCGAAGAACATTCACTACGTGATGGTCGTCACTTCGCGACCGAGGGAGCACGCCTAGGTGCCTGCACAGGGCGATGAAGATTATCCAGCTCGTGGCCGCTTGAGTGAACTGGGCTCGGGTAAACCGCTGAGCAGTCTTGAGTGTTCACGGATCACGCCAATGACGAATTGCATCACCATCCGGACCGGTTCTGCAAGAAGCATCTCCCGCCGATAAACGAGAGAGAGGGTATGAGTTCCCAGGACGTCGTTGGTCAGCCGTTTCATCGGGGGTTCGCTTTCCGCGAGCCAGCAGGGCAGCACAGCGAGCCCGGTGCCGCTAACTGCTGCTGCAAGCATTTCGGTCATCTCGCGGGTCCGCAGCACGATGTTCGCATTCGCGCCATACTTCTCGATCCACTTTGCCCCGGGCACGGCGGCGAGGCTCTCGTGATAGCCCAGGAGCTCGTGACCTGCGAGTTCACGAGGATCGACGGGCGGCTGCCGGCGTTGAAGATATGCTTCGGACGCGTAGAGCGACCAGCCTACTTTAGTGATCTTCCGTACGATAAGGTCTTGATCAGCGACAGGACCAGCCCTAAGCGCAAGATCGGCCTCCCCCTTGTTCAGATTAACTGGGCGGCTCCCGCTCAATACTTCCAACGAAATCTCCGGCGACTGTTGGTGAAGCCGCCCGATTTGCTCACCGAAAAGCTTGCTGAATCCTGAGGGAGCAGCCAGGCGGATATGCTTCTTCTCGGAATCGACCAACCCCTGCAGCCCGAACATGGCGCGCTCGACTTCATCGGCAAGCAGCATCACTTTATTGCCGAGTTGCGTCGGCTCCAGACCATCGGGGCGCTTTATCACCAATGATGCGCCGAGCGAACGCTCGAGCGCTGTGAGGCGCCGGCCGATCGTCGAGTGTTTGACGCCGAGCGCCCGTGCTGCGCCAGAAAGCGTTCTCGACCGCACAGCAGCCAGAAAGTACCGGACATCGTTCCAATCGAGTTCTAGGCGCTTCGCCATTTTATTATCCTAGCCGATTTCATTGCATCGGCCTGTGCATATTTGCGCAGCCCTGTGCAGCTTTCGTGAATCGACCGGCGCATCCGATTGACGCAGGATGATCTTTGCTCGCGGCGTCGAATGCTCGGAGGCGTCCATGAATGAAACGATCGAAACCGCTACATCGCTTGCGGCTTCGGCAGCAAGTGTCACGGGCCAGCGTACAGCCGATCATACGGACACTTTGAAGTGGACTGCTGGGCCTCCCGGCTTCCCGCCGGGCGCGCACGTTGCGGTGCTTACCGGTGATCTGAAGGGAGATGGGCCCTTCGTCGTTCGCTTCAAAGCGCCGGCCGGATACAAGATTCCTGCTCACACTCATCCAGACGACGAGCATGTGACTGTCCTCTCGGGAGCGTTTCATATCGTCATTGGGGACGATCTCCAAGAGACGAAGGGGCAGGTGTTCAAGGCAGGCGGGTATTCACACGTGCCCGCGGGCACGCCGCACCTTGTGTGGTTCAGCGAGGAGTCTGTCACTCAAGTACATGGGATGGGACCGCCAGGTATCACATATCTCAACCCTGCCGATGATCCCCGTCGCAAGTAGACGCCTGAGGAAAGGTTCTGTGGAGAGAAGATGAAAAAACTCGTGATCTTTGGCGCATCAGGTGCAACTGGACGTGCGCTCGTTGGACAAGCGCTTGCCAAGGGGCACGAGGTGACAGCCTTTATCCGCACGCCAGGAAAACTAGACGTGAGGCACGATTGCCTTCGGTTGGTGCAGGGTGACGTAAAGGATCAGGCTGCGGTTGAGCGCGCTGTGTCTGGAAATGAAGCGGTCTTGAGCACCTTAGGTGTTTCGACGCCGTTGAAGCACGACCCTGCGGTTGTCCAAGGCGTTGGCCATATCGTGCAGGCGATGGAGCGGAGCGGTCCAGCCCGATTGATTTATCTATCCTTCCTCGGGGTGCGGGATGGACGGCACCAACTAGGGTTTTTGCTCGGAAATATTTTAGCTCCGCTCGTTTTGCGGAACGAAGTGGCCGACCACGAGGCAAAGGAAAAACTCATCCAGCACAGTAAACTGGACTGGACGATTGTGCGGCCTCCAAAGATGACCGGTGGGCCACGCACCGGCATCTATCGCAATGGAACCGACATTCGGACCAGATCAATTTTTCCCACAATCGCTCGCGAGGACGTTGCCGATTTTATGCTTAGACAACTCGACGACCATACAAATATTCGGAAAACAATGGCAGTCATGCACTGACAAGGCCCTGCGGCTGCGTCAAACTCTGGCGTCCGTCCCGTGTTGGACGTCACCACCGACGGCCGTTCCCAGCAGATACTGTTGCAAAAGGATTTTGCTCATCCGAGCGCGCAAGATTGATTCAAGATCGGGCGCCAATGCGCAATGTTGATTCAAAAATTTGTTCGCTTCGATTCGATTATTGCCCGTTCTTGCTCGTTGGCTGCTTCTCGGTGAGTTTTGCAACAGTATCAGCACTAGACGGACATCAGGCGACTCTGAACAAAGGCCGCTGAGGCGTCGGAGGCGGACATTCGTACGGTCACGACTTTTTACTTCCGATTTACTCGGCCCAACCGTCCCGGATTTTTGAATTCGACCAACCGCCTGCGTCAGGCCAGAGGGAAGAGCAGTGTCAGCAAAATACGCGGCAGCCTAAAATACAAATTATATTTTGTTATCAATACGATACTTGAATTTCGTCTTCCCAAGCTGCATACGAGGGTTCGCTTCCCTTCGCCCGCTCCAATCCACCAAAGCGGAATTCCGCGCTGCCGGCGCGGTCGCGAAAAATCCAATCCCTTCGCTCACTCCAATTCACCAAAGCGGAAATCCGCGCTGCCGGCGCGGTAGCGAAAAATCCATTGGCGTCCGAAAAAAGCCCTAAGCGCCGATCCGGTGCGCGGGCGGCGCCTTTTCCGGCGGCCTCGGCCTGATCAGGCCGCGGGCCATCTGCCGCGCCGCGATCGGCAAGCGGTTGGTGAGCACCCGCAACAGCGCGATCGGCAAATCGACGATGCCGGGCAAGGGATCGTCCGCGGCATAGGCCGCGAACTGCAAGGGCGAACGGAACGACTGGAGGTACTGCGCGAGGGTGAACGTGCCGGCCCGCATCTCCTGTGCGGCCGCCACCAGGTCGCGCGACAGGTGCATCCAGGCCGCGTGCTTGCGCGCCGGAAGCGGATCGAGGCGCGCGCCGGTCGCGAGCTGCCACATGAGATGGGGAAAATCGACGCCGGCGAGCTCGCCGAGCGCGATCCAGGTCCAGGGCCGCGCGTTCACGTCGAGGATCTTGTAGCGGTCGTCGCGGCGGTCGTACTTGAACTCGACCTCGACGATGCCGTGGTAGTCGATCGAGCGCAGGAAGCGGGTCGCGGCCTGCTCCACCTCGCGCTGCTCGAAGGTCTCGACATAGGTGCTGGTGTAGCCGAAATCGATCGGATACTGGCGGGTGCGGCGCGCGACCAGCGCGGCGAGCGGCGTGCCGCGATCCCAGATCGCGGCATAAGAGAACTGGGTGGTGCCGTCGCCCGGGATCAGCTCCTGCAGCACGATGTCCTCGTTTGGCACGAGCGCGGCCGCCTCGTCGTAACGCGCCAGCAGCGCGGCGCGGTCGTCCACGCGCCAGGCCTTGGCCAGCGTGAAGGCGTTCGGCTGCCGCTTCATCGCGGGCTTGAGCACGATCGGAAAGCGACATTCCAGGCGCGCCACGTCCTCGCGGTCGCGCGGGCAATAGCTCCAGGGACGGGCGACGCCGACCTGGTCGGCGCGCTGGTTCATCAGGCGCTTGTCGAAGGCCCATTTCCCGGTTTCCCAGGGCGGGGTGGTGAGGCGGAATTCCGCGGCGAGCTTGGCGTGATGGCGCGACACCAGCTCGGCTTCCGCGTCGCCGCCGGGAAATAGCACCGAGCCCTGCAAGCGGTAGCGCCGGCCGATCTCGATCAGCGTGTCGGCGGCGTTCGCTTGATCCGGCCCGTTCCAGGGGATGCTGCCGCTGGCGTAGCGCGAGAAGCGTGCGATCGGGTGATCGCGCCTGAGCAGCCAGACCGGAATGCCGCGCCGGCCGAGGCTGCGCACCACCGCGAGGCTGCCGTGCGCGCCGCCGAAGACGAGCGCCCCGATTTCGGCGGCTTGCGGCCGCGCCTCGAGGTCGGGGATCACGGCCGAAGGATCGATCACGGGCGCCTCGCGCGCGCGGTGCGGGTGATCGCGTGCGCGGCGTAGCCCGCGCCCCAGACGAAGCGCATCACCGGGCCGAAGGACTTCACCGCCGTCGAGCCCGCGAAATGCAGCCCCGGCACCGAGGATTCGAAACCGGCATCGAGCACGGGATAGCCTTCGACACGCGCGATGCCGGCGAGGAGATCGGGCGCGAGCACACCGAGCCTCCGGATGTCGATGCGGTAGCCGGTCGCGAGCAACACGTGGTCGAAAACGGCGTGCGTGCGATTGTCGAGCTCGAGCGAAATCTTGTCCCCGACCGGGCGGGCGCCGACGATCAGACGGCCGGGGCTCTGGCGGACCGCGCCGGCGCGCGGGCGAAGCCAGGCGGTCGCGGCCGGCCGCAGGCTGCGCTCCGTGATTTGGTCGCGCCATTCGAGCGGCATGCGGCTGACGATGCCCGGCCGGTCGACCAGCCAGTCGAGCGGGAACGGGCCGACCGCGCCCCTGGCGGCTAGCAGCTCGCGCAGGCGCTGGCGCAGCGTTTGCTTCGTGGTGTCCGATGTTTCCGGACCGATCCAGATGACGTCGCCGCGGCTGATCAGCTCGACCTCGGCACCGGCCTCGGCGAGCAACACCGCGGACTCGCAGCCGCTCTGCCCGCGGCCGATCACCGCGACGCGGCGGCCGCGGAACACGCCGAGATCGGCGTGCTCGCAGGCATGGCTCACCAGCTCGGCGGGCAGACCTTCGAATTCCGCCGGCCGGAAATCCTGATTGGCGAGGCCCATGGCGATCACGACGCGCCGCGCCTGCAGGGTCTCGCCGTCCTCGAGCAGCAGGCGGAAGCCGCCGGGGATCGGCTTCACCAGCTCGACCTTGCGGGGATCGAGATCGGGCACGGCGCCGCGCTGGAACCATTCGCCATAGGCGACGAATTGCTCTTTCGGCTGGTTCTCCATGCGCTTGAGGCCCGCGGCCGCGACGTAGCGATCGAGCGACCAGGCGCCGCGCGGATCGGAAATGTGCGAGGCGCGCCAGGGCGAGCGCAGCTTCATGCCCTTCGGCATGTTATTGCGCCAGAACCCCATGGGCTCGCCGAACGTGCGGGTCTCGACGCCCGCGGCCGCAAGGTGCGCGGCGATCGCGAGCCCGTACGGACCGGCGCCGATTACGGCGACTTCGCAAGGCGCGGAAATGTTTAGTGTGCGCTGATCGCGCACCGGGCGGGCGGCGGGACGAAACGGGATTTCCGCGAGATCGGAAGCGCTATGCACGGGATTTGCCTCAATCGAGATTCGAAATGGCACTCGATTCCGATCCTCGTGGCGGATAGCGTAGGAGGAGGGCGGAAGCGCGACAACACGAAGTCGCGAACAGGGTAAAATTTGCGCCATTAAGCTAAACGAAAGATTCTCGCCGCGTTGACCGCGTTCGGCCAGCGGTCTAGCAATTCAGCTGCGGCGCCATCCTGGCGGGATTCCAGCGATGGCTCGCCGCGGGGCCGGACGAGCCGGACCGGGAGGATCCAAGTGGCAGCGATCGCCGAGCAAGGCCGTGCCCCGCGCTGGCGCAGCGCCGCGTTGGTGGCGCTCGGCATGGTCGCGGTCGCCGCGCTCGCCGCGGCGCTGGTGCTGTGGGCGCACTACGGCACCACCGTGTTCTTCGACCTGATCGCGGCCGGCATCGCCTATTGCTTCTAAATGCCGACGCACGAGACCCGACGATGACAAGAACATTCCGCGTTGCCGCGGTGCTCGCCGCCTTTGTGGCGGGAGCGGCGGCGTTGTCGGCGGCGATATTTTTCGCGCTGCCGGGCGAGACCACGAAGCCCTCGGCGATCGGCGGGCCGTTCCAGCTGGTCGATCAGAACGGCCGCGCCGTGACCGACGCCGACTTCAAGGGGCTGACGTTGCTCGTGTTCTTCGGTTTCACCCATTGTCCCGACATCTGCCCGACGACCTTGTTCGAGATTTCCGAGGTGCTGAAGCGGCTCGGGGCGGATGCGGACAAAGCCGCGGCGCTGTTCGTCACCGTCGACCCCGAGCGCGACACGCCGGAGAAGCTCAAGGACTACCTGTCGAGCTTCCACCCGCGCATCTTCGGGCTCAGCGGCACGCCGGCCGAGATCGAGGCGGTGAAGCGCGCTTATCGCGTCTACGCCAAGAAGGTGTTGCTCGAGGGCGGCGAATACACCATGGATCACTCGGCGGTGATCTATCTCATGGACAAGCAGGGCCGCTTCGTTGCACCGTTCAATCTCAAGCGCACGGCGGAGGAAGCCGCCGCGGATCTCAAGCGCAGGCTCTGACCGCCGCACTGGACGCGACGGCAGAATTGCAAAGGAGGATGCAATGACCGCTTACAACGTGGTGCGTTTTCGGGTGAAACCCGGCCGCGAGAAGGATTTCGAGAACTTTCACCGAACCGCGAAGGTGGACGCCGGCGGCTTCCGCAAGGCCACGCTGATCAAGACCGGTGACCGGACTTATTGCTTCGTCGGCGAATGGGAGAGCTTCGACAACATCGTGGCGGCGCGGCCGAAGATGATCGGCATTCTCGACGGCACGCGCGCGATGCTGGAAGATCTCGGCGGCGGGCTCGGCCTCACCGATGCGGTGTCCGGCGCGGCCGTGGTCGAGATCAAGGGCGGCCGCTAGCGGCGCCGGCCGGCAAATCCCGAACGGTCCGCGCTCGCGGTCGAACCGCGGGATCGTTTCCGGCCAGCTCCCGATCGCAATTCAATTATCTTGCCACCGGTTGCGCGGTGCAACCGGGTGCTCGCGTGCGCTCGCGATGAACGATCAGTCGCGTTTGTGTTCTTTGGAGAGGTTCTCGACCAGGCTCACGACCGAGCGCCGGATCGCGGGATCGCCGATCTTCGAGAACGCACGCACGACCCGCAACGCTTGCGGCTCGGAAAGCAATTCGAGCGGGGAATGCTCGTCATCCCGGCCCGACCTGATGTGGTCCGGCCCGTGATCGAAGAGCGCGGTCACCGAGACGTCGAGCACCTTGGCGATGCTCGACAGGCGGCCGGAGCTCACTCGATTGACGCCCTTCTCGTATTTCTGGACCTGTTGAAACGTGACGCCGATTTTCTCGCCCAGCTCGGTCTGCGAGATGCCCTTGGCGAGGCGGCGCAGGCGAATGTTGCGACCGACGATCCGATCGACCGCTTGGGGACTTTTCCGACCCATCGATGGCTCCCGCGCGTTGTCAGGGACTTGGCGCGGGGAGCCCTATAGCAGATCGTTTTGCCGCCGACGATGCGGCAATCGCACTTAAGTGAAATCAGCGGCGGAACCGCCGGCGCTGGCCGTTTAGCGGCGATTCGAGACGGTTTCTCAGCCTTCTCGGCACGCACCAGCCGAGATCCGCGCCAACCCTCATGGTTGCATCGATCGCCTCGGACAGCCCTTTGACCGTCGACTGGCGATTCTTGGGCACGGCCGACCGCACGTCGAGCGCCCCTGCGACGAAGCGCCCCAGTGCCAGTTCTTCTTGCACCGACAAGGAACTCTTGGAATTGCTCACGATACTCTCCCTAGGTTGCTACATGCTTTTTGAGCGACTCGACGACGGCGTAGTTGCGCAAGAGGTGAAGCAGGACCTCCTTGAACGAGCCGCGGTCGCATTTCGGTGCCTGCCCGCAGGCAACGGCGTCGGCTATCACGCGCAGCGAATGGCCGCGGTGATAGCCTTCGACCACCGTGGAAAGGATCGCGTCCTCGAGCGAGAACCCGATCAAGAGCGCGTCGCTCGGGCCGACGTGCGCGAAGTATTCGTTGAACCGGTTCGAGCTGAACGCCGACGGCAGCGGATGCTCGAAGGCGAATTCGCCGGGCCGCGGCCGCCAGTCGGGCAGCCATTCGGTGAGCGAGCTCGCGGGATTGAACCAGGCGGCATGCGCGACGCGCTTCACGTGGGCCACCGGCCAGGACTGATTCCGCCAGTGATCCAGGACCCGGCGGCAATTCGACAGCACTTCCTGGTGGTCGACCATTTCGTGCCGGCGTCCCGGGACAAGGTGCTCCTGCTGCATGTCCATGCAGACGAGGAGCGGGATGGCGAATGGACTTGGTTCACGCATGGACATTGCCGATCTCTAGGCCGCGGAAAGCTCGCGCGCCTGCGCAGCCAAGGGCCTGATCGCTGACCGGTCGAGCACGCCGGGCGTGTCCCATTCGCCTTCGGGGCGAATGATCACGTAGGGGTCGGTGTCGATCGTGATTGCGTCGCCGTCCCGCTCCAGCTCGAGCAGCATCTCGGTGTAGGAATAGTCCGAGAACACCAGTCTCCGATTGTGGCCGAGGGGCTTGGCGCCGAAACGCGCCCAGAAATCGACCAGTCGGTCCTGGGCCTGCCCGTAGATGCGGGTATAGCCCTTGCGCTTGAGGTACTTCACGCAGGCGCGGACCAGCTTGAAGGCGATGGTCGAGCGGCGGAATTGACGGCGGACCGCGAGGCGCTCGACCTTGGCGAAGTCGGCGAAGAAGCGCGCGCGCAGGCAGGCGGCGGGCTCGTCGCCGATGAAACCGATGAAATGCGCGGCAACGAGGTCGTTGCCGTCGAATTCCTCGGCATAGGGGCAATTCTGCTCTGCGAGATAGACCGCCGAGCGGATCGAGCTCACCAGCATCAGATCCTGGACATCGCGCGCGATGCGGATCGTGGTCGCTCGCTCGCTTTGCGGCTGGCGCCACTCTGGTTTGCGGCCGGCAGGCGCGGTCACGGAAATGTCTTGCGGCTTGGCCTGCGCTTGTCCGTCGGCGGCACGGTTCAGCAGGCGCCGATAGGTCCACAGATCGCGCTGCAAGCTCGGGATTCGCCACAGGCCGACCTGTTTGGAGAACCGCAACCCGTCCTTGGTGGCAGGTTGTGCGTAGTAATCGGCCCGGCTGTAGGGCGCCTCGCGCATCATGGCGGCGATGGTCGCGCAGCCCATGACCGCGCGGCCTTGCGCGGCCAGTGCCCACACATAGAGCGCCGCCGGCTCCTCGCCCGGGCGCGCCAGGAAGCGGAACTGGGGGTTGGAAATATCGAGCTCGTCGAGGATGAGGGCGTCGAGGCCGGCCGCGTTGAGATACAGGAACGCAATCCCGCCCTTGACTATCCCATTGACACGGAACGCAAAAATGCTGCTTGGGTCGATCCGATGAATGCGTTCCACGGTCGCCAGCTTGACGTTGACGCCGGGGATCGAGCGGACCGCCATGTCAACCATGGCCGGCAGTTCCGCCAAGGTCGCCGGGCTTACCTCCACGTCGACGGCAGGCGTCAGGAAATCAAGCTCTCGGCGCTGCTTGATCGAAGACGCAATATCGGGCCTCGACATTTCGCTTCTCCCTGACACGTCTTTCTGGTGCAATGACCCTAACTGGTAGGGAGTTGTGCGTATGCATCAGAGGGTGCAGCGGGCCGTTGCTTCAATGCAGCACGAGCCCGGCGAGGTTTCGTGGGACGACCTGCGCACCTTCCTCGTGTGCGCCGATTTCTTCAGCTTTCGAAAGGCGGCGGACGCGCTCGGCCTCACCAGCACGACGACCATGCGGCGAATCGATCGGCTCGAAGGGCGACTCGGCTTCCCCTTGTTCGTGCGTCATCAGGCCGGTCTGCAGCTCACCGACGAAGGCCGCGAGATCCTCGCCCATGTGCGAGAGATGGAGCGCAACAGCTTCGACGTGTTCCGGCGCGCGCGGCAAGCCACCGACGACGTGGCCGGGCTCGTGCGCATCGCAGTGACCGAGGGCGTCGGTACCTACTGGGTGATGCCGAAGCTGATCGATTTCCAGAACACCTATAAGCGCCTGACCGTCGACCTGCGCTGCGCCATGGAGCAGGCCGACGTCGCGCGGCTGGAGGCCGATATCGCGATTCAGTTCGAGCAGCCGCCGAGCCCCGACCTGATCGTGACGCGGCTCTGCCGGCTGCACGTCTACCCGTTCGCCTCGCGGGAGTATGCGCGCCTCTACGGGCTTCCGAAGTCGATCGCGGAGCTCCGGCATCACCGCATCGTGCAGCAGATCACGCCGCAGCTCGACGACGCCGCCTACGCGCGTGCGCTGGGCGTCGAATCGCTCACCGGCATCATCGGCATCCGGACGAATTCCAGCACCGCCACGCTCTACGCCATTGAGCGCGGCGCCGGCATCGGGATGCTGCCCACGTGCTCGATCGCCCTCGGGGCGCCGCTGGTGGCGGTGGATGTCGGCTATCAAAACCAGTTCGACCTGTGGCTCACCTATCACCCCGATCTGAAGCGGTCGGAGAAGCACATGGTGGTGGTCGACTGGCTGAGGCGCATCTTCAACCCGGCGACCTATGCCTGCTTCAAGGACGAGTTCATCCACCCCAACGATCTCGTGGCGCTGATGACAATTGCCGCGGAAACCATGGGTCTCAGGGGCTATACGGCGCCTTTGCCGTTTTGCGATCCGGTCGATCGCGAGAAGTGACCCTTCGCGCGAAGCGGCGCGGCGAATTCGGTCGAGACGAACCTCAATCCCGGCGCGAGTTCGGATCGCCGCGCGTAGATCCAGCCCGGGGCAGGCGGAAATCGTGCCGCGTCCTAACCGCCGCTGCTGCCGCAGACGACACTTCCTGTTTCCTCATCCGGTCAGCCCGGCGCCGCGACGTGCGGGCAATGCCAGAAATCCCTTGACGCCAAGCTCGGCAAGCAGCCGTCGCGGCGCGCGCATGTGCACGAAGAACGTCTGGATCCAGCCCTTAAACCAGCGCGTGCGCTGGTGCAGCCAGGGCCCGAATGCGGCCGGCGCCTCCTCGTCGGTGGTCGAGGCGATGACGCCGATACGGTAGCCGAAGCGGGCAAGGCGCATGCCGAGGTCGGTATCCTCGGTGACATTGAACGGGTCCCAGCCGCCCACTCGGCGCGGGGCCTCGGTGCGGAAGTGGTTGGCGTGCCGCCGAGCGGGATCGGCAACCGCAAGGCCGCGAGCGACGGCAGGAACACGTCGAACAGGCCGGCATATTCCGCGGCGTATTGGCGGGTGAGCCAGTTGTCCTCGGCATTGTCGATGGCAAGCCGGGCCTGCACGCAGGCGAGCTCGGGCGGCGCGCCGTGGAAGGCGGCGAGTGCCCGGCGGAGCTGGTCGGAATCGGGCTGATCCTCGGCGTCATAGATCACCAGGAAACTCCCGCGCGCGAACGGCAGCGCAGCGGCCAGCGCCTTGGGCTTGGTGCGGGGCCCGGCCAGCGGAGCCACGATTTCCTCGAACGGCGCGCCGAGCTTAAGCTGCGCCACGGCAAGGCGCGTAGCGGGATCGTCCGCCTCGACCACGAGCTTCACGTCCAATTTTTCCGGCGAGTAATCGAGACGGCGCAGCGCAGCGACCAGCCGCGGCACCATGTGCGCTTCGTGTAAGAGTGGCACCATGATCGTATAAAGAGGGAAATCCCGTTCGAGCAGGGCGAGCGGGGGAATCCGCGGCGGGCGCAAGCAGCAGGCGCGCAGCCGGAATCCCGTCCACGCAAGGAACCAGGCGCCGAGAATGAGCTCGACTGCGAGCAGCGTCTCGGCCAGGAAAAGCGCGCCGACTACCAAGAGCTCGACCGCGGCAACGGCGGCCAACACGCGCGGGCCGTAGGTTCCGCGTGCGCCTGCCGAGAGGTCCGGCCGCCGGTGATAGAGGCCGAGCACTGCCCTGCGCGCGAGCTCGGTGGCGCCGACCCGGCGCACCTAGGCCGAGAGCCGCTCCGGCGAAGAAAGCCGCAGGCCTTTCGCGAGGGTCGGATTTTCCTCCAGCGCCTTGGCAAGCTGGGCAATACCGTTCCCGCGCGGCGCGACCGTGGTCCGCGCGCCTCCGTCGGCGGCAAGACGGCGCAAGACGCCGGTCAGGGCTGCTTCCAGGATGCGGTCGGTGTCGGGCGGAGTGTCGTCGTCGAGAGGGTCGATCTCGAGGCCGAATTCGTCGGCCAGCGCTTCGAGCATATCGTCCGGCGTGAGCAGTCCGTGGGCGCGAACCACCTCGTCGCCTCCGATGTGCAACAATTGTGCACGGCGGGCGGCCGCCTCGAGTAAGGCAGCGTCGATATCTCTCGCCAAGGCGGCAAGCTCGAATGGAAGCGGTGCCGGTCGCCGCGGCCGGGCCGGTGCCGGCCGAAACGCAGCGCGAAGCCGGGGTCGAAAGAGCGCCCGGCCGTTCTCCGCCCATCCCCCGAACATGCTGGGCCCCGCCGAAATACAACTAAGGCGAGAAAGGGTTTACAGGCAATTCGCCGGCGGCGAAAGTGACAGAATCGCTGCCAGAGTGGAATGCAGATGACGGTATCGCTGACTACCCGGCACCTTGCGCGGAGCGGGTTCATGAGCATCGCGGTCTTTGCGCTGATCCTGGCTTTGCTCGGAACCGCCGGCGCACAGACCGCCCCGGGCGTGTTCGTGCCCGGATTTTGGGATCCCAAACGGCGTCCGGATAAGCCGGAGCCCGGCCGCATCGCCACCATCCGGTTCCTCACCGAGGAGGATTACCCGCCCTTCAATTTCAAGGGGCCGGACGGCCAGCCGATCGGCTTCAATGTGGATCTCGCGCGTGCGATCTGCCTCGAGCTCGGCTTGCAGTGCACGGTCCAGGTGCGTCGCTTCGATACCCTGATCGAAGCGCTCGACGAAGGCAGGGGCGACGCGATCGTCGCTTCGCTCGCGATCAACCCGGAGACGCGCAAGCGCGTGGACTTCACCGACCGCTACTACCGGTCGCCCGCGCGCTTCGTCGCGGGCAAGGACGCCGCACTCAAGGATGCGACGCCGGAGGCAATCGCGGGTATGAAGGTGGCGGTGGTGGAACGCAGCGCGCACGAGGCTTACTTGCGCGCGTTCTTCGCCGAGGCCGCGATCCAGCCGCGGGCGCATTTGCAGACCGCGCTCGCGGCGCTCAAGCGCGGCGAGGTCGATCTGGTGTTCGGCGACGGAATCGCGCTGGCGTTTTGGCTGAACGGGCGCGATTCGGCGGGCTGTTGCGCGTTTCGCGGCGGCCCGTTCATTGAAAGTCGCTATTTCGGCGAGGGCGTCGGCATCGCGGTCAAGAAGGGCAACGACACGCTGCGCCGCGCCCTCAACTACGCGCTGTTTCGCCTGTGGGAGAAGGGCGCCTATACCGACCTCTACTTGCGTTATTTCCCGGTCAGCTTTTACTGAGCGGCGAGCTTTAGGAGTCGGCCATGGCGGAAGCCGCGGAACTCGTGGGGAATTTACGCGAATTCGCCGAGCGCTCGAACGCCTGGCCGTTCGAGGAGGCGCGGAAGCTCGTGGCGCGCCTCAAGCGCCGGCCCAAGGACGAAGTGCTGTTCGAGACCGGCTATGGCCCCTCCGGCCTGCCGCACATCGGCACCTTCGGCGAGGTCGCGCGCACCACGATGGTCCGCCACGCCTTCCGCGTGCTCACCGACGACAAGGTGAAGACCCGGCTGGTCGCCTTTTCCGACGACATGGACGGCTTGCGCAAGGTGCCCGACAACGTGCCAAACCGGGACGTGCTTGCCGCGCATCTCGGCAAGCCGCTCACGCGCGTGCCGGATCCGTTCGGCACGCACCAGAGTTTCGGCGAGCATAACAATGCACGGCTGCGCGCGTTTCTCGATCATTTCGGATTCGAATACGAATTTCTCTCCTCCACCGCCTGCTACGCCGCCGGGCGCTTCGACGCGACCCTGCTCGAAGTGCTCGCGCGTTACGAGCAAGTCATGGAGGTGATGCTGCCGAGCTTGCGCGAGGAGCGCGCCGCCAGCTACTCGCCGTTCCTGCCGGTCAGCCCGCGCACCGGCGTCGTGTTGCAGGTGCCGATCCTGGAGCACGACAAGAAGCGCGGCACGGTGGTCTACGCAGACCCCGACACCCAGGAGCGGGTGGAGACGCCGGTCACCGGCGGCCGCTGCAAGCTGCAATGGAAGCCCGACTGGGCCATGCGCTGGGTCGCGCTCGGCGTCGACTACGAGATGGCGGGCAAGGACTTGATCGATTCGGTGAAGCTCTCCGGCGCGATCTGCCGCGCGCTCGGCGGCGACCCGCCGGATGGGTTCATCTACGAGCTCTTCCTCGACGAACAGGGGCAGAAGATCTCAAAGTCCAAGGGCAACGGGCTCACGATCGAGGAATGGCTGCGCTACGCGAGCCCGGAGAGTCTGTCGCTGTTCATGTATCGGGATCCGAAGGCGGCGAAGCGGCTCTATTTCGATGTGATCCCGCGCCACGTCGACGAGTACCAGCAATATCTCGAGGCCTATCCGAAGCAGGATTGGAAGCAGCGGCTCGGCAATCCGGTCTGGCACATCCATTCTGGCCATCCGCCGGCGGCCGAGATGCCGATCTCGTTCTCGATGCTGCTGAATCTAGTCTCGGCCTCGAACGCGGAGAACGCCGAGACGCTCTGGGGCTTCATCGGGCGCTACTGGCCGGGGATCACGCCGAAGTCGCACCCGAAGATGGACGCCATGGTCGGCTATGCGATCCATTACTATCGCGACTTCGTCTTGCCGGCGAAGCGGTTCCGCGAGCCGAATGCGGCCGAGCGCGAAGCGCTGCAGGCGCTGCGCGATGCGCTCTCGCAGCTTCCGGCCGAGGCGAGCGCAGAGAAAATCCAGGAAGTGATCTACGAGGTCGGCCGCCGCGAGCCGTTTCTCGACACCAGCGGCAAGATCAAGACCAAGGACGGCAAGCCGGGCGTCTCGCTCGACTGGTTCAACATGCTCTATCAGGTGCTGCTCGGCCAGGAGAAGGGCCCGCGCTTCGGCTCCTTCGTCGCGGTCTATGGAATCGAGAACACGATCGGAATGATCGACGGCGCGCTCGCGCGCTCGGCGTGAAACCTAACTTCGTCCCGGCCAAGCGAGCCCGCTTGCGGGCGAGCGCGAGCCGGGACCCATAGCCTCCCTCGCGGTGAATTGCTCGACGGCCGGTAGCTATGGGTTCCCGCTTTCGCGGTAACGACGATCGCAAGAAGATCTACTGACTCGCCCACATGATGCGGGCGATCCACAGCACCTCGGAAGCCGGCAATACCCGGTCCTTGTGTTCGGGGATGAGCGAGCGCAGCTCGACGCTCTTCGCCGTCTTTCGCTTCAGCTGCTTTGCCAGCACCTCGCCGTCCTTGGTCTTCACCACCACGCGGTCGCCGCGGCGCAGCGGCGCGGCCGGCGAGACCACCAGGATGTCGCCGGCGCGATAGAGCGGCTCCATGGAATTGCCGGAGACTTCCAGCGCATAGGCGTGCTCGTCATTCACATTCGGGAACCGGATCGCGTCCCAGCCGGAGCCGACCGGAAATCCGCCGTCGTCGAAATAGCCGCCGGCACCGGCCTCGGCGAAGCCGATCAGCGGCACCGGCCGCGGCGCCTGGCGCGAAGACTTGGGGTCGAGCAGCGAGATGAACTCTTCGATACTGGCGCCGGTCGCGTGCAAAACCTTGGCGACCGACTCGGTCGAGGGCCAGCGCGGCCGTCCCTCGGGCGTGATGCGCTTCGACTTGTTGAAGCTGGTGGGGTCGAGGCCGGATTTCTTGGCCAGGCCCGAGGCCGACAGTCGATAGCGGGCGGCGAGCCGGTCGATCGCGCCCCAGACGCGGGGGTGGGTGAGGTTGGGCACGGTCGGGCCTCCCTGGCTTGACGAATGTGGTCCGAAAATAGGAATACCGACCCATGTTGGCAAGGTCTATTCATCATTCCTAGTGGGGAGGCGGCGTTCCCGCGTCACCTGTAAAGTCGGCACGCTTGCCGCCGGCAGGCCGCGCCGATAGCGTACGGCGCGGACCATGAGAAAGCGCTTGAGCGTCGACTGGCTGGCGCCCGTACGCCGGCGCCCGCCGCGCGGCGAGATGTGCGCATGATTGTTCCGCTTCTTGACCTTGGGCTGCCGTTCGCGCGGCTCCTCGATCCCGAGGACGCCCATCGCCTGGCGATCCTGGCACTCAAGACCCTGCCGCTACCGCCGCCAGCGGCGGACGAGCCGCGGCTCCGGGTCGAGGCTTTCGGCCTCAATTTTCGCAATCCCGTCGGGCTTGCCGCCGGCTTCGACAAGGATGCGGAAGTGCCGGATGCCGCGATAAGAGTGGG
>JAHFPN010000179.1 GCA_023269635.1 Hyphomicrobiales bacterium | reverse complement strand
CTCGCCGGCACATCCGAATAGCCGAACGACACGGCGATCACCGGCACGCTTGCGGCCCGCGCCGCGGCCACGTCGGTTCTGGAATCTCCGACCATCACGGTTGTCGCCGGATTGCCGCCGGCGCGCTTCACCGCGTGCAGGATATGCAAGGGGTCGGGCTTCCGCGCCGCGAACGTGTCGGCGCCCGCGATCACCGAGAAGAAATGCGCGAGCCCCATGGCGTCGAGGAGCTTCACCGAGAATCGCTCGAGCTTGTTGGTGCACACCACGAGCCGCGCGCCCGCGGCCGCAAGCTCCGCCAGCATCGCTTTCGCGTCCGGGAACGGCCGCGAGTGGTCGGCGATGTGCACGTCGTAATAGGCGAGGAAGCGCTGAAACAGGCGTTCGATTTCGGCGGGCGTGAATTGCGCCCCGTGCTTCGTCAGCCCGCGTTCGATCATCAGCCGCGCGCCGCCGCCCACGAGATTGCGCGCGTGCTCGAGCCCGACCGGGCCGAGTCCGATCTCGGCCAGCACCACGTTGAGCGTGGCCACGAGGTCCGGGGCGCTGTCCACGAGCGTGCCGTCGAGATCGAAGGCTACGGTGGGGCGGGACGGCATGGTGGTTTCCTCAAAATCGGCGCGCGCAAGTCCGGTACCCGCGCCGCGCGGCAAAGTCCAATGCCGGCTGGCCGGTCCGGATCGGGCGTGCTAGGACGCAACGCCCTTGGAATGACGGCAAACGCGTCGCGGGGAATTGCCATGGACCTCGAGCGTCTGAAGCGCGAGGCGGCGTTGCGCGCGCTCGAGTTCGTGCGCCCCGGGATCAAGCTGGGCTTGGGCTCCGGCTCGACTGCCGCGCATTTCGTCGCGGTGCTGGCCGAGCGCGTGCGCGGCGGGCTCGACGTCGTGTGCGTGCCGAGCTCGGAGGCGACCAAGTTGCAGGCGAGCCGCCTCGGCATTCCGCTCACGACCTTGGACGAGGCGCCGGTGCTCGACCTCACCGTGGACGGCGCCGACGAAATCGACCCCGAGCTCAACCTGATCAAGGGCGGCGGCGGCGCGCTGCTGCGCGAGAAGATCGTGGCCCAGGCCTCGCGCGAATTCGTGGTGATCGCCGACGAGACCAAACGGGTCGAGCGGCTCGGCCGCTTTCCGCTGCCCATCGAGGTGGTGGAATACGGCCTCGGCGCCACCCGCCTGGCGCTGGCTGCGGCGTTTCGCAGCGCCGGCTGCGAAGGGCCGCTGCGGCTGCGAATGAAGCCGGACGGCCATGTTTTCGTCACGGATCAGGGACACCTGATATTGGATGCCGGACTCGGCCAAATCCCGGACGCGCTGTCGCTTGCGCGCGGGCTCGCGGACGTTGCCGGCGCCGTCGAACACGGCCTGTTCATCGGGCTGGCTCGTCGCGCGGTCGTCGCCGGCGGCGGGGGCGTTGAGATCATCGAGCGGACCTGAACTCTCTGGAGGGATCGACTATGCGTAGGATTGCCATGCATTTGATGCGCGCCGGCGTGCTCACGCTCGCGCTTGCCGGCTTCGCCGGCGCCGCCGTGGCGCAGCAGCCGAGCGGAGCCGTTTTTCAGCTGGCGCGCCAGGTCGTCTTGCTCTCGGGCGCGACCCGCGCGTTCGACGGCGTGATCCCAAGCATCCTGCAGCAGACGATGGCGGCGTTCGTGCAGCAAAATCCAGACCTGCAGAATCAGCTCGTCGAGTCGGCGCAGGCGATCCGGCCGGATTTCGACAAGCGCCGCGAAGATATCAACGACATCGTGGGCCGCATCTATGCGAGCCGTTTCACCGAGGCCGAGCTGAAAGAGCTGCTCGTTTTCTATAACTCCCCGGTCGGCAAGAAATTCATCGCTACCATGCCCGGCGTGATCGAGGAGAGTTTCCGGCTCACGCAGGAATGGGCGGGCAAGCTTTCCGAGGAGATGGTCGTCCGGCTGCGCGCGGAGATGAAGAAGCGCGGCCACAACATCTGAACCACCTGACCGAAGTCGGAGCGAAGCCCGCGATCGCGAGCAGCCTCGCCGCGATCGGGCTCGATACCGGCGCCATGAGGTCGCCCTGGCCGATGGCGAGCGCGCGCCGTCTTGCGCTGAAGGCTAGACCCGCGAACCGCTTCCGTCGAGCTTGACGAAAGTCCGATCCCGTCCGATCCATGCCGGCGTCGCCGCCGCCCCCGAGGATTGCATGGCCGAATACGACGTCGATCTCTTCGTCATCGGGGCGGGCTCGGGCGGCGTGCGCGCCGCGCGCGTCGCCGGTGAGCACGGCGCCAAGGTGATGATCGCCGAGGAATACCGGGTCGGCGGCACCTGCGTGATCCGCGGCTGCATCCCGAAGAAGCTCCTGGTCTATGCCAGCCGCTTCCGCCACGAGTTCGAGGACGCCGCCGGCTTCGGCTGGACCATCGAGAACGCCCGCTTCGACTGGCCGACGCTGATCGCGAACAAGGACAAGGAGATCGCACGGCTCGAGGCCGCCTATCGCCGGACGCTCACCATGGCCGGGGCCGAGATCGTGGAGTCGCGCGCGATCGTCGAGGATCCGCACACCGTGCGCATCATGAAGACCGGCGCCCGCATCCGCGCCGCGCATCTCCTGGTCGCGACCGGCGGCCACCCGCTCAAGCCCGTGATCCCGGGGCGCGACCACGCGATCACCTCGAACGAGGCGTTCCATCTGCCCGAGCTGCCGAAGCGCATCGTGATCCAGGGCGGCGGCTATGTTGCGGTCGAGTTCGCTTGCGTGTTCGAGGGCCTCGGCAGCGAAGTGACGCTCGTGCATCGCGGCGACGAGATCCTGCGCGGATTCGACGACGAGGTGCGCCAGCACGTGCGCGCCGAGATGGAGGGGCGGGGTATCCGCGTGCTTCTGAACCACACCGTGGTGGAGATCGACCGCAATGGGCGCGCCTGCCGCGCGTTGCTTTCGGACGGCGCATCGATCGATGCCGAGGAAATCATGCGCGCCACCGGCCGGCGGCCGAACACGGCGAATATCGGCCTCGAGGCCGTGGGCGTCGCCTGCGACGCGCACGGCGCGGTGGTGGTGGACGCAAGCTCGCGCTCGAGCGTGCCCTCGATCTACGCGATCGGCGACGTGACCAACCGCCTGGCGCTGACGCCGGTCGCGATCCGCGAGGGCCACGCCTTCGCCGACTCGGTGTTCGGCGACCGGCCGTGGACGCTCGACCACGACAACGTGCCGACCGCGGTGTTCTCCGAGCCCGAGATCGGCGTGGTCGGGATTACCGAGGCGAAGGCGCGCGAGCGCGGGCTCTCGATCGACGTGTTCCGGCGGAACTTCCGGCCGCTGAAGGCGACGCTGTCGGGCCGCAAGACCCACGTGCTGATGAAGCTCGTGGTCGACAAGACGAGCGACCGCGTGCTCGGCGTTCACATCGTGGGCGAAGCGGCTTCCGAGATGATCCAGCTCGCGGCCATCGCGGTGAAGATGGGCGTGCGCAAGACCGACTTCGACGCCACCGTGGCCTTGCACCCGACCTCGGCCGAGGAGCTGGTCACGATGCGCCACGGCTCTTGAGTCGTGCTCAGGCCGCGAGCCAATCCGCCGCCTCGCGCCAGAGCGTCTCGCGATGCTCGGAGCGGAAGAATCCGAAATGGCCGATCTTGTCGACGCCGATATCGCGTGGGTGAACGGTGAGGTGCTCGGGGCTCGTGCCATTATAGCCGGCAAGCAGCCCCGCGACCGCGACCGGCGGCGCCCATTTGTCGTCGGCCAGCCCGATCGCGCGCAGCGCGCCGCGGTAGTTCGGATAGTTCTTCAGCGTATCGAGCGTCGGGTCGTCGAACAGGTAGCGCGGCCGCATGCACCATCCCATCCATTCGAGAAAGACCTCGCGCGGCAGGTCGACCCCGATCCCGAACCGGCCCGGCATATATCCGAACGCATGCGCGACCGGCGTCGCGATCACGCGCATGAGCACGAAGATGCGGTAGTTCTCCGGGAACGGAAACAGCCGCCAATAGCCGATCTGCGCCGCCACCAACAGCGCGCGCGCAACGCGGGTGTTGTTCGGCAACAGCCCGAGCGCCTGGCCGCCGAACGAATGGCCCACGTAGAGCAGCGGGCGGCCGGGATGAAGAGCCGCGGCGTAGTCGACCGCGGCGGTGAGATCGAGCGCGGCCCAGTCGCGCATGCGGGCCTGGAAGCCGCGCAGCGAGGCCGGCCGCGAGCCGCCGACGCCGCGATAGTCGAAGGTGAGGGCGGCGAATCCGCGCTCGGCGAGATAGGCCGCGAACTTCGAGTAATAGCCGCGCGGCACCGCGGTCGCCGAGGCGATGAGCACCGTCGCTCGCGGTTCGCCTGAAGCCGGGCCGCGCAAGGTGGCGGCGAGCGAGAAACCGTCGCGCGCGGCGATGCGGAATTCGGTTTCGTTCTGGGCCGCGGACATGCGGGGGCTATTGGCAGGAACTAGACGAGCCGTTCGATGGTTGCGCCGATGACATAAGCGATGATTGCGGCGCCGAAGCCGAGCGCAAACGTCTCCAGGCCCGAGCGCCACCAGGACCGCATCGACCAGAAGCTCCTGATCGAGCCGATCACGAAGAATACAATGCCGGTCCCGATGGTCGAGATCGTCGCGGCAGCGGACAGGCCGAACACGTACGGGAACAGCGGCACGCAACCGGCGACCACGAACGCCGCGAAGGTCGCAAGCGCCGCCTTGAGCGGGGCGCGGGTCGCGGCCGCGAGCCCGTGTTCCTCGGCGAGCATGGTGTCGATCCAGGCGCGGTGGTGCGACGTGATCAGACGGGTGATGGCTTCGAGTGCCTCGCCCTTGAAGCCTTTGCGCCGGTAGATCTCCTGCACCTCCGCGGCCTCGCCCCCGGGATCGATCGCGACATGGCGCTCCTCCATGGCGCGCAGGCGCGCGGCGTCGTCGAGCGCGGCGCGCGTGGCGATGAAGTTCCCGGCCGCCATGGAAAATCCGTCGGCGAAAATGTTCGCCGCTCCGAGAATGAGCACGACGCGCGGCGAAAGATGCGCGCCGGCCGCGCCCGCGACCACAGCGAAGGTCGTCACCGCCCCATCGATGGCGCCGAACACCGCGTCGGCGAGATAGCTCGCGCGCGGCCGCCCGGCCAGGCGCTCGGCGATGTCGGCGGGATCGTGCGAGTGCTCGGGAGTG
>JAHFPN010000178.1 GCA_023269635.1 Hyphomicrobiales bacterium | reverse complement strand
CGACCAATCCCGAGCGCCGAAACGCCTCGAATTCCGCTTTGTTTCGAGTGATCCGACGATCTCCAGAAAGGACGATCCAGCCCCGTTCTCGGCTCAATGTCTCGATCCAGTCCGAATCGGGCGTGGAAGGGTCGAACTTCTCCCGCAGCGAAACGACTTGGTGTTGGGGGTGAAATAGTTGACTCAATGCACGGGCCATTTCTGGAGACAGATTGTGATCCAGAACGACTTTCATGCAGCCAGAGATCGCTCGAAGCGCACGGCGTCGCGTACAATTCGTGGTGTGACAGCGAAAACGCCGGCAGCTTTCTCAATGGAGCCCTCCGCCGCGACAGCATCGGCAAGCACGATGGTCGGCACACCGAAATCGGCGGCGATTGGCTGTCCGAACACCCGCGCCGGATCGATCACGATCGACTTTTTCCCGTTCAACGGGCGCCAGCGCGCCACCGCGTCGTTTTCGATGTCGAGGTCCTTGAAGCTCCGCTCAATAATGCGCTTTATCACATATTGATGGCGCTTGAGGTCGAGAAGCTCTGCCTCGCCGCTCTGGCGCGCACTCTCGAGAAAGATGGTTCTCCCATCGGTAAGAAATTTGCGCGTCGAGAATGGCCTCGGGTCTGCAACATACTCTCTTGCGTAATCGAGGCAGGTTCGAATGGTTTTCAGCCAAAGCCCCGCGTCCAAGAATGCTTTGACGAACCGCAATTCGATCAAATCACGGAAGCTCAATTCGAGATGGTGCTCATAAGCGGGCAATTCTGGCGTCCAAAGCGCTGGCACCCTGACCGTGCGGCCGCGCTCCTCGTATCGGTAGCCCCCGAGCCAGCGATTGATATTGCGAGCCGGCGCCTTCAGGAGGCGCGCGGCTTCAGGGACCGTGTAATAGCCGATCCCAATGGGAGCGATGTTGGCTCGCTGAGCCGTGTGCGCATCCATGGTTACGATCCTCGCTCTTTTAGGTTACCACTCATGCTAGCCGTGCGCATCCGCACATTGTGTGACTTTTTCTTATTCTTATTGGCGTCCTGTCTGAAGCGTTTCCGCAAGTATTCCCTCACCGCTTCGATCGTGTGCACCCGTCCCGCCTTGGCGTCGGCGATGCCGCGAGCCAGCGCCGCGTCGAGTTCGGCGAGCTTGCGCGTGCGCAGGGCCTCCTCGCCTTCGAGCAGGCGCAGCGCGGCGCGCACCACCTCGCTCGCATTGTTGTAGCGGCCGCTCGCGACCTGCCTCTTGATGAAGCGCTCGAAGCGCGCGCCCAGGGTGAAGCTCGATGCCATGAGGCCTCCGCAGGCTGATATGAACAGATATCATCTAATAATATAGCGGACCCAGCAAGATCGCAACGTCAGGGGGAGGGGCGCTCGCCGCCCTCACTTCCTTGGGCGCGCGCGATAGCCGAATTTCTGGATCATGCTGCGGTCGCAACCCCTCCTTGACTATTTTCCTAAACTGATTATATTCCCATCAACCCTGCTCGCAAGGGGTGCGCTCATGAGGCGTCATTTGCGTGGGGCAGGGCGGCGGTGCCCGCCTAAGCCTTAACGCAAGGCGAAGGCGGGGGTCCAAGCCGCGCAGGCCCGGTCCACCGGCCGTGGGCCACCAGTGGAGGGTAAAAATGGTCTGCC
The DNA here is from genome assembly GCA_023269635.1 of Hyphomicrobiales bacterium. Taxonomy (GTDB): domain Bacteria; phylum Pseudomonadota; class Alphaproteobacteria; order Rhizobiales; family Xanthobacteraceae; genus JAHFPN01. The sequence continues at coordinate 3,526 of JAHFPN010000178.1, read as the reverse complement.
CTCCAGGGTCGGCGCGGAGCAAGCCTCTCCACCGCGCGCGGGACGCCGGCTAGTGCCGGAGCCTGCGAAAGACACTCGGCATTGTCTCGTCGCCGCGAGGCGCCGAGGCCGTGGGGTCCGTCGCGACCCCGGCGTCCCGCGCGCCCCTTCTTTCGGGGCCGAGCGGAACGGAAGTGGCGTAAGCAAACCTCGGGCGCATTCGCGCGCCGCGAGAACGCGGGCGGCTGTTCGGAATCGTCTGTTTCCTGTAGAGGCAAATTGGATCACGTGGCATCGATCGCGAACCGAAGGAAATGACCCCCACGCCCCCCTCGATCTGGCGCGCCGCCGTCACCGGCTATCGCGACGCCGCCCGCGCGCTTAGCGCCATGCCGCTCTTGGCGCTGGTCGCGTTCGCGGTCGGCCTCGGGCAAGCCGTGACCGAATTCATCCTGCTTCCGGCCGACGAGACGCGCGATATCTTCCAGCAGGTCATCGGCTACGTCCTCACCCTGGTCTGGAGCTTTCTGCTGACGCCGCTCCTGATCGCGGTGCACCGCTTCATCCTGCTCGACGAGGTCACCAGCGGCTACCCGATCGAGCCCGGCAATCCGCGCTTCTTGCGCTTCTTCGCCTGGTCGTTCGGGCTCACGGCCGCGGTCGCGGTGTTCGACTTCCTCACCACCAAGGTCAATGACCTGATCCCGATCCTGATCGTGCTCGCCCTGTTCTTCGTCGGCGTGGTGTTCGCACTCAGGCTCGTGATCCTGTTTCCGGCGATCGCCGTGGATTCGCCGGGCGCCACTTGGCGAAGCGCGCTACGGGACAGCAAGGGCTATGCCTGGCGGATTTTCTGGATCCTGCTGCTCGCGTCGCTGCCGGCTTTGGCCGTCGTGCTAATCGCCATCGCCGGGGTCGGTTACTCGATCGGCCTCGACCTCACCGCGGCGCGGGCGAGCGCGCCGTTCAAGATTTTCTCGGTCGTCGCCTACGCCGCGGCGACCGCGTTCCTGCCGGCGGTCTACGTGGCCGTGGCCTCGCGGCTCTATCAATGGATGGGCGATCGGGTGAGGCAGGCCTAGTTCGTCATGCCCGGGCTTGACCCGGGCATCCATGCAAAGGCGCGATCTGGTGAGAGGGCCGATGGATTGCCGGGACTTCAGGCGCGAAGACGGCGCTTCGCGCGTTTCGCCCGGCAATGATGAAAAATGCGTCGCGCGACCGCGCGCGATCATTCGTCCATCGATTTTAGGGAATTGGTTCGGTGGTGGAGCGCTACGCGCGGGAAGCGCGAGAGCCCCCGGCCGGACTAGAAGTCGCTCAGCGGCTCAGCGGCCCGAAGAAGGTCGTGAAGTTGAACAGATACAGGAAGCCGAGCAGCGCCAGGCCGAGCAGCGTGTAGCCGACGAGATCGTAGTTGCGCGCGATCGCTGCAACGTAAGTGCTCTTTTGCATTGCCCCACCCCTTCGGTTGGCGTTGCCGCCTCTGCAGATGCAGAGGCGGCGGTTTTCGCCGACGAACTTCAGGTCAGAACGAGCGGCCGTTCGCCCACACGTTGACGTCTTTCTGGGCCTGGTCGGGGCTCAGGCTGTACTTCGACTGGACCTGCGCGACGAGATCGCTCGTGACCTTCATGTTGGTGGCTTCCTGCTCGGAAATCTTGTCCCACTTCACGTGGATTTCCTGAGCCGAAATCTTCTGCACAGTATTGGTGTTGGTCGGTGCATTGGTCATGAAATTTCTCCTAAAGTGTTGGGGTGAAGTATGGAATTCCTCCGGCGCTGACGGCGTTCGCCGATGCCGGAGTCGTACTGATCGGCAGAAACGGGTTCCTGCCCGCGCCGATCGACTCGCAAGTGAACGGCCGGCTCGTGGGCCGGCTCATGCAGTTCGCGAGAGTGGTTTTTCAGGTTACGCGTTGGCCCCGGACGCGCGCTTGAACCAGAGCCATTCCGCAGACGGAGTGGCCGGCAAGTAGCGGGCGCCTTCGACCGCGCGCCTGGCCTGGGCGAGGACCAACGAGCCCGAGCCGTAGACGCCGTAGTTGTGGATCGAGTCCATCGCCGCATCGTTGGCAACGGCTGCCGTAGCAAGGCAGGCGACGAGCGCCGCGGCGATAGCGATAGTTTTGGTCATGCTGGTCACGAAATTTCTCCTGATGAAAGTAAAGATGAACAAGCACTGCTTGAACGAACATCATTCAAGTTACGCGCGGACTATGGACCGCAATAGAGGTTTATATGTGTTCCTGCGCGAGGAAAGCGCGGACAATTCGATGCAACAGCAGGGTTTGCGAGCATTGTGACCGAACGGTAATGCGTCAATGCGGCCGGTGCCGCGCGGCGGACGACGCGATCCAGCTCGCATACTGACTGATCCGCGAGAGGCAGGCTTCCTGGTTGGCGAACGGGCCGAACAAGAGTTGCCCGCTCAGCTTGCTGGCGTACCAGCCATCCTTGACGCCGCGGAGATCCGATTGGTGTTCGTTGACGTAGCAGGGGGTAAGATTGTTCATCATCGCATTTCCCTAAAATATGAATGATTTGAATTTATGTGGGTACGATGCCGAGGAATTGATAGAGGGGTGGGGAGAGAAAAAGGGCGCCGGATAGAGGCCCGCGTCACGCGCTTTCTGCACAAATACAAGAACGCCGAGGGGAAGCCGGACCAGGCGAGGGTAGGAAGCGGCTCAGCGATTCTTGTCGCGCCCGATCGGCTTCCGCTCCGCCTCGATCTCGCGATATTCGGTCTCGATCGTGCGCGGGTCGCCGTCGCGGCCGGGGCGCGCGGGCGAGCGGAACACCGCGAACAGATACGCGAGCGCGCCGGCGATGAGCACGATCGGGAAGATCACGATGAAGGCGCCGACCGCGAGCACGAACAGCGTCGCCAGCAGCGCGATCACGAACGCGCCGATCAGGAACAATTGCCAGCGCGGGATGCGGACGATGCGGATGCGGAATTGCGACATGGTTCTCGCTCGGGCCGGTGCGGACTGGAGCCTATATAGGGCGCCGGGGCGGCAAGGGCGAGGGCGACCGTGATCCGTTTCACCTCTCCCCAGCGGGGAGAGGTCGACCGACCCCGGCGAAAGCCGGGGGCGGTCGGGTGAGGGGGCTCGTACCTTTTCGGAGGCCGTTCCTACTCACCCGGCTCGCTGCTTCGCAGCTCGCCACCCTCTCCTCAGCGGGGAGAGGGAAAGGGGGCACGGACGGGGTTACGATTTCGGCGGGCGCACGGCGTAGCCGTATTGCGTCGGCCAATGCGGGTGCTCGCCGAGCGCGGCCTGCGCTTTGAGCGCCCAATAGGGCTCGCGCAGCATCTCGCGCGCGAGGAATACGAGGTCGGCGTCGCCGGCGGCGACGATCGCCTCGGCCTGGCGCGGCTCGGTGATGAGCCCGACCGCGCCGGTCTTGATCCCGGCCTCGTGGCGGATGCGGCGCGCGAACGGCACCATATAGCCCGGCGCCATGATCACGTTCGGCTTCGGCACCGTGCCGCCCGAGGAGCAATCGACGAGATCGACGCCGAGCAGCTTCAGGCGCT
>JAHFPN010000177.1 GCA_023269635.1 Hyphomicrobiales bacterium | reverse complement strand
CCGCGCACTCGCCATGGAGCCGAAAGTGCTCCTGCTCGACGAGCCGTTCGGTGCGCTCGACGCGTTGACGCGCGCCCATCTGCAGGATTCGGTGATGCAGATTCACGCGCGCCTCGGCAATACCGTGCTGATGATCACGCATGACGTGGACGAAGCGGTGTTGCTCGCCGACCGCATCGTGATGATGACCAATGGCCCGGCGGCGCGGATCGGCGAGGAGCTGAAGGTGCCCCTCGCGCGGCCGCGCAAGCGCCTCGAGCTCGTTTCCAATCCGACCTACCTCAAGTCGCGCGAAGCGGTGCTCAAGTTCCTCTACGAGCGCCATCGCTTCGTCGAGGCGGCGTGAGGTTGCGCGTGGCGAGGCATCCATGAGTAGAGATTTCAGCGCAGAGCAGAAGCGCTACCTGGAAGGCTTCGTCTCCGGTGTCCAGGCATCGCGTGCCGCGCAAGGCCTTGCCCTCGTGGGCAAGGGCGGGGCGGCTCAAGCGCCGGCGGACCCGGTCGGGCCCGACGCCGCACATCTCAAGGCCATGGCGCGCTTCGAGGCGGAAGGGAAAAAGCTCGTCGCCGAGGAGAATGCCAAGCGCGAGGAGCATCCGTTCGATGCCTATGGCCGGGTGAAACAGGCTGCGCGCGACGGCGCGTTTCCGAAAGGCGTCGATGTCTTCCGCTGGAAATTCCACGGGCTGTTCTATGTGGCGCCGTCGCAGGATTCCTTCATGTGCCGGCTTCGGATTCCCAATGGGATCCTGAAGCACTGGCAACTCACCGGCGTCGCCGACCTCGCCGAGAAGCACGGTGGCGGCTATGCGCACGTGTCCACGCGCGCGAACCTGCAAATCCGCGAAATCCCGGCGACCGACGGCGTTGCGATGATCGAGTCGATCGTCGCGCTCGGCCTCGCCACCAAGGGTGCGGGCGCCGACAATATCCGCAACGTCACCGGCACGCCCACCGCCGGCATCGATCCGCAGGAGCTGCTGGATACGCGGCCGTTCTGCGCCGAATGGCACCATCACATCCTCAACGACCGCTCGCTCTACGGCCTGCCGCGCAAGTTCAACGTCGCCTTCGACGGCGCCGGCAAGATCGCGGTACTCGAAGACACCAACGACATCGGCTTCCAGGCGGTCGAGGTGCGGGACGGGTTCGGGGTCGAGCCCGGCGTCTGGTTCCGCCTCGCGCTGGGCGGCATCACCGGCCACCGGGACTTTGCGCGCGACACCGGCGTGATCCTGCGCCCGCGCGACGCCACCCGCGTCGCCGACGCCATCGTGCGCGTGTTCATCGATCACGGCGACCGCACCAACCGCACCAAGGCGCGGCTAAAATACGTGCTCGATGCCTGGGGTTTCGAAAAATTTCTTGCCGCGATCGAGGAGAAGCTCGGGGAAAAGCTGGTGCACGTTCCGGCCGAAGCCGTTGCCCGGCGGCCCGCTCCCGACCGCTTCGCCCATATCGGCGTGCACGAGCAGAGGCAGGACGGGTTGAACTGGATCGGAATCGGCCTGCCGGTCGGCAAGATGACGGTGGAACAAATGCGCGAAATCGCCCGCCTCGCGCGCGATTTCGGCGACGGCGATTTGAGGTTGACCGTCTGGCAGAACCTCTTGCTGTCGGGTGTGCCGGACGAAAAGGTCGACGCCGTTGCTGCCGCCATCGATGCTATGGGGCTATCAACTCGCGCGACCGCGCTGCGTGCCGGCCTCGTCGCCTGCACCGGCAACCGCGGCTGCCGCTTCTCCGCTTCCGATACCAAGGAGCACGCGGCGGCAATCGCGGACTGGTGCGAGACGCGGGTTGCGCTCGATCAGCCGATCAATATCCATCTCACCGGCTGCCATCATTCCTGCGCGCAGCATTATATCGGCGACATCGGCCTGCTCGGCGCGCGCGTGTCGGTGTCCGACGAGGGCGACACGGTTGAGGGCTATCACATCTATGTCGGCGGCGGTTTCGGGTCGGATGCCACGATCGGTCGCGAGCTCTATCGCGATGTGAAGGCCGAGGACACGCCGCCGCTGGTCGAAAGAATTTTTAAGGGCTGGCTCGCCCATCGCGCCTCGCCGGACGAGACCTTTGCCGTCTTTACGCGCCGCCACGAGATCGAAGCCTTGCAAGAGTTGTTCGCCGCGGAGCGCGCGCAATGACCGTGCAACCGCGGCCGCCGTTCGTCGAGATCGTTCCGGAAGGCGCGCCGTTCACGCCGGAGCAGCGCACCTGGCTCAATGGTTTCTTCGCCGGCGCGCTCTCCCTTGACGGATCCGGCGCCAAGCCGCTTTCGGCTTCCGAAGCGGCGGCGCTCGTGCCCGGCAGGGCGCCAGCCGCGCTGCTCGATGACGGCGACGACGGCGCTGCGCCCTGGCACGACCAGACCATGGTGCTCGCCGAGCGCATGAAGCTCGCCGAAGGCCGCCCGTTGCGGCGGAAGCTGATGGCGGCGATGGGCCAGCAGGACTGCGGCCAGTGCGGCTACAACTGCGAGGATTATTCCAACGCGATCTTTTTCAAGCAGGAGGCGCGACTCAATCTTTGCGTGCCGGGCGGCAAGGAAACCGCGCGGATGTTGAAGAAGCTCCACCAGGAGCTCGACGCCGCGCCGCCGGCGGCCAGCCCCGCGCTTCCCGCTCCGTCCGCCGAAAATTCTGCTGCATCCCCGATCGCGGCGGCTGCCGTGGCTATCGCAGCTCCCGCACCTGCCGAAGTCGGCCGCTCCCGCGACCATCCGGTGGAAGCGACGTTTCGCTCGCGCACGCGGCTGAACAAGCCGGGCTCCGAGAAGGAGACGTGGCACGTCGAATTCGACCTTGCCGGCAGCGAACTCGACTATGCGGTCGGCGACGCCTTCGGGATTTTCCCCAGGAACGACCCCGCGCTCGCCGACGCGGTGATTGGTCGCCTCGCCGCGCAACCGGATCTGGCAGTCGGGGGCCGCCCGCTGCGCGACATCCTCATCGAAAGCGTCTCGCTCGGCCTCGCGCCCGACAGCCTGTTTCAGCTCGTCTCCTACATCACCGGCGGCGAGCGACGGCAGAAGGCGAAGGCGCTCGCGTCGGGCGAGGACCCCGACGGCGACGCGGCCACGCTCGACGTGCTCGCAGCGCTCGAGAAATTTGAGGGTGTCACCCCGGACCTCGAAGCCTTCGTCGAGGCACTCGAGCCGCTGCAGCCGCGGCTATTTTCGATCTCGTCCTCGCCCAAGACGCATGCCGGCCGGGTTTCGCTCACCGTCGATGCGGTGCGCTATCGCCTCGGCGAGCGCGAGCGGCTCGGCGTCGCCTCCACCTTCTTCGCCGACCGCGTCATGCCGGGCGAGAAGCTGAAGGTCTATATCCGGCGCGCCGAGCATTTCGGCCTGCCGCAGAATCCTGCCGTGCCGATCATCATGATCGGTCCCGGCACCGGCATCGCGCCGTTCCGCGCCTTCCTGCACGAGCGCATGGCGACCAAGGTACCGGGCCGCAACTGGCTGTTTTTCGGCCATCAGCGCAGCCGCTACGACTTCTTCTACGAAGACGAGCTCGTCGGGATGAAAGCGGCCGGCGTGCTCACCCGCCTCACGCTCGCCTGGTCGCGCGATGGCGAGGAGAAGATCTATGTGCAGGACCGCATGCGCGAAGTCGGGCGCGATCTGTGGTCCTGGATCGCCGAGGGCGCGCACATCTATGTCTGCGGCGACGCCAGGCACATGGCGCGCGACGTGGAGCGCGCGCTAATCGATATCGTCGCGGCCTACGGCGCCCGTTCGACCAATGAAGCCGTTGCCTTCGTCGGCGATCTCAAGAAGCGCGGCCGGTACCAGCAGGACGTCTATTGAGCCCGCCATGAACGCGCTCGCGCAGAGTTCCGCGGCCGTGCGCACCACCTGCCCCTATTGCGGCGTGGGCTGCGGCCTGCGCGTCCAGCCCGACGGGACGGGGGGTGCCGCGATCACCGGCGACTCCGCGCATCCGGCGAATTTCGGCCGTCTCTGCGCCAAGGGCTCGGCACTCGGCGAGACCATCGGCCTCGATGGTCGCCTGCTGCATCCGATGCTGCGCCGGAGCGACGGCACGCTCGAACGCGTCACGTGGAACCGGGCGCTCGCGACCACGGCGATTGGCTTGCGCCGCATCATCGAGCGCGACGGGCCCGATGCCGTCGCCTTCTATCTCTCCGGCCAGTTGCTGACCGAGGACTACTACGTCGCCAACAAGCTGATGAAGGGATTCATCGGCTCGGCCAATGTCGACACCAATTCGCGCCTGTGCATGGCCTCCTCGGTCGCCGGCCACCGCCGCGCCTTCGGCGCCGACACCGTGCCCGGCACCTACGCGGATCTCGACGAAGCCGATCTGATCGTACTCGTCGGCTCCAACGCCGCCTGGTGCCATCCGGTCCTGTTCCAGCGCATGGTCGAGAACAAGGCCAAGCGCGGCGCCAGAATCGTGGTCATTGATCCGCGCCGGACGGCGACGGCGGAGGAGGCCGATCTGTTCCTGCCGATCGCGCCCGGCACCGACACGGCGCTGTACTGCGGGCTTTTGGTTCATCTCGCCGAAAAGGGCGCTCTCGACCGAACGTATATAGAGAATCACACGACGGGCTTTTCCGGTGCCCTCGCACGCGCCAAGGAAATCGCGCCTGATGCCGCGGCGACCGCGGCCGCGACCGGCCTCATACTGGCGGACGTCGAGCGCTTTTTCGCGCTGTTCCGTTCGACCCCGCGCGTCGTGACCGCCTTCTCCCAGGGCGTGAACCAGTCGGCGCAGGGCACCGACAAGGTTAACGCCATCATCAATTGTCACCTGGCCACCGGCCGCATCGGCAAGCCGGGCACGGGGCCGTTCTCGCTTACCGGTCAGCCCAACGCCATGGGCGGGCGCGAGGTCGGCGGCCTCGCCAATCAGCTCGCCGCCCACATGGACTTTTCGCCGGAGAACGTTGATCGCGCCGGCCGCTTCTGGCGCGCGCCACGCATGGTCGGGCGTGAAGGGCTCAAGGCCGTGCAGATGTTTGAGGCGATCGAGCGCGGCGAGATCAAGGCGCTCTGGGTCATGGCCACCAACCCGGCGGTGTCGCTGCCGCGCGCCAGCGCCATGCGCGAGGCGTTGAGGAAGCTCGATCTCTTCATCGTCTCCGAGAACGAGCGCTCCAACGACACGGTCAATGCCGGCGCACACGTGCTGCTGCCGGCGGCGGCCTGGGGCGAGAAGGACGGCACCGTCACCAATTCCGA
>JAHFPN010000038.1 GCA_023269635.1 Hyphomicrobiales bacterium | reverse complement strand
CGAGGCCGACCGCGAACGCGACCAGCGCCAAGAGCGGCATGGCGCTAAGCGCGCGGGCCGCGTCGCGATAGCCGGCGACGGCGGCGCGCCAGATCGAAGGGGGTGTGGGGGTCATTTCACTAGTTCTCGCCTCGCCTGATCCAGGCCCCTCGAGCGTGAGCGGGAACATCCGCCCGGAGAAGTCTAGCGGATCGCTAGGTCCGCAGCCGAGTCCCTCGCTAGAGACCCTCTCGATCCCGCGCCCCGTGGAACACAGCGGTCACCACCAATTCATCGCGCTTGCGATGCACTTCATAGACGACGATATAGGGCAGGCGCGGGACCACCCATTCCCGCGTGCCGGCAACCCGGCCGGCGCGCGCCATCTCCGGAAACGACCCAAGCCGCTCGGCGCTTGCAAGAATCCGCTCGATCACCCCGCGTGCATTGGCCGCGCTGTCCTGGGCGATCCAATCGAAAATGCCTTCGAGGTCTTGCAGCGCCTTGGCGTCGAAGACGACCCTCATGCCCCGCGGCGGCGCAGCTGCTCGCGCGCCTGGTCGAGCGGCACGGTCTTGCGCGCGGGATCGGCGAGCCGGCGCCGCACCTCGGCGGCCTGCTCGTCGGTGAGCTGTAGGTCGCGCATCTGATCGAGGTAATCCATCAGCGCGCCGGCGGCGGCGTCCTGCTCGCTCGCGGGGAGCTTCTGCAATTGGTCGATGGCCTTCTGCAGCAGTTTGGTCATGGGATCCTTATACCATAAGTGCAACAGCCCCCTCACCCGGCTCGAATGCCGAAGATTGCGGCTCGCGATCCCGGGTTAGCAGCGCAACACTTCGTGTTGCGCAGCACCCGGGATGACAGAGTCACCTCACCAACTCCCTCATCGCCCCATCCAGGCCTTCCAAGGTCAGCGGGAACATCCGCCCGGCGAACAGTTGCTTGACCATGCGGATCGAGTGCGTGAATTCCCACTGCTCCGCCGGCACCGGGTTGAGCCACACCGCGTGCGGGTAAGTGCGAGTGAGGCGCTCGAGCCAGGCCGCGCCCGGCTCCTCGTTCATGTGCTCGACCGAGCCGCCCGGCACCGTGAGCTCGTACGGGCTCATCGAGGCGTCGCCGACGAAGATCGCCTTGTAGTCGTGCGGGTAGGTGTGCAGCAGGTCCCAGGTCGGCGTGGTCTCCTGCCAGCGCCGGCGGTTGTCGCGCCACACGCGCTCGTACAGGCAGTTGTGGAAATAGAAATATTCGAGGTGCTTGAATTCGGTCTTGGCGGCGGAGAACAGCTCCTCGCAGAGCTTGATGTGCCAATCCATCGAGCCGCCGATGTCGAGGAACAGGAGCACCTTGACCGCGTTGCGCCGCTCCGGGCGCAGCTTGAGGTCGAGATAGCCGCGCTGCGCGGTCTCCTTGATGGTGCCGTCGAGGTCGAGCTCTTCGGGCGCGCCGGTGCGGGCGAATTTGCGTAAGCGGCGCAGCGCCAGCTTGATGTTGCGGGTGCCGAGCTCGACCGTGTCGTCGAGGTCGCGGAACTCGCGCTTGTCCCACACCTTGACCGCGCGTTTGTGCCGGCTTTCGTCCTGGCCGATGCGGATGCCTTCCGGGTGATAGCCAAACGCGCCGAACGGGGACGTGCCGGCGGTGCCGATCCATTTCGCGCCGCCCTGGTGGCGCGCCTTCTGCTCGGCGAGGCGTTTTTTGAGCGTCTCCATGAGCTTGTCCCAGTCCATAGCCTCGAGCTGCGCCTTCTCTTCCTCGGTGAGATATTTTTCCGCGAGCTTCTTGAGCCACTCGGCCGGGATTTCCGCGAGCATGTCCTCGTGCAGCAGCTCGAGCCCCTTGAACACGTGGCCGAACACGCGGTCGAACTTGTCCAGATTCCGCTCGTCCTTCACCAGCGTTGCGCGCGAGAGATAGTAGAAGTCCTCCACGCGCCGGCCGGCGAGATCCGCGTCCATGGCTTCGAGCAACGTCAGATACTCGCGCACCGTCACCGGCACGCCGGCATCCTTCAGCTCGTGGAAGAAGGTGGTGAACATGAGGGCTTTTCTATCAATATCACCGTTCCCCGGGCGAGCGTAGCGAGACCCGGGGTCCAGGGCCACACGCGCCGCGCAAGCCGCCCCTGGGCCCCGGCTCTCGCCGCGCGTCCCGCGCGGCGCGGCCGGGGAACGCGCTAACTTCGCGCGATCCTATCCAGCACGTCCATGAGCGCGTTCGGCGCCGTCACGTTCGGGGAGTGGCTGGCGTCGAGCTCGAAATAGCGCCAGGCCTTGTCGTTCTTGAACCGGTCGGCGAATTGCTTGAACGGATCGCCCGCGGCCTTCCGCGTGCAATAGATGTAGCTGCGCGGCAGCTTGGTCTCGCCGTTCTTCAGGCTGATCTTCTGCGTCACCGTCTCGATCGGCTGCGTCATCCGCCGCGCCTCGATCCAGACCTTGTCTTCGGCCGAGGTGTCCGGCGGCACCGGGTTCGCCGGCACCCGCCAGCCGTCGAGCGCGTGCTCGCGCTGGTGCTTGGCGTGCTCCGGCGGCACGAAATCCTGCAGGCTCTGGCCGTTGCGCGGCACGAACGCGTCGAGATAGACGAGCTGCTGCAGCCGCGGCGCCGAGCGGTCCGCGACCCCGGTCGCGACCATGCCGCCGTAAGAATGTCCGAGCAGGATCACGTCCTCGAGATCCTCGTATTCGAGCACGTTCACGACGTCCTGAATGTGCAGGTCGAGATCGATCGCGGGATTGGCGAGATGCGCGCGCTCGCCGAGGCCGGTGAGCGAGGGCGCGAAGAACTCGTGCCCGCGCTCGCGCATCAAGGGCCGCACCTTCTTCCACGCCCAGGCCGAGGACCACGCCCCGTGCGCCAATAGATAAGTCGCCATGCCGCGCCCCCCGCTCGCCGGATCCGCCCCGTTATGCGGGGCGAAAAAGCCCGCGGCAAGCGGCGGCCGCGGCTAGACGCCGAGCTTCTTGTGAATGCTCGACGAGGTGGTCGTGTACTGGAACGTCAGTTTCTTATCCGGGTGCACGAGCCGGTGCGCGGCTTGCGCCATCAGCGCGGCCTCGTGGAAGCCGGACAGGATGAGCTTGAGCTTGCCCGGATAATGATTGATGTCGCCGATGGCGAAGATGCCGGGCACGTTGGTCTGGAACTTCTCGGCGTCGACCGGGATGCGCTCCTCGTGCAGGTTGAGCCCCCAGTTCGCCACCGGCCCGAGCTTCATCGTCAGGCCGAAGAACGGCAGCAGCGCCTCCGCCTCGATCGCAAAGGTGGAATTGTCCTCGCGCCGCGCCACCACGCGCCTGAGCCTGCCGCCCTCGCCTTCGAGCGCGTGCATCTGGCCGAGCTGGAAGTCCAACTTCTTCTCCGCCACCAGCGCGTGCATCTTGTTCACGCTGTCGGGCGCGGCGCGGAAATGGTCGCGGCGGTGCAGAAGCACGACGCGCTTGGCCACCGGCACCAGGTTCAGCGTCCAGTCGAGCGCGGAATCGCCGCCGCCCGCGATCACGATGGTCTTGCCGCGGAAGTCCTCGATCCGCCGCACCGAATAGAACACCGACTTGCCTTCGTACGGCTCGATGCCGGCGAGCGGCGGGCGCTTGGGCTCGAACGAGCCGCCGCCCGCGGCCACGATCACCGCCTTGCATTCGAGGCGCGTGCCGGCGTCGGTGCCGAGGCGGAAGCCGCCGTCCTGCTTCTCCAGCCGATCCACCCGCTCGCCGAGGTGCAAGACCGGCGCGAACGGCTTGATCTGCTCCTGCAGCTTCTGCACCAAGTCATGCCCGCTGATCACCGGCCAGCCGGGGATGTCGTAGATCGGCTTCTCCGGATAGAGCTCGGCGCACTGGCCGCCCGGCTTGTCGAGGATGTCGACGAGATGCGCCTTGATGTCCACGAGGCCCAGCTCGAACACCGCGAACAGACCCACGGGCCCCGCGCCGATGATCACGGCGTCGGTCTTGATCGTATCGTTGCTCGGCTCGGCCATGGGTTCGTCAGCTCTGCTTTTACTCGTCATGGCCGGGCTTGTCACCGCAAGTCGGGTTTACCCGACTTGCGGCAATTCATGCGGAACTCGGGCAAGCCCGAGTTCCGATGCCATCGACGCCTTCCTTCTAGTCCTACTCATGGATGCCCGGGTCAAGCCCGAGCATGACAGGTCAGCCCTGCCGCTCCGGCGTATGCACCACCAGGCCGTCGAGCTCCGCGCTCACCTTGATCTGGCAGGAGAGCCGCGAGGTCGGCCGCACGTCGAAGGCGAAGTCGAGCATGTCCTCCTCCATCGGCGAGGGCGGGCCGACCTTCTCCTTCCACGTCTCCTCCACGTGCACGTGGCAGGTGGCGCACGAGCACGCGCCGCCGCACTCGGCCACGATGCCGGGGATCTTGTTGCGGATTGCCGTCTCCATCACGGTCGCGCCGACTTCGGCCTCGACCGTGCGCGACGTTCCGTCGTGCTCGATGTACGTGATCTTGGGCATCGGGGATTTGCTCGGCGCCCCCTATATAGGGAGGCCGCGACAAAGGCGAGAGTCAGTCGCGCAACAGCTCCGGCAGCGTGCGCTTCGCTTCGGTGACGCTCGCCTCGAGCCGCGCGAGCGCGGGCACGAACGCGGCCGCGTCGCCCGCCTTGGCTTCGATTTCTTCCGCCGCGCGCGCCACCGCGAACGCGCCGACGCCGCGCGCCGCTCCTTTCAGCGCGTGCGCGGCTTCGCTCCGCATCCGCTGATCCGCGCTGGCGCGGATGGCGGCGAGCTGCTTCTCCGCCTGGAACGCGAACAGGCGAAGCACCTCGCGCGCGAGCGCCCGGTCGCCGTGGGTCATGCGATTTAAGTGTTCGAGGTCGAACGGGGCCGGTTCGGGCGCCGCCGCGGGCCCGGCCGGACCCCGGCTATCCTCTTCTGCCGGCTCGCTTCCGGGGCCACTTATCCACATATCCACATGGTCCCTGGACTCGGTAAAAAAAGTGACTCAAATCGCTCCGGATTTCCGCCTTACCGGCGGCTCCCGCCCCATGGCCCGGTAGCCCCCGGCGGTCAGCCGGCACACCGGCCAATCCGGCCGCACCGGGTTCTTGATCCAGGTCTCGGCCCAACCGTGCGCCACGCAGGCATCGATGGTGCGGCGCGAAATCTCCCGTCCATTGTCGTCGAAAAGCGGCAGTTTTCCGCCCGGTTCGCTCAAGCCGCGCTCCAGATAGCGCCGTTGCGCGCCGCTCGGCGCGGTCCCCGCCAGCGGCAGGCGGGCGGCGATCCGATCGCCCGCTTTCGCTTTCTTTGCCTGGCTCCGCATGGTGAATGAACCGTTAACGATGTTTCGAAAGGTCTATGGATCGGCGTTTCCCGGCTGGCTTCCGCAGTCTAGGATACCCGAGCGGTGGACCGGAGTCCCGGTCGCACGGGCCTTATAAGCGGCGGAAGAGGCCCGCAGCGGGACGGTGAATGCCCTTGAAGTTTAAGGGCAGGCGCCGGGTAATGCGTCGGTCCTGGCTGAGTTTAAGGGTGCGGACCGGAGAGGCGACGGCGAACATGGCGAACGCTCCCAAGACGCAAGATCCGACGGAGGCGGCGCTTTCGGCGATCGAGGAAGCGCTTCAGCTCGGCAAGGAAGCCGAAACCAGCGAAGCCAAGCCCGCCGATGCCGTGACCACGCCCGAGGTCGTGCGCCCGCAGCGCCGGCCGATCACCGCCGCGCCGCCCGAGCCCGAGTCGCCGCGTCCCGAGCCGACCCGTAGGCCCGCGCGCCCGCTCCTGCGCACCGCCGCCAACGACGACCGCCAGTCGGTCGGACAGATTCTTTCCCGCCTGCACAGCCGCCCGTCGCGTTCGCCGATGGTGATCGCGCTCTTGCTCGCCGCGGCGTGGATCGTCGGCGGCATCGCTTGGGCCGCGTCCTACTACGGCCCGGAATTGTCCGGCGGCGTGCTCAGCATCGTCACGCAGCCCGCGCTGTTCCCGCTCGCCGCCGGGATTTTGCTTCCCGCGATCGGCTTCCTGCTGCTCGCGGTGCTGATCCGCCGCATGCAGGAGATGCGTCAGATCGCGCGCTCGATGACCGAAATCACGGTCCGCCTGGCCGAGCCCGAAGGCGTCTCGACCGACACCGTGGTCACCATCGGCCAGGCGATCCGCCGCGAGGTCGCGGCACTCGGCGACGGCGTCGAGCGCGCCATCGCGCGCGCCACCGAGCTCGAGTCGATGGTGAAGAACGAGGTCTCCACGCTCGAGCACGCCTACGACGACAACGAGCTGCGCGTCCGCAACCTCGTGGAAGAGCTGCAGAGCGAGCGCGACGCCATCCTGTCCCATGCCAGCCGCCTGCGCGAGGCCATCGGCGGCGCGCACCAGGCCTTCACGCTCGATGTCGAGCAGGTCGCCGAGCGCGTCAATGCCGGCGTCACCGAGGCGACCGATCGCGTCTCCGCCGTGATCAACGCGCGCTCGGAAGAGGCGCGCACGCAGCTCACCACCGCCGGCGACCTGATCATCGACGCCTTGACCATCAAGTCGGCCGAGACCACCGAGCGGCTGACCCAAGTCGGCATCGAAGTCGGCAAAGCGCTCACCAGCCGCAGCGAGATGGTGGCCGAAGCGTTCGAGCAGAGCTCGAACGCCGCGACCACGCAGATCGCCGCCACCGGCGAGCGCGCGGTCGAGCAGTTTGTGTCGGCGACCGAAACGCTCGGCAAGCGCATCACCGACTCGCTCGACGGCTTCGACACCACGGTGAAGATCCACGGCGCCGGCCTGGTCGAGCGCATGGCGCAGATCTCCGAAAACGCCCAGCAAAGCGTTACCGATCTCGACCGCCAGCTCGCCAAGAAGGCCCAGGAGATCGCCGAGACCCTCGACATGCGCGGCAGCCGCCTGACCGAGGCGCTCGACGCCCGCACCCAGAGCCTGAACGAGGCGATTTCCCAGCGCACGCAGACGATGACCCAAGCGCTCGCGGACGGCGCCAAGGCCGCGACCGAGGCCACCGACAAGACCGTCGCCGGCATGGGCGAGTACTTCGCGGAGAAAGCGCGCGAGATCGCCGATACCATCTACGTCCGCGCCGAGGCGGTCGACCAGACGCTCGGCACCCGCGCGCAGGAGATGGCCGACCGCATGGCCGCGCGCATGAACGCGATCGACCAGACGCTCGGCAACCGCGCCGAGCAGGTCTCCGACGACATCGCCGGTCGTCTGGGTTCGATCGAGAAGTCGATCGTCGAGCGCGCGACCAGCCTGGTCGAGACGCTCGATCACCGGGTCAATCAGTTCGACGCCGTCGTCACCGGCAAGTTCGCGAATATCGTCAATTCGATCGAGGGCAAGGGCGCGGTAATCGGCGATACCTTGACCACCAGGGTCGAGCACGTCAGCGAGACCCTGCGCCAGCATGCCGTCGAGGTCGAGCGCCTGCTCGGCGGGCTCGCCGAAGAGGTGTCGAAGGGCCTCGCCGAGCGCACGCGCGAAGTCGGCGTCACCTACGAGGTCCTGCGCAAGGACGTGGCTGGCATCCTGGAGCAGCTCGGCGAGTCCAACAGCCAATTGCGGAGCCAGCTCGAGGGCCTCGCCACCCACCTGCGGCCGCTCGAGAAGACGATTGCCGAACGTCTCACCACGCTGCAGACCTCGATCGAGAGCACCGTGGCTTCGACCCGCGGCGCCGTGGAATGGGCGGACGGCCAGGTGCGCGACCTGCGCGAGGTTTCCACCGGCGTGTTGCGCGATCTCTCGACCCTCACCTTGCGGTTCGAGAACCAGGGCCGCGCCATCGCCGGCGTCGCCGAGACGCTCAGCGAAACGCACGGGCGCATCGACCAGACCCTCGCCAGCCGCCGCGAAGCGATCGAGGAGATCGTCGACTTGCTCGTAAGCCGTACGGCCGAGGTGGAGGACAAGCTCTCCGGCCGCACCGCCGAGCTCGGTCAGCGCCTCGCCGGCTTCACCCAGGTGCTCGAGGACTCGCTGAACGCGAGCCAGCAGCGCGCCCAGGAGCTCGCTAAGCTCCTCGCCGACACCACGGTGCAGACCACGCAGGCGATCGCCAACCAGCACGAGCTCATCCGTGGCGCCTATTCGGAAGAGCGCGGCCGCACCAACATCGCGCTGAAATCGACCTACCAGGACGCCATCGACGACATCAGCCGGCTGTTCCAGGAAATGCACGGGCGCTTCACGGACACCGCGCGCGAGCTGCGCGGCATCACCGAGGAAGTGCAGCAGACGCTCGAGCACACCCGCGACGAGTTGCAGCGCGGCCTGCGCGAGCTGCCGGCCGAGACGGTCGAGAGCACGCAGGCGCTGCGGGCGCTGGTCACCGACCAATTGAAGGCGATCTCGGAGCTCGGCGATATCGTGGCCCAGCAGAACCGCACGCTCCAGGTGGTCGAGCCGGGCCGCCGAGCGCGGCACGAGGAGCCGGAGGAGCCGGCGCCGGCCCGGCGCGAGCGTGACGGCTTCAATGGCGACGGCCCGCGGCCGCGGCGGCCCACGCGTCCCGAGCCGGAGGCGCGCGATGGCCAACCGATCCGCGGCGGCTGGCTCAACGAGCGTAGCGCCCGCCCGGCGCGCGAAAGCGGCGCCAACCTCGCCGCCGAGCGGCCACAGCAGCCTGCGCTGGAGTCGTTTGATTCACTCGCGATCGACATCTCGCGCATGATCGTTCACGACGCGGCGGTGGACGTTTGGGAGCGTTACCAGCGCGGCGAGCGCGACGCGTTCGGCCGCCGGCTGTACACCGCCCAGGGTCAGAAGACGTTCGACGAGATCCGCCGCAAGTACCGGCGCAGCGGCGAGTTCCGCAACACCGTCGATCGCTACATCGACGAGTTCGAGCGGCTGCTCGAGCGGGTGGCCCGCGACGACCACGGCCAGGTGCTGACCAAGACCTATCTTACCTCGGACACCGGCAAGGTCTATACGCTGCTCGCGCACGCGGCCGGCCGGCTGGACTGATCCTCATTTCTTGAAGGCCGAGTACCGTCATCCTGAAGTGCCCGCGCGCTGCGGGGGCGGCTCCGGACGAAGTGCGCGTTATTTCTCGTGAAATAGGTCGCTTCCGCGCACGCGAACGCGACCGCGCAATTGAATCGAGCGCTGCCGGAGGGGCCCGGTTATTGCTGCTTTTGCTTCTGGGTCGTCGTGCGCGCCGGGGTCTGCCGCGGCTGAGTCGTGCCCAAGGGGAATGTCGGGCCCGTCGTGGTCGCATCCGTGGGCGCCGGGGTGGTGCGCCGGCCAAACAGGATCTGGCTCGGATTGCGCTCCAATTCGCGCAGTACGCGGGTCGCTTCGGCAACGGTCTTTCTCGCATCCTGCGCCAGCTGGTGATATTCCTTCACCGCCGGTCCGATCGTCTTATCCAGGTGCTCGGCCAGCTCGCGCACCGATTTCGCGGCGGCGGTGATCTCCTTCGCGGTGTCGGTCACCTCCAGCGCCAGCGAGCGGCCGTCCTTGCCGGCCATGTCCTTGGAGAATACCGCAACATTGCTGATGATTTCGTCGAGCTTCTTCTGGTTGGCCTCGATCAACTGATCGACGCGCACCGCGATCGATTCCACGCGCACCAGCACGTTCTTGGCGCCCTGCATCAGGTCCTGCAGCCCGGCCGAATCCGCCATCAGGCGCGGCAGCTTGCCGTCCACGCCCTTGAGCGGCGGCGCGGTCGGCGATCCGCCGATCAGCGACACCGAGGCGATGCCGGTCAGGCCCTGGAACTCGAGACTGGCCTTGGTGTCGGTCCGGATCGGGGTCGTGCTGGAGACCGCGATGGTTGCCACCACCTTGCGCGGATCGTCGCGGTCGAAGGTGACCGAGGCCACCTCGCCGACGCGGATGCCGTTGAACAGCACCGTGCTGCCGGTACGTAAGCCGGACACCGCGCCCTCATAGACCACTTCGTAGGCGACGCGCGTGCCGGTGTCGCCGAGCCGCTGGAACCACCAGACGAAGCCGAACGCCCCCACGATCACCGCAAGCGTGAATACTCCGATCAGCACGTAGTTCGCGCGGGTTTCCATCGTTACGCCTCACATGCGCGCAAGCTTACGCCTGACTGCGCGCTTTACTCCTGGCTCCGCCGACCACGCGGCCGCGCTTGCCGCCGAAATAGGCCTTGAGCCAGGGATGCTCGGATTGCATCAGGCTCTCGATCGGCCCGTCCGCCACGACCTTGCCGTCCACGAGCGCCGCCACGCGATCGCACACGGCACTCAAGCTGTAGAGGTCGTGAGTTACCATGAAAACCGTTAACCCCAAAGTCTGCTGCAGCGCCTGGATCAGCTCGTCGAATTCGCCGGCGCTGATCGGATCGAGCCCCGAGGTGGGCTCGTCCAGGAACACGATCTCGGGATCGAGCGCGAGCGAGCGAGCGAGCGCCGCGCGCTTGATCATGCCGCCGGAGAGTTCGGACGGCGCCTTGCCGCACACGCTCGCATCGAGCCCGACCATTTCGAGCTTCGCCAGCGCGATTTCGTCCAGCAGCCGGTCCGAGAGCTTGAGATATTCGCGCAACGGGAACTGAACGTTCTGCAGAATGTTGAGCGAGGAGAACAGCGCGCCGCCCTGGAACAGGACGCCCCAGCGCTTCTCGAACTTCTGCCGCGCGACCTCGTCGAGCTCGTCGAGATTCTGCCCGAACACTTCGATCGTGCCCGCGCGCTTGGGCAAGAGCCCGATGATGGTCCGCGTCAGCACCGACTTGCCGCCGCCCGAGGCGCCGACGAAGCCGAGGATCTCCCCGCGCATGATGTCGAGGTTCAGGCCCTTGAGCACGGTCTGCTCGCCGAACCCGACCACGAGGTCGCGCACGCGGATGACAGCCTCTCTGTTCGACTGATCCACGGCTCACTTCCCGATGCCGGCGAAGAACATGGCGAACAAGCCGTCGACCACGATGACGAGGAAGATCGATTTCACCACCGAGGAGGTCGTGCGCTCGCCGAGCGACTCGGCGCTGCCCTCGACCTGCATGCCCTCGACCGTGGCCACCAGCCCGATGATCGCTGCCATGAACGGCGCCTTGTACATGCCGACCTGGAACGTGTTGAGGTCGACCACTTCGCGCAGCCGATCGAGATATACCTCCGGCGCAAACCCGCCATAGAGCCAGCACACCAGCCCGCCGGCGGCGAGCGCGCTCATGCTGCCGATGAAGGTGAGCAACGGCACCGAGATGATGAGCGCGATCATGCGCGGCAGGATCAGAATTTCCACCGGATCGAAACCCATTACGCGCAAGGCGTCGATCTCCTCGCGCATTTTCATCGAGCCGAGCTCGGCTGTGTACGCGCTGCCGGAGCGGCCGGCGACCATGATCGAGACGATCAGCACGCCGACCTCGCGGAGCGTGAGGATTCCCACCATGTCGACGACAAAATTCTCGGCGCCAAAGCGGCGGAAATGAAAGATGCCCTGCTGCGCCAGGATCGCGCCGATCACGAAGGTGATCAGCACGACAATCGGCACCGCGCGCAGCCCGACGAAGTCGAGGTGATGAACGATCGAGGTGAAGCGAAAGTTGCGCGGATGCAAGAGCACCCGGCCGAGCGCGACCATGAGGTCGCCAAGCAGGTTGACCTGCCAGACCACGTCACGCCCCATCTCGGAGACGCCGTGGCCGACGTGCATCAGGAACTCGGTGAGCGGCCGCTCGCGCAGCGGCTTCCATCCGCCCTTCTTGTTGGCGACGGCGATTTCGTCGAGCAGCACCTTGTAGCGCGCGTCCACGCCCACGATCGCGGTCGGCAAGCCGGAGGCGTCGCTGGCGCGGCGCAGCCGCTCGATCAGCCAGGCGCCGAAGGTATAGAGCCGCTCGAGGCCGGCGATGTCGATCCTGACCTCGGCGACTTCGGGCTTGTCGCGGATGACGGCGTCGACCGCGCGCTCGATCGCGTTCGCGTTGGCCGCGGTCCACGAGCCCGCGGCCACGAGCACGAGTCGTCGCCCGTCAATGCTGCGCTTCAGCCATACTTCGGCGTCCACGGCGGCCTCCCCCGTACGCCACTCGCTTGAGGCGGACCGCTACGCCGGTCATACTCGCCGCCGCTCCCCGCCTTGAAGGACATTCTGCCAGATATTCCGGGCACTTGCACCATGTCTCGCGGCATCGAAGTGCGCCTCGAACGCTGGCCGATCCGGGGCCGTTTCACGATCAGCCGCGGCGCCAAGACCGAGGCCGAGGTCGCGGTTGTCTCGATCCGGGACGGCGCGCATCAAGGCCGGGGCGAGTGCGTGCCCTATGCGCGCTACGGCGAGACCGTCGCGGGCGTCGCGGCCGCGATCCGGGGCTTGGCCGGCGCGGTCGCGGGCGGGCTCGACCGTCAGGCGCTGCAATCCGCGCTTCCCGCCGGCGCCGCGCGCAACGCCATCGATTGCGCGCTCTGGGACCTGGAGGCGAAGCAATCAGGCAAGCGCGTTTGGCAAATTGCCGGGCTCGACCCGCCGCGCCCGGTCGAGACCGCCTATACGATTTCGCTCGACGCACCCGAAGCCATGGCGGAAGCCGCGCGCAGCGCGCGCTATCCGCTGCTCAAGCTCAAGCTCGGCGCTCCCGGCGATGCGGCACGGTTGGAAGCCGTGCGCGCGGCGCGGCCGGACGCGACCTTGATCGTCGATGCCAACGAAGGCTGGCGCGCGGAGAATCTCGCCGAGCATCTCCGCGCCTGCGCCGCGTTGGGCGTCGTGCTGGTGGAGCAGCCGCTACCCGCGGGCGACGACGCCGCGCTCGCGATCGCGCGGCCGCTGCCGGTATTCGCCGACGAGAGCGCACACGACCGCGCGAGCCTTAGCAAACTCGTCGGCAAGTACGACGGCATCAATATCAAGCTCGACAAGGCCGGCGGCCTCACCGAGGCGCTGGCATTGGCGGATGCGGCGGAGCGCGCCGGCCTCGCGCTCATGGTGGGCTGCATGGTCTCGACTTCGCTTGGCATAGCGCCGGCGCTGTTGCTCGCGCTGCGCGCGCGCTGCGTCGATCTCGACGGCCCGCTGCTCCTGCAACGCGATCGGCCCGAGGGCCTACGTTACGAGGGCGCCCGCATCTTCCCGCCCGGACCGGAGCTCTGGGGCTGAGCGAGCGCGAACAGTGCGAGCACTAAGCCGAGCGCCCCCATGGCCGCCGAGGCGAGATAGGCGGCGGCGCCGTACGCGGAATAAAGCGGACCGCAGGCGAGCGTCGCGAGCCCGACCGCAAGACTGATCGCGGTCGAGGCCAGCCCCTGCGCGCGCCCGAGCGCACGATCGGGCACTGTCGCCGCGATCAGCGCCACCAGCCCGAGATGGGTCGCGCCGAAAGTGAGCCCATGCAGCAATTGCAGCGGAATCAGCCACGCGGCCGGCGGATCGAACGCCATCGCGGCAAAGCGGACCAGCGCGGCAAGACCCCCGAACGCGACCAGCATGAGGGCCGAGAATTTCTCGACCGCCCGTCCGCCGAAGGTGAACAGCACGATCTCGGCAATCACGCCGAGCGACCACAGGATTCCGATCAGGCCGGGGCCATAACCGATGCCGGTCCAGTGCACCGAGCCCAGCGCGTAGAACGTCGCGTGGCTCGCTTGCACCAAAGCCGCCGCAGTGATCCCGAGCACGAGCGGCGCGGAGACGATCCTCGCCTCCGCCGCTTCCGCCGGCGCCGGCCGCGGCGGCGGCAGCGTCGGCAGCGCCCATGCGCTCAAGCCGAACAGCAGAAACGGCGCCACGATCAGCCAGATGATCGCCGCATCCGGCAGCAGCCCAAGCGCGATGCCGGCGAGAAGATTCCCGGCGATGAACGCGGCCGACCCCCACAGCCGGGCGCGGCCATAGTCCACCGCAGCGAGCCGGCCGAGCCGTACCGCGAACGCGTCGAGCAGCGAGAAGATCGGGGTCCAGAACAGCGCCGAGAACGCGACCGCGAGCAGAATCGCAAGCGCGCTGCCTGAGAGCCCGGCGAGCGCGAAGCCCGCGGCCGCGCCGAGCCCGAGCACGGCGAGAATCGCGCGCGGCCGGTCGAGCCGGTCCCAGAGCACGCCGGTCGCGGGCGTCGCCGCGAGCTTCACCAGGGTCGGCACCGCGATGGCAAGGCCGATCGCCTCGGGCGAGAGCCCGCGCGCGGCGAGGAAGACCGGAAAAAACGGTTGATACACGCCGATCCCGAGAAACAGCGCGCCGTAGGCGGCGGAAAGCTCGATCCGTCCTGCGCCCGTGGCGGGCCGGATCGCGATTGCGGGATCGGGAACCGCGGTTAGACTGGCCGCAGGCGATTCGGCTTTGAGTTCCGGCCGCGCTTCGCCGCGACCCCGATCCGTGGCGCCCATGGCTGAGCCTCCCCCGCGCAGTTCCTTCACCGATTCGGATTATGAAGCGATCGCCGCCGCGGTCGAGGAGACCACGCGCGGCCGCTGGTTCCTGGCCGAGCACGCCAAGCGCACCCGCCACGCCGACACGCTGCTGGTGCTCGACGCGATCGCGCGGCTCGAGCGCGCGCTGCGCGAGAAGGCCGCCGGGCCCGATCTCGAGCGCATGCGGGTCGACCTCGTGGACATGGCCAATGTGATCGCCCGTACCCGGCACGAGGTCGCCGCGATCAGGCCGGAGGGCGGCGACAAGAGCCGCATCGGCCGCGCCGCGAACGAGCTCGACGCCATCGTGGACTCCACCGAGCGCGCGACCTCGGACATTCTCTCCGCCGCCGAGCAGATCCAGGAGATTGCCTGGACGCTGCGCGAGCGCGGCACCGACCAGGCCATGTGCGACCAGATCGACGCGCTGACCACCGACACCTACGTCGCCTGCTCTTTCCAGGATCTTACCGGCCAGCGTATCGGCAAAGTGATCGACGCGCTGCAGTTCCTGGAGCGGCGGCTCGACGCCATGGTCGCGATCTGGCGCGAGGACGGCGCGCCGCCGCTCTCGCCGGCCGTGCCGGCGGAATCGGTGCCCGCGGGTCCGATGCCCGAGGCGGCGCCGGCCGCGCCGGAGGAACAGCACGCAGTCGATTTCCGTCCTGACGATCCGGAGATTTTCGAGCCGGATTCTCCGCCGCCGGTTGCGGCGCGCGAGCTCGAAGCGCTCACTTCGAGCGAGCGCATGGCGCTGTTTTCATGACATCCGTGCCCCGCACGGCCGGCGAAGCCGGCCGTCCGGGGCCCAGGGCGCCAATCGCCGCATCGCATTCAAGCTCTGGACCCCGGTTCTCGCGCGAACTTCGTTCGCGCTCGCCCGGGGAACGGCCGCTGGTTCACTCCCCGATCGCCTGCGCGTAGAGCGCGGGGTCCACGTTCCCGCCCGACAGCACCAGCACCACGGTCTTGCCGGCCGCGTCCACGCGGCCCGCGAGCAGCGCCGCCAGCGCGATCGCGCCGCTCGGCTCGAGCACGAGCTTCAATTCGCGAAACGCGAAGGCGATCGCCTTCCGCACTTCATCGTCGCTCGCGACCACCCCCTCGCCAACGAGCCGCTGGGTGATCGCGAACGTGATCTCCCCCGGCTCCGCCGCGAGCAATCCGTCGCAGATCGAGCCGGTGAGGCGGTTGTTGCGCTCGCGCGCGCCGGCGCGGAACGAGCGGCGATGGTCGTCGAAGCCCTCCGGCTCGGCCACCACCATGCGCGCGCCGGGATGGTGCTCCTTGATCGCGAGCGCACACCCCGCGATCAATCCTCCGCCCGATGCCGGCACCATGACCAGATCGGGCGCAAGCTTCATCGCCGCGAGATCCTCGACGATCTCGCGCCCGACGGTGCCCTGGCCCGCGATCACCAAGGGATCGTCGTACGGCGGGACCAGCGTGGCGCCGCGCTCCTGCGCGATGCGGACGCCGATCGCGTGGCGGTCCTCACGCTCGCGGTCGTAGAGCTTGAGCTCGGCGCCGAGCGCCGCCGTGCGCTCGCGCTTCACGCGCGGCGTGTCGGCCGGCATCACGATCAGCGCCGAGATCCCAAACAGCTTGGCCGCCGCCGCCACCCCTTGCGCGTGATTGCCCGAGGAATAGGCGACCACGCCCGCCGCACGGCGTTCGGGCGGAATGCGCGCGATCCGGTTATAGGCGCCGCGGAACTTGAACGAGCCGGTGCGCTGCAAGCTCTCGGGCTTCACGAAAACGCGCCCGCCGGTGATCTCGTCGAGCACGAAGCTCGGCAACAGCGGGGTGCGCACCGCGACCCCGAGCAAGAGCCGCGCGGCATCGGCCACGTCGGCGGCGGTGGGAATCCGGAGCGCGGGTTCGGGGGCGTTCACCAGGCCGCACGCTAGGCCGCGGCCGCGGCAAAGTCACGGCCGGGCCTGCTAGGATGCCCACGACGCAGGAGGCGGCACACCGTGGAACTCTTTCACGTCTCTCACGGCGCCGGCCCGCCGGTGATTGCGCTGCACGGCTACGCCGCCACCCACTACAGCTGGCGGCATCTGATCCCACCGATCGCGCGCGAACACGAACTGATCCTGTTCGACCTCAAGGGCCACGGCCGCTCGCCGAAGCCCGACGACGGCCGCTATTCGCTGCGCGACCAGGCCGCGCTCGTGCACGATTACATCCGCGCCCGCGACCTCGAGCGCATCACCCTGATCGGCCAGTCCATGGGCGGCGGCATCGCGCTCCTGCTCGCGGCGCGCCTGCTCGCCGAGCGGCCGGCGCGGCTCGCCTCGCTGGTGCTGATCGCGAGCGTCTGCTTCCCGCAGAAGATCGCGCTGCTCGGCAAGATCCCGGCGCTCCCCTATCTCGGCGAGCCCGTGCTCTCGCTGTTCTCGCCCCGGCTCTTGGCGCGCCTGTCCCTGCTTCCGGCCTTCCACGACCGCCGCAAGATCACCGCCGACATGATCGCGGCGGGCGCCGCCAATTTCGCCGACCGCGAGAGCATCCGTGCCATCCTCGCCATCGCGCCCCATGTCATTCCGCCCGACATGGACCCGGTGCTCGACGCCGTGGACGCGGCCGGCGTTCCGGCGCTGCTCCTGTGGGGACGCGAGGACCGGGGCGTACCCTGGCGCCTCGGCCAGCGGCTGCATCGCCGCCTCAGGAACTCCAGGCTCGTGGTGCTCAATCAATGCGGCCACATCCCACACGAGGAAACGCCCGAGC
>JAHFPN010000176.1 GCA_023269635.1 Hyphomicrobiales bacterium | reverse complement strand
CGCGAGCCTGCGCCAAGTGCCCGACGCGGTAACTCGCAACGACGACGTCTATCTCCATCGCCTGCTGATCGAGCAACGCGCATTCATGCGGCTGTTGTCGTTTCGTTATGGCTGACTGGCGAATGCTCAGCCGATCCGTCCGAGCAGCGGCACATGCTCCAACAGCCAACCGCCAATCATCGGCATCGCGCCGAAGAAAACGAGTGCGCCGGTCACAATGAGTGCGACGCCCATCGCCTTTTCTATCGCCCAGAGATAGCGGCGGAACCGCGCAAGCCACCTCAGAAACGGTCCGGTGAATATCGCGGCGGTCATGAATGGTACGCCAATGCCCGCGGCATAGGCTGCAAGCAGCACCGCACCGCGTCCGACCGAGTCCTCCGTGCTCGCCAGCAGCAGGATCGAGGTCAGGACCGGACCGACGCATGGCGTCCAGCCGAAGCCGAAAGCGAGGCCGACTACCAGGGCGCCGGCGAGGCTCGCAGGCTCCCCCGTCGCCTGGAAGCGGGCCTCGCGCATCAGCGTCAGAACGCGGAAAACACCGAGCATATGCAACCCGAGCAGAATAATGATGACGCCGGCGATGCGCGACAATGCCGTCAAATGCTCGGTGACGAGTTGGCCGAGGGCCGAGGCGCTTGCCCCGAGCGCGATGAAGACGTTGGAGAAACCAAGCACGAAGGCTGCCGACCGCCCGACGATACGTGCATTCGCGGCAGGGCTCTGAACGGCGGTCAGCTGTCCCAGCGAAGTGCCGGCGAGAAAACACAGATAGGGGGGAACGAGGGGCAGGATGCAGGGTGAAAGAAAAGATAGAATTCCGGCACCGAAACTCGCCAGCAATCCGACATCGATGTCCATCCCCGCCTCGCAAACATATTCAAGTTGCGCTATATTAGGTTTTAGTCACCATATCGGAAGGCTGTTTACCGTGCGGCTCTATCGATCTTTGCTAGCGGCCGTAATATTGAGCGTCTTGCTCGCGCCGCCGGCGGCGGCGGCGGAACTCCTGATGTTTCGCCGCGCCGGCTGCCCCTGGTGCGCGCTGTGGGATCGCGACATCGGGCCGATCTATGGCAAGACCCCTATCGGCCGCCGCGTTCCGATCCGCTTCATCGATCTCGATCGCGAGAGCGCTCAAAGGATTGCTCTCGCAAGCCCCGTCCGCTACACGCCCACATTCGTCCTCGTGGAAGGCGGCAAGGAGCTGGGGCGGATCGAAGGTTATCCGGGCGAGGATTTCTTCTGGGGTTTCCTCGAGCAGCTCATGGAGCGGCTTCCGGTCCGGGACGAAATGCGCGGGCAAACGCGGACGCAAGCGGACCCCGGCGAAATGGCGGAGCACATTCTATGAAAGCGCAAGCCCCTGCAATCCAGCGTGCCAAATCTTCGCAGCAGATGCCCGACATCGACAAGCTGGTTACCAATGCGCAAGAGGCGAGCGAATTTCTCAAAGCGCTGTCGCACGAGGCTCGGCTCGTCATACTCTGCATTCTGATCGAAGGCGAGAAATCGGTAACTGAAATCGAGCAGATGCTGGGCCTGCGACAACCCGCGGTCTCCCAGCAATTGGCCCGGCTGCGCGCCGACGGCTTGGTGGCCTCCCGTCGAGATGGCAAGAATATCTACTACTCGGTTGCATGGCCCGAAATTCGCGAGATCATCGAGGTGCTTCACCGCGCATTCTGCAAGCCGCGCGGAGCCAGATGATTTGCAGGTAGTCCCGGCGCTTTCGCGCCCGCTTCGGGAAATGGCTGGCTGGGGGACTAGGATTCGAACCTAGATTAACGGAGTCAGAGTCCGCTGTTCTACCGTTGAACTATCCCCCATCCGGGCCGGCCGGCGGGTTCCGCAGGCAGGGCCTTAGGAGCGGCGGCCTTTATATGGTGACGGAAATCCGGGGTCCACCCCGGCCGCCGGGCGCATTAGCCAATGGATAGCGTCGATTTCATGAGCCGCCTCAGAAGCCGATCGAGGCGCTTCAGGTTTCGATTCAAGCGCAGCAATCGCGCGCGGCCATGGGAGCGAATTCGCGAATCGCTGCCGCGACTTGGCCGCGCGGGCTCGCAGCCCGATTCAAGCGCTAGCCGCCGCGGAACGCCGGCCGCCCGGCCTTGACCGCGGCCCTGACCTCCTCGGTGTGCTCCCCGAGCCGCGGCGAGGGATGCTCGTAGCGGAGCGGGGTCGCGGACATGGTGATCGGCGAGCGCACGCCCGGGATCGAGACCCCGCCTGCCGACGTTTCGGCCAAGTCGACGCGCATCTTGCGGGCGACCACCTGTGGGTCGGCAAAAACCTCGGCGAGATCCTGGATCGGCCCGGCCGGCACGCCCACTTTCTCCAGCGCCGCGAGCAGATCGGCCTTTTTCCATGCCTGAGTGCGCGCGGCGAGCGCCGGGATCAGCTCCTTTCGGTTCCGGTTGCGGTCGCCGTTGGTCCGAAAACGCGGGTCGTCGGGGAAACCGCCAAGACCGAGGACCGCGCAGGCCTGGCGGAACTGGCCGTCATTGCCGACCGCGATGATCATGTGGCCGTCGGCGGTCGGGAACACCTGATAGGGCACGACGTTCACGTGCGCGTTGCCCATGCGCTTCGGCGGCGTGCCGGACACGAGATAATTCAGCGCCTGGTTCGCGAGCACGCTCACCTGCACGTCGAGGAGCGAAAGGTCGATATATTGCCCCTCCCCGCTTTTGGCGCGCGCGATCAGCGCGGCCTCGATCGCCGCCGCCGCATAGACGCCGGTGAACACGTCGGCATAGGCGACGCCGGTGCGCATGGGCTCGCCGTCCGGCTCGCCGGTCAGGTCCATGATCCCGCCCATGCCCTGGACGATCAGGTCGTAGCCCGCCCGGTGCGCATAAGGCCCGGTCTGGCCGAAGCCGGTGATCGAGCAATAGATCAGGCGCGGGTTCTTTCCGCGCAGGCTCGCGTAGTCGAGGCCGTGCTCGTTGAGGTCGCCGAGCTTGAAGTTCTCGATCAGCACGTCGGCCTCGCGCGCGAGCGCGCGCACGAGCTCGAGGTCTTCGGGCTTCCTCAAGTCGGCGGCGACCGAGCGCTTGTTCCTGTTGATCGCGTGATAGTACGCGGCGCCGAGGTTCTCGCCCCGCGCGCCGTGCACGAACGGCGGGCCCCAGGCGCGGGTGTCGTCGCCGCTCCCGGGCCGCTCGATCTTGATCACGTCGGCGCCGAGATCGGCCAGCACCTGCCCGGCCCAGGGACCGGCCAGGACGCGCGCGAGCTCGAGAACCTTGATGCCGTGGAGCGGAGCGGACATCCGATCCGTTTACACCAACCGCGCCTTCGATCGAAGCCGCCTGAAAGTAAGCCGCCGCAGCATCCATCTGCCGCAGCAATCGAAGGCTGAAGGATCAGGCCGCTCTCGGCGGCGCGATCTGACCACCGGTCGCTGCCTGCGCCGCCAAGGCTTGCCTGGTTCCCTCGGTCATTTGCCGCAGACACCAGCGGCTGTACCAATCGCCGAGCAGGACGCCCACAAAATTCCAGAAGCCGGAAGCCGGCAGGTCATAGGCAATCGAGATCCGGAGCCGCGAGGAATCCGGAGACAACGGCTCGACCGTTGTTCGCATCTCGTAGCCGGACATGATGATCAGCTTGGGCTCGCCGATCGTGTGCCAGATCTTTTCGCGATTGGGCACGTACTTGGTCACCGTCTCGGAAAAGTCGATGGTCAGCCCCATCATCTTTCCGGAATAGCGGTAGGTCGCGCCCACGCCGGTCGGCTGCGGCGTCAGTATCTCGAGCTTGAGCTTCGAGCCCATCATCGGCATCGAAGACTTCTCGCTCATGTGGAAGCCCATGTTGCGGATGTCGTCGGTGTAGGCGAACACCTGCTCCGCGGGCGCTTGAATGACGATGGCCTGTTCGACGATGCGCATCGGAACATCCTCCAAATAAAATAAGTCTAGGCGGCGCGCATCTGGCCACCTTGATCTCGATCAACAAGCAGCAGCGGCGTCTAATTGAACGCCTGAATCCCGGTGATGGCGCGGCCCAGGATCAGCGCGTGGATGTCATGGGTGCCTTCGTAGGTGTTGACGGTCTCCAGATTCATCACGTGCCGCATCACGTGATATTCCTCGGCGATGCCATTGGCGCCGTGCATATCGCGCGCCATGCGGGCGATATCGAGCGCCTTGCCGCAATTGTTGCGCTTGATGATCGAGACGAGCTCGAGCGGGCAGCGGCCCTCGTCCATGAGCCGGGTCGCGCGCAACGCGGCCTGCAGGCCGAGCCCGATCTCGGTCTCCATGTCGGCGAGCTTCTTCTGCACCAGCTGGTTGGCGGCGAGCGGCCGGCCGAACTGCTTGCGCTCGAGCGTGTATTTGCGCGCGGCATGGAAACAGAATTCGGCCGCGCCCATGGCGCCCCAGGCGATGCCGAGGCGGGCGCGGTGCAGGCAGCCAAACGGACCTTTCAGGCCCGAGACGTTCGGCAGGATCGCGTCCTCCGCCACTTCGACGCTGTCCATGGCCACCTCGCCGGTGATGGAGACGCGCAAAGATAGCTTGCCCTCGATCTTCGGCGTCGAGAGCCCCTTGGCGCCGCGCTCGACCAGGAATCCGCGGATCGCGCCCTCGTGCGCGTCGGACTTGGCCCAGATCACGAACAGATCGGCGATCGGCGCGTTGGTGATCCAGAGCTTGGTGCCGGAGAGCCGGTAGCCGCTCTTGGTCTTCTCGGCGCGCGTGCGCATGCCGCCAGGATCGGAGCCGTGGTCGGGCTCGGTGAGCCCGAAGCAGCCCACGATCTCGCCGCTCGCGAGCCGCGGCAGATATTTCTGCTTCTGCGCCTCGCTGCCATAGGCATGGATCGGATACATGACGAGCGAGGACTGCACGCTCATGGACGAGCGGAAGCCGGAATCGACCCGCTCGATCTCGCGCACCGCGAGGCCGTAGCAGACATAGCTCAGGCCCGCGCCGCCATATTGCTCCGGGATGGTGGCGCCGAGCAGACCGAGCCGGCCCATCTCGATGATCACGGTGCGGTCGAATTTCTCCTCGCGGAACGCCGCCACCACGCGCGGCAAGAGCTTGTCCTCTGCGTAGGCGCGCGCGGTGTCGCGCACCTGGCGCTCCTCGGAGGAGAGCTGACCTTCCAGGTCGAACGGATCGGACCAGTCGAAGCCCGCGCGCGTCGCCTCCGCCGCCTCTTTCGCCCGCGCCTTGCTCATCGTCGTCTCCCAATCTCCGCACTCTAATCACCTCCCCCTGA
>JAHFPN010000037.1 GCA_023269635.1 Hyphomicrobiales bacterium | reverse complement strand
TCACCACCTCGTGCTGCCAGGTCAATTGCGGCGGCCAAGGCGACATCTCCATCAATGTGCAATACACCAAGCCGCCCAAGATCAACCACGATCTCGTCGCCAATATCTGCGAGCGCCCCGCCGTGGTCGCGCGCTGCCCGGTGGCGGCCATCCGGCCGGCCATGGTCAACGGCAAGCCCTCGCTCGAGGTCGATGAGAAGAAGTGCGTGTGCTGCGGCGCCTGCTATCCGCCGTGCCCGCCGATGCAGATCAACGGCCCCGATTCCACCAAGCTCGCCGTTTGGGTCGGCGGCAAGCATTCCAATGCCCGATCGCGGCCGACGTTCCACAAGCTCGTGGTCGCCAATCTGCCGAACAATCCGCCGCGCTGGCCCGAGGTGACAGAGGTGGTCCGAAAGATCCTCTACGCCTATAAAGACAATGCCAAGGACTGGGAGCGGATGGGCGAGTGGATCGAGCGCATCGGCTGGCCGCGCTTCTTCGAGCTGACGGATCTGGCCTTCACCAAGCACCACCTCGATACCTGGGTCGGCGCGCGCCATACCATGAACATGTCGGCACACGTCCACTTCTAGCGGCGGGACAAACGGCGGCCACGATCACCGAGAGCGTCCGATCCAGGCGCTGGTGCCCGGCAGCAACATCGGCCGGGGCGTGTCGAGGACGAGGAGGGCTGAGTTGAAGCTCGGAATTCTTGTAAACGAAGGCCCCTACACGCACCAGGCGTCCGACTCCGCGTACCATTTCACGAAGGCGGCGCTCGAAAAGGGGCACGAGATTTTCCGCGTCTTCTTCTACAACGACGGGGTAAACAATGGCACGCGCCTCACCGTGCCGCCGCAGGACGACCGCAACCTGCAGAAGGCGTGGTCGGAACTCGCCGACAAGCACAAGCTCGACCTCGTCGTATGCATCGCCGCGGCCCAGCGGCGCGGCATCCTCGATCAGGACGAGGCCAAGCGCCACGGCAAGAACGTCGACAACATTGCTCCCGGCTTTCGTATCTCCGGCCTGGGCCAGTTGGTCGAAACGGCGATGATCGCCGAGCGGCTCGTAGTATTCGGCGACTGAGAGGCGGCACAAATGGCGGACGTCAAGCCACCGGAAATCGCCAGCAACATCAAGAAGAAGCTCATGTACGTCAACCGGAAGGCGCCTTACGGCACCATTTACGCGCTTGAGTCGCTCGAGGTGGTCCTGATCTCCGCCGCCTTCGAGCAGGATGTGAGCCTCGCCTTCCTGGATGACGGCGTCTACCAGCTGATGAAGGGGCAGAACACCTCCGGCATCGGCATGAAGAACTTCTCGCCCACTTTCAAGGCGCTCGGCGATTACGAAATCAAGAAGCTCTATGTCGAGAAGGAGTCGCTCGATGAGCGTGGCTTGAAGCCCGACGACCTGATGGAGATCTCCTACGAGGATGAGGACGAGGGCTTCGCGAAGAAGCCGTCGGTGCGCATCGTCAACCGCTCCGAATTGACTCAAATCATGGCGCAACAGGACGTTCTGTTGAATTTCTAAAAGGATGACTTAGCTAACATGTCGACGCTGCACACGGTGAATAAGTCGCCCTTCGAACGCTCTGCGTTCATCAGCGCGCTGAACCATCTGGGGCCCGGCGATGCGCTGCTCATGATCGAGGACGGCGTGGTCGGCGCGCGCAAAGCCAGCGCCTTCGCGGGCCTGCTCGAAAAGACCGCGAAGAACTTTTCCGTCTACGTGCTCGGACCCGATCTCGCGGCCCGTGGTATGGCGGAGAAGGACGTGATCCAGGGCGCCAGGCTCGTGGATTACGGCGGCTTCGTCGACCTGGTCACCGAGCACGACCGCACGCAAGCTTGGCTGTGAAGCGGAAAGACCTAGCCATCGCCTAATTGGAGCAAACGCGGAGAAGTCGACCATGGACGCATACGTACTGGACAGTCACACTTACGAGCACGACGAGGAGGGCTATCTCAAGAACCTCGCCGACTGGAACAAGGAGCTCGCGCAGCTGATCGCAAAGGACGAGAAGATCGAGTTGACCCCGGAGCACTGGGAGGTCGTCAACTTCCTCCGCGATTACTACGAAGAATACCAGGTCGCGCCGGCCATCCGCATCCTCGTCAAGGCGATGAAGAAGACGTTTGGGCCGGAGAAGGGCGACCAGAAGTATCTCTATCAGCTCTTCCCGTACGGCCCGGCGAAGCAGGCATGTAAGATCGCCGGTTTGCCGAAGCCGACCGGCTGTGTCTGACTTAAAGGAGGTCGGCGGCGGCCGACGGGCCCTGCTGCGTTCGGCCGGCAGCTTTCGATCGCCGCCAGAATCCGACGCGCAGGCCGCGGGAGAGCAAGCGGGGTAAAGACCGTGCTGACAGTTGCCTACGCATTGTTGTTTTACGCCGCTGCAGCGGTGCTGACGGGCGGGCTCGGATTCCGCATCTGGGAATACGCCAGGACGCCGGCTCCCTTGAAGATTCCTACGACACCGGCCCCCACGACCCGTAGCGGCGTGGCGTTCCGCCTCTTTCGTGAAGTCGTGTTGTTCGAGAGCCTGTTCAAAGCAAACAAATGGATTTGGCTATTCGGCTGGGTGTTCCACGCGGCGCTCCTGCTCGTTCTCTTGCGCCACTTGCGCTATTTCACCCATCCGATCTGGGAGTGGGTGGCGTTAATTCAACCGTTCGGCGTCTATGCCGGCTTCGCCATGGTGGCGGGCCTCCTCGGCTTGTGGGCAAGACGCTTCCTGGTGCCGCGGATCCGTTACATCAGCGCGCCATCGGACCATCTGATGCTGGCCTTGCTGATCGGTATCGGGGGGTCCGGCCTGCTGATGAAATACGTCGCCCGCACCGACATCGTCGCGCTCAAATCGTTCTTCCTCGGGATCATGACCTTCAACTGGCAGCCGATTCCGGCTGATCCCGTTCTGCTCATCCATTTGGGCTTGGTCGCGGCGCTGATGATCATCTTCCCCTTCTCCAAGCTTCTGCATGCGCCGGGCCTGTTCTTCAGCCCGACCCGCAATCAGGTCGACAATCCGCGTGAGCGGCGTCACCTGGCGAATTGGGCGCGCGAGCTCGAAGCCGGCCGGTCATAGACGGCAAGAGAGCGCGGGAGGCATGCCGTGGCGCAAGTGAAGGAACCGGACAGAAGCGAGGGCGAGCTTCCCGACCCGCTCGAGATTCCCGATCTCGTCCCCGGCTGCATGGCCGCCAGCAAGCCGTATGTCGCGGCCCCCGAATTTCAGAAGCCGCTCGGCTTTCCGGGCGAGCTGGTGGAGAACTGGCAGGAGAAGGCCATCGAGAAGATGGCCGAGTTGCGGGGCAAGTATCGCTCGTTCCGCGTGTTCCTCGACGCCTGCGTCAAGTGCGGCGCCTGCACGGACAAGTGCCACTACTTCCTTGGCACGGGCGATCCCAAAAATATGCCGGTCGCCCGCCAGGATCTGCTGCGCCAAGTCTACCGGCGTCACTTCACCCTCGCCGGCAAGTACTTGCCTTGGTTGGTCGGCGCCAGGGATCTCACCGAGGAGGTGCTGGACGACTGGTACAGCTACTTCCACCAGTGCTCGCAGTGCCGGCGCTGCTCGGTCTATTGCCCCTACGGGATCGACACCGCGGAAATCTCCATGGCCGGACGCGAGATCATGGACTCGATCGGCAAGGGGCAGAAGTACAGCAACGAGATCATCGGCAAGGTCCTCAGCATCGGCAATAACCTTGGGCTTCCGAAAAAGGCGCTCAAGGCTACGCTCGAGGGCCTCGAAGAGGAGGTGCTCGAGGAGACGGGTGTGCCCGTGAAGTTCCCGCTCGATGAGAAGGGAGCCGATATTCTTCTGGTGGCGCCATCGGCCGACTACTTCGCCGAACCCCACGTCGCCGGCCTCATCGGTTATGCCAAGGTATTCCACCAGGCCGGGGTCACCTGGACCATCAGCTCCTACGGCACGGAGGCCGCCAACTTCGGCATGTTCATCGGTTCCTACGAGAATATGCGGGAGATCGCGCTAAGAATCCGCAAGGCGGCGCTCGATCTTGGCGTCAAGCGGCTTGTGTTCGGCGAGTGCGGTCATGCCTGGCGTGCGGCCTATAGTTTCCTCAACACGCTTGCCGGCCCGTTCGACTTCCTGGACCAGCGCTACCCGATCCCGCAACACATCTGCGAGTTCACCTACGATCTGATGCAGGCGGGCAAGCTCAAGTTTGACAAGTCCAAGAACGAGCACATCCGTCTGACGTTCCACGATAGCTGCAACATCGCGCGGGGCTCGCGGCTCGGCAACATGCCGGGCGGGCAGTTCGAGATTCCGCGGGCGATCCTGAAGGCGACATGCAACCACTTCCACGACATGCCCGCCGACACCATCAAGGAGGGCACGCTGTGCTGCGGCGGCGGCGGTGGTCTTCTGACCGACGAGCTCATCGAGATCCGCAAGAAGGGAGCGCAGCCACGCATGCGGGCGCTCCAGCAGGTCGCGGAGGAGCACGGCGTCACCCACATGGCCGCCATGTGCGCGATCTGCAAGGCGCAGTTTTCGAAGGTGCTGCCGATGTACGGCTTCGACATGGAGGCGATCGTCAGCGTGCACCAGATGGTGTCCAACGCCATCGTCCTCGATCGCGTTGAGGGCGCTTCTCAAGAGAGCGAAGGCGGCGAGGAATAGTCGACCCGCGGCGCACCCGCTCGGGTCCACGGAGGACAGCGATGAACGACATGGCCAACACCCCGAAGAAGGCGCACACGTTCCGCCTCTTCAAGGACGGTGAGAGCATGTGGACCGGTTGGGACGACCTGACCGAAAAGATCTTCCAGGCCGACCATTCGTACAAATGTCCGACCTACGTTCACCGCACGTCGCCCTGCCAAGGCTCGTGCCCATCCGGCCATGATATCCGTGGCTGGCTCATGATCGCCCGGCAGACCGACAAGCCGCCGGTCGCGGGCGTGACGTGGCAGGAATACGCGTTCCAGCGGATGGTGGAGGCCAACCCGTTCCCGTCCATGATGGGCCGCGTGTGCCCGGCCCCCTGCGAGGACGGCTGCAACCGCAACGAAGTCGATGACTTCGTCGGCATCAACGCGGTCGAGCAATATGTCGGCGACTGGGCGATCCAGCGGGACGCCAAGCTGCCCACAGCGGGGGAGCCCAGCGGCAAGAGGGTCGCCGTCATCGGCGGCGGGCCGGCGGGCCTCTCGGCGGCGTACTTCCTGCGCCGCCGGGGCCACGGGGTGACGGTCTTCGAGGCTGCCGAGCAGCTCGGCGGCATGATGCGCTACGGCATCCCCGGCTACCGCACGCCGCGCGAGATGCTCGACGTCGAAATCAAGCGGATCATCGACATGGGAGTGGAGGTCAGACTCAATACCCGCGTCGGCAAGGACGTGACCGTCGCCGACCTCGAGAAGCAATTCGACGCCATCTTCTGGGCGATCGGCGCGCAGAAAGGCCGGCCGCTGCCGGTTCCCGGCTGGGGTGCCGAGGGCTGTCTCACGGGCGTCGAGTTCCTCGACGCCTTCAACCACGGCTGGGTGTTCTCGACCGCCAAGCGGATTGTCGTCGTCGGCGGCGGCGACACCTCGATCGACGTGGCTTCCGTCGCCCGCCGTCTTGGCCACGTGACGGCCACCCACCGGCACGACGCGACCGGCCACGGAGTGGTCGGCTTCACGGCTCAGGACGTGGCCGGCACGCTGCGGCGTGAGGGCGTGCAGGCGACGCTCACCTCGCTGTTCCCGATCGACAAGATGACGGCAGCCACGCGCGAGCGTGAGGACGCAGTGCGCGAGGGCGTGGCGATCAAGGGCGGCGTCATGCCGATCGAGGTGCTGGTGGACGCGAACGGCCTCGTTCGTGCGCTCAAAATGTGCGAGTGCACGATGAAGGGTATGACGCCCGAGCCCAAGCCCGGCACCGAGTTCGTGATCGAGTGCGACATCGTTGTCTCGGCCATCGGTCAGATGGGCGATTTCAACGGTCTCAGCGAGTTCGACAACGGCAAGGGCTTCATCGACATCGTGCCCGGCTACAAGACCCGCAAAGGCGAGAAGCACTTCGCTGGCGGCGACATCGTCCGCCCGCACCTGTTGACCACGGCCATCGGCCACGGGCGCATCGCGGCCGAGGTCATGGATCACTTCCTGGCCGGCGCGCCCGTCGACAAGCGGCCCAAGGTCGACGTGCATCACTTCAACCTGCTCGAGGAGCTGCACCAGCGCAACCTCGACCCGGCGCAGTACGATCACTCCCAGACCCGCGGGACATCTTCAGCCCCGTGGGCGATTCACAATTACGAGGACCGCTCGGCCACGCAGATCATCCCTCACTCCGATCTGTTCAAGGGTCATTTCAAGTACGAGCCGCGCGGCAAGCGCACCGAGATCCACATCTCGCCTGACGAGGTGCTCGGCAACTTCCAGGAGCGCATCGAAGTCTTCACGGAGCAGCAGGCCATCCGCGAGGGCGAACGCTGCATGAGCTGCGGCATGTGCTTCGAGTGCGACGCCTGCGTGATCTACTGCCCGCAGACCGCGGTCAAGCGCACTCCCAAGAAGGAGCGGGCTCTCGGCCGTTATGTCTATACCGACTACAGCATGTGCATCGGCTGCCACATCTGCGCAGACGTCTGCCCGACCGGTTACATCCGGATGGGACTTGGCGAGTAGCGTGAAGACGGCCATGAGGCGCGCTGACATGCGATCGGTAGCGACGCTCACGACACTCTTGACCGCGGCTATCCTGGTGCTGCCGTCCGCGACCGCCCCAGCCGGCGATGCGCCTTGGTTGCCGAAGCCTGCGCGCGGCCAGGGCGAGAAGTGCGTCGCGGACACGGACTGGATGCGCCGCAACCATATGACCATGCTGATGCATCAGCGGGACGATACGGTCTATGACGGTATCCGCACCAAGCGCTTCAGCCTCAAGGGCTGCATTGAGTGCCATGCGGTGAAGGCCGCAGACGGCAAGCCGGTGACGGTTGCAAGTCCAACGCACTTCTGCCGCACCTGCCACGATTACGCGGCGGTGCGCGTCGACTGCTTCGAGTGCCATGCGTCCCGGCCGGAGGCCACGGCGACCACGACCGGCAAAGCGACGCCCGTGCGCCCTTCGACAACGGACGCGGCCGTGCTCGCACAATACTTGAGGAGCTTGGAGCGGTGAGCTGCGGATCAAAAAGCGGCGCCAGCTGCGGCAGTGGCGGGGCGTGCGGCTGCGCCACCGGTCGTGGCGACGTGATCGACGACGCGCGCCGGGCCTTCTTGCGCGGTGCCACGGCGACAGCGGTGACGACGCTCGCTGCCGGCGTCACGCTCTATAGCTTTGGCGCGGAGCCCGCGGCCGCCCGCGGCCCTGACGAGAAGGTAACCTCGAAGGTGCGCTGGGGGCTTCTGATCGACGCCTCGAAGTGTGGCGATGGCTGCTCTGCGTGCGTCACCGCTTGCCAGACCGAGAACGGCTGGCGCGACACCGGACATCCCGAGACCGATGCTCAGTGGATTCGAAAGCTGACGGTGAATAACCCCAAGAACGGCGCGACGTTCTCGCTGCCAATGATGTGCCAGCATTGCGCTGACCCGCCCTGCGTGGACGTGTGTCCCACCGGCGCCTCGTTCAAGCGCGCCGACGGCATCGTGCTCGTCGACAAGCACACCTGCATCGGCTGCCGCTACTGCATGATGGCCTGCCCGTACAAGGCGCGCTCCTTCATCCACGAGCCGCTCGAGGACCAGAAGCCGCATGCGCCGCGCGGCAAAGGAACGGTCGAGAGCTGCACGATGTGCGTTCATCGCGTCGATGAAGGACGCATCCCGGCGTGCGTGGAAGCGTGCAACGACACGGCCGGCGGGGCGATGCTGTTTGGCGACCTCAACGACCCCTTGAGCGAGATCGCCAAGCGCGTCGCTGCATTTCGTACGACCCGCATTCGCGCCGATCTCGGTTGCAACCCCGGCGTCTACTACAGGAACATCTAGGCGACGTGGACAGGGCGCTATTGCAGAGGAGAACGATGGCGAGGATCGCTTACCAGAAGCTCGAGGACCACAGCCCCCTGTTCTGGGGCCTGTTGGCGCTCCACGGGGCGATCGTCCTCGCCGGGCTCGGTGCGGCTTACGTCATGGAGCACCGCGGCCACATCGTCACCGGCATGGACAATCAGATCGTCTGGGGTATGCCGCACGTCTTTGCCGTCTTTCTGATCGTCGCAGCCTCGGGCGCGCTCAACGTCGCGTCGGTGTCCTCGGTATTCAACCGGCCCGAGTACAAGCCTTATGCGCGGCTCTCCGGGCTGCTCGCCATTGCGCTCCTCGTCGGCGGACTGGCGGTGCTCGTGCTCGATCTCGGCCGGCCGGACCGATTGATCGTGGCGATGACGACCTACAACTTCAAATCAATCTTCGCCTGGAATATTTATCTCTACATCGGCTTCTTGGCGGTCGTTGCAGCTTACCTATTCGCCATGATGGACCGCCGCGCATCCCGCTCGAGCCTGCTCGGCAAGACGGTCGGCGGGCTCGCTTTCGTCTGGCGGCTCATTCTCACGACCGGGACGGGCTCCATCTTCGGCTGGCTGGTCGCGCGCGAAACCTACGACGCCGCCATCATGGCGCCGCTGTTCATCGCCGCCTCGCTGCTCTACGGCTCGGCTTTCACCGTGCTGGTGCTCGCGACCTTGGGCCGGCTGATGCGCCATGATCTCATGACCGACGAGATTGCGGGCAAGCTTCGCGGCCTGTTGGCGATCTTCGCGCTCGCCGTCCTCTACTTCACCGCCGTGCATCATCTGACCAACCTCTACGCCAGCGGGCATCAGGGGGTTGAGCGATTCCTCCTGCTCGAAGGCGGCATCTACACGGCGGTATTCTGGGTCGGTCAGATACTCGTCGGCAGCGTCCTGCCGCTGGCCGCCCTCGCTGCACGGAGGTTCGGCCGGAGCCGCGCTGCGATCACGATCGCCTCGGCCCTGTTCCTGATCGGCGGCCTTGCGCAGATGTACGTCATCATCATCGGCGGCCAGGCCTATCCGCTGAACCTCTTTCCGGGCATGGAGGTGACCAGCTCGTTCCAGGACGGCCAGGTGGCGCGCTACAACACCTCGTTGCCCGAGATTCTCCTCGGGCTGAGCGGGCTCTCCATCGCCATGCTGGTGGCCGGCATTGCTTTGAAGCTGTTGCCGTTCCTGCCGAGGCCGGCTCGTGACCAGGGTGCCATCCCCACGGCGGCCGCTTGATCCGCCGTCGGTATTGGTCGCAAGGCGAGCGCCGCTGGTCGTCAACGCGGTCACCGCCACAGAATGGAATGCGTGAGGGCCGCTTGACGGCGGCGGCGTGAGTGGATGGCGCATCTCTTCATCGCTGCTGCGCACAAGTCGTCGGGCGAGACGACGATGAGCGTCGGGCTGGCGGCGGCGCTCGGCGCACGCGGGCTGCGCGTCCAGTCTTTCAAGAAGGGTCCCGACTACATCGACCCCATGTGGCTCGCCCGCGCCAGCGGGCGGCCCTGCTACAATCTCGACTTCAACACGCAGAGCGAGGCAGAAATCCGCGTTCTCTTCGCCCGCCATGCCGGGCGGGCAGATCTCGCGCTGATCGAGGGAAACAAGGGGCTTCACGACGGGGTCGACCCCGAGGGCCACGACTCGAGTGCAGCGCTCGCGAAGCTCCTCGGTGCCCCGGTCGTCCTCGTCATCGACAGCGAGGGCATCACGCGAGGCGTGGCGCCCCTGGTCCTGGGCTACCAGACTTTCGACCGCGACGTGGCGATCCGCGGTGTGATCCTGAACCGGGTGGCGTCGGCGCGGCAGGAAGGCAAGCTGCGTCAGGCGATCGAGCGCTACACCGACGTGCCGGTTATCGGTGCCGTCGGCCGCGACCCGGCGCTTGTGGTGAAAGAGCGCCATCTCGGGTTGATCACGCCCGAGGAAATGGTGGCATTGGACGAGACGATCGGCCGATTGCGATCGGCGGTGGAACAAGGCGTCGACCTCGACCGCGTGCTGGAGGTCGCACGCGCAGCACCCGCAGACCGGCACCCGCTCGCGAGGTCGGACGCGGATCTTGCTTCGCCCGGCGGAGAGACCGCTGCCGCCACCAGGCCCGACGTGCGCATTGCGGTGGCTCGCGACGCGGCATTCGGCTTCTACTATCCGGACGATCTCGAGGCGCTCGAGCAAGCGGGGGCCGAGCTCGTTTTCTTCAACGCTTTACAAGATGCGCGCCTGCCGGAAGCGGACGGCCTTTTCATAGGCGGGGGCTTTCCCGAGACGCAGATGCCGATGCTCGCGGCCAATAGAGGGCTGAAAGGCCACATCCGGCAGGCCGCGCAGGATGGCCTGCCGATCTACGCCGAGTGCGGCGGCCTGATGTACCTCACACGCTCGATTACCTGGGGTTCGGAGGTGCACGAGATGGTCGGCTTCATCCCGGCCGATACCGTGATGCAAGCAACGCCCCAAGGGCGTGGCCTCGTCGTGTTGGAGGAGACCGGCGCCTCACCCTGGCCGAGCGCCGACATGTTGGCGACCGAAAACGGCAGGCCTCGCATTCCCGCCCACGAGTTCCACTATGCCGCGCTCGAGCATCTGGATCCCGCTATCCGATTCGCCTACCGGGTCATCCGCGGCCGCGGCATTGACGGGCAGCATGACGGCATCGTCAAAGGCAACGTACTCGCCGGCTTCTGCCACCTGCGCTCGACCGCGCGCAGCGGCTGCTGGGCCCGCCGTTTTGTCGCCTTCGTGCGCACATGGAAAGAATCCGCCCGTCGCAACGCCTAGCGAGCGAGCGGGCGCCGCTTCGGGTATGGCGGGCTGCGGCGGCTTTACGCGACGCTGCCGAAGGAAGTGTCCCTCGCTCCGGCGGGCGGCTTCACGCCTGCGAGCGTGCAGCCCTGCGCGATCGGGCCGCCCGGCAGAATCTCGAACAGGTATTTGATGCCGCCCTTAGCGGCGAAGCGCGCCTCGAGCGCATCGCGCAGCAGCCTGAGCCGCGGCGCCAGCTCGTCCTTGTAGCAACCCTGCAGCACGCGGATGACCTCCCAATGATCGTCCGTGAGCTTGAGACCCGCCGCGGCGGCCAGCGTCCGGGCTTGGGCCTGCGTCCAGCCGTCGGGCGCATCCCGGAATTCCGGCTCCGATCGCAGTTCCACGCCGGGGTGCAGAATGCCGTACATCGTCGGAGGCGCGAATCGCCTCGGCGCCTCCGCTGTGAGTTGAGCCTTTGCCTGCGAAGCGGCTTTCCGGCTTGCCGAAGGCGCGGCTTTCCCCTTCGCCTTTGCAGCAGCCTTCGCAATCGGTGCGGCCCTCCGCTTCGGTCCCGTTAGGCCTTTCCTCTTCGTCGGCATGCGCCTCTCCTTCCGCGTGGCTCAATCGATGGCGACCTTGGCCAGTCTGGCGAGCGCCGCGGCCTCCCGCTCGAGGGCCGCAAGAACGAGCTTGCGCGTGCGCTCCGGCAGATCGAGGGCGAGCGCGGCCTGATGACCCCTGGGCGACATCTTACGCAAGGTCTTGCCGATGATG
The DNA here is from genome assembly GCA_023269635.1 of Hyphomicrobiales bacterium. GTDB lineage: Bacteria > Pseudomonadota > Alphaproteobacteria > Rhizobiales > Xanthobacteraceae > JAHFPN01. The sequence continues at coordinate 5,575 of JAHFPN010000037.1, read as the reverse complement.
TCGATAATCTTGGCGTCGTCGTAGTGAGCGTACTTGCCGTGGAACTCGTCGAAATAGTGCTCGAGAAAGACAACGTCGACCACGTTCTCGAGCGCCTGGGATTCCTTGTCCTTCTTGAGCTGCTCCTTCCTGACGAGCTTGGCCACGTGCGCGATGTCCTGGTTGTCGTAGCCGTTGCGGCTCATGATTTCGTGGAGCAGCTTCGCATGGTGTTCCCGGCAGGTTCGGCGCCACTCGTTATAGCCATCGCGGCCTTGCGGGAATCTCGAGCGCGGGATGTCGAAGCGGCGAATGTGCTGGCCGCGGGCGGCGATGCGCAGCAATTCGGACGCCTCCGGGTACATTGCGTCGAGCCGGCGGGTCATGCGCTCGGAGTAGACGACTTCGTAGGGCCGCGTCACCGCTGCCGCGACGATGGTCCTTGGGTCGTCGGAATTGGCGGCGTCGATCGCGGCAATGACTGCCGTGTAGCGTTGCAGGGGCGCGAACATGCGATCAAACCTTAGCGAAGGGCGCCGCGACAAACCAGCGCCTGGCTTGAGCGGCGCTCGGGAAGTCGTTGGCAAGGACGGCCCGAGCGCAGGTGCTGTTGCATCGCGAACCTTCCCGAGAACCGCCGCAATGGACGATATTGAAACATCCGGGATGCCGATCGGCCATCGCGTCAATAGGCAGCGGGTCGGCCACGGAAATTCGCTTGACCGGCACTCGTGGATCATATCTAATTTTTCTAATATGAAGCGAATTGGCGCGAAACTCTCCGCGCGACGATAGAGAAGAAAGATTCCGTGTCATGGCAGCACAAGCAATCAGCAAAGCGCCGTCGAATCAAAAGACGATGACCATGATCGTGACGAAGGGGGCGCTCGATTGGGCGTACCCGCCGTTCATCCTGGGCACCACCGCCGCGGCCATGGGCGTGAACGTCACGATGTTCTTCACCTTCTATGGCTTGCCGCTCCTGCTCAAGAAGCTCAATCTGCAGGTGACACCGCTCGGCAATGCGGCGATGAAGATGCCGATGATGGGAATGCATATCGGCCTCCCGAACATCGTCGGCGCCATTCCCGGCGTCGATGCCGCTTGCAGCGTCATGATGAAGAACCTCATTAAGCGCAAGGGCGTCGCCTCAATCGAAGAGCTGCGCGAGGCTGCGGTCGAATCCGACGTCAAGATGATCGCCTGCCAGATGACCATGGACCTGTTCGAGTATAAGCTCGACGATCTAATCGAGGGAACGACACTGGGTGGCGCAGCGACCTTCATGGAGAAGGCGCTCAAGTCGGATGTCAGTCTCTTCATCTGATCTCCGGCACGAAAGCTGAATTTCATCGAATTTCGGACGACGAGAATGACCAATCAGGTGCTCGACGCGAAAGGTTTGAATTGTCCGCTGCCGATTCTGAAGGCCAAGAAGGCGCTCAAGGACGTGCCGGTCGGCGGAACGCTCGAGGTCTTTGCAACCGACCCGGGTTCCGTTGCCGACTTCGAGGCGTTCTGCCGCGCCACGGGTAACGAACTCGTCGAATCGACGCAGGACAAGGACGTCTACCGATACCTCATCAAGCGCCTGAACTGAGCCGATGGGCGCGGGGACCGACGTCAGCGGGGGACGCGTCGGGGACCCACAGGCCGACTTGCCCGTCCCGCCCAGAAGAGCCCGTGCCTCATCCGGCAATATCGCGCGCCGGGGAAGCGGCATGACCCGGGCTTTTCGGCCGACAGGATGACAACCGCGGTGGCTTGCGCCCGCGAAATCCGGTTGCCTTGATCCTCCATGGCACGCAAGCGCATGATCAATCCACTCGGCAAGAGAGAGGGAGAATTGCAGATGGTCACGACCGGGCTGAACCGCCGCCGCATGTTTGCGACTTTCGCCGCAACATCGGCAACGCTTCTTGGGTTCGGTTTGTCAGCATCGGCCCAGTCGGTCGCCGACAAGAAAGCGGTAGCAGTGCCGGGCAAGGCGAAGACCCATCGGCTTGCCATCCATGTGGACGAAAACGACCCGGCGAAGATGATTCTCGCCCTCAACAACGCCGCCAACGTCACGCAGTTCTACTCGGGCATTGGAGAGCAGGTAGAGATCGAGATCGTGGCCTACGGTCCCGGCCTGCACATGCTCCGCGCCGACACTTCGCCGGAGCCCGTGAAGGCTCGCCTGAAATCCTTCTCGCAAAGCATGCCGAACGTTACCTTCACCGCCTGCGAAAACACGCGCGAGAACATGGCGCGGGCGGAAGGCAAGAAGCCCGCGGATATCCCGCTATTGGAATTCGCGAAATCGGTGCCCTCCGGCGTCGTGCGGCTGATCGAGCTGCAAGAGCAGGGCTGGAGCTACGTGAAACCCTGACGTAGGACTCGACCGAGGTTGCGCTGCGCGTCCGCGGCCGCGAGGAGACATCCGTCGATGGGTGAGCTTGCCGCAACCACGATCGTCGGCATCGGCGGATTCACCATCGGCCTGGTGTTCGGGGCCGTCGCTCAACGCACCAACTTCTGCACCATGGGCGGGCTATCGGACCTGGTCCTGATGGGCGACGGACGACGGTTGCGTGCCTGGGTGCTCGCGACCGCGGTCGCGATCATCGGAACCCACGCGCTGCACTTCAGCGGAGCCATCGACGTCAACAAAGCGATCTATCTCAGCACCAACCTGGGCTGGCTTGGCGCCATCATCGGCGGCGCCATGTTCGGCTTCGGCATGACCCTGACCGGAGGCTGCGGCAGCAAGACATTGGTGCGGCTCGGCGCCGGCAATTTGAAGTCCCTGATCGTGGTCCTGGTGCTCGGTTCGGTCGCCTATATGACGTTGCGCGGGCTCTTCGCGCTGGTGCGAGTCCAGCTCGAAAGTGCCACAAACATCGATCTCAAGACGCACGGCCTGCGCAATCAGAATATCGGCGAGATGGCGGCGACGGTGATCGGCCTTCCGGCCGGCGCCGCGCGTGCCGCCGCTGCGGTGGCCGTGGCGGCGGCCTTTCTCATCTTTTGCTTCAAGGACGCAGCCTTCCGCCGCAGTCCCGCTAACATTGCCGCCGGTCTCGTCATCGGCCTCACTGTCATCGCTGGCTGGGTGCTGACCGGCATCATCGCCGCTGACGAATTCAATCCCGTGCCGCTGGCGTCCGTTACATTCGTCGCGCCGGTCGGTGAAAGCCTGCAGTACTTGATGACCTTCACCGGCGCCACCGTCAATTTCGGCATCGCCACCGTCGGAGGCGTCATCGTCGGCAGCTTCGTCATGGCGGTCGCGACCGGCACGTTCCAGATCGAGAGCTTCGCCGATCGCAGCGATCTCGTGCGCCATCTCGGCGGCGGAGCCCTGATGGGAGCCGGCGGCGTCATGGCGCTGGGATGCACGATCGGCCAGGGCGTTACTGGCATGTCAACGCTGTCACTCGGCAGCGTGATCGCCTGGCTGTCGATCCTTGGCGGCGGCTATTTTGGAATGAAATACCTCGAAGAGGGCTCCCTCGGCGGGGCAATCCGCGCGGTGTTCGCGCGCGGCTGATGCGGCCCTGTTCCGACAATCCGTGTTTCGGTGGCAAAGCCCCAAACCGGATGAAACCGGTGCACGTGATAGACCGGACGTATCTTCATTGGAGCCGGATACTCACCCCTGCGCAGCGTCGTCGCGATGCTCGGCATCACGGTCGCCGGGATGCTCCCGACATGACCCGCAGCAGCACGGTGAACATGGCCGCTGAAAACGGCGACGACCCGCCCGGAATGCTGCAAAGCTTGGCGCAGCCCCGACATTATTTCCGGTGTTTCGAAGTGAAGCCGGTCCGGCCCCACCGTAACCTCAAACGGCGGATGGTGCGTGAAAACCGCAATAGGCTTGGCGGTCTCGGCATCGATCAGGTCAATCAAACGTCTAACCCGTTCGGGGCAAAAGTCACCCTTGTTGCCGTCTGAACTCAGGGTATCCAGCGCAATCAGTCTTACCGGGTAGTCGTCGATCGCATAGTCGATAAAGTCGGAATCGGGCGAAAGATATCCGCATGACGAAAAGGCCGCGCGCAAATTCGCCCTGTTATCCCTGTTGCCGGCCAGGACATATACCGGCGCACGCGCCTTCGCGAGTGTGGCCACTGCCTGAGCGTATTCGTCTTGCCGTCCGTTTTGAACGATATCCCCGGTGTGAACGATCACATCGGGGGTTGGATCGAGTGCGTTTATGTCCGCAACCGTGAGCGCGAAATCTCGTATTCTCTTATCGGCGTCGGGCGTATCCAGCGCTATATGGGTATCCGAGATTTGCGCGATAATCATTATGCCGGACCCGAGCCCGTCGATCGCAGACCTGCGTAATACTCCTTGAGGATCGCCACCACCTCCGGCCGGCTGAACTCGGGCGGTATGTCCGCATTGGTCGAGAGCATTTCGCGCTGCTGCGTGCCGGAGATCGAAATGTGATGCTTCGGATCGTGGGGACAGGTCTTTGCCGTCGCCATTCCGTAACACTTCCGACAGTAAAAAGTGACGTCGATCTTCAGCGGCCTGGTAAGAAGTGCGCCGGGCCACAGTTGATCGAAGATGTGATGCGCATCGAAGGGACCGTAGTAGTCGCCGACGCCAGCGTGGTCGCGCCCAACGATAAGATGCGAGCAGCCGAAGTTCTGCCGAATGAGGGCATGAAGCAGCGCCTCGCGCGGCCCTGCATAGCGCATCTCGATCGGATAGCCCGCCTGAATGACCGTTCCCGGGCGGAAATAATTGTCGATCATCGCCTGGATCGCTCGGGTGCGAACATCGGCTGGAATGTCGCCTGCTTTCAATTTCCCAAGCACCTGATGGATGAAAACACCATCCGATACCTCCACCGCGATTTTCACCAGGTGCTCGTGGCTACGGTGCATGGGATTTCGGGTTTGGAAGGCAGCGACATTCGACCAGCCCCTCTCAAGAAACATGGCCCGCGACTGGGCGGGGCGGATATAGAGGTCTGGGTATTTGGCAGGATATTCGCCTTCGCTCAGCACCATGACACGGCCGGCCAGGTTGACATCGCCCTGATCCAGTACCTTCGCTACCCCTGGATGCTTCGGATCGGCGGTGCGATAGACGTGCTCGGCCTCCAATTGCTTGTCGATCGCATATTTCTCGGAAACTTGCATGACAGCGAGTATTTCACCGGTCTCCGCGTCGATGAGCGTGACCTCCTCTTCGGCATGGATGCTATCGGCAAGGTCTTTGTTGACGGGGAGTGTGATCGGGATCGGCCAGAAGACGCCGCTGGTCAGTTTCATATCCAGGCACGAACCGCGCCAGTCGGCATGCCCCATGAACCCGTCAAGCGGCGAATAGGCCCCCATTGCCAGCATGAAGACGTCGGACACCGCACGCGAGTCGAGAGGAATCTTCCTGAGTTTCTCCGCCCGCTTTCGTTCCTCAGCCCGCTCCGTCTCGGGCAGCAGCAGTGACTTGACTGACTCCGAGCCGTGCGGCGGTACGAGTTGCGGCATTGCGATTCCTTCGTGAAATCAAACTGTCTCGGACAGGATGACCTTTGCGGATCGCACCGGGTGACCGGGGACCGGCGCTCATAGAAGAAATACCCCAGAGCATG
>JAHFPN010000036.1 GCA_023269635.1 Hyphomicrobiales bacterium | reverse complement strand
TGCAGGCCGCGTCGCTCCAGCCGAAACCACCCACGATCAGGAGCGGCCGCTCGGCTTTCTCAATGATCTGGCGCAGCGCCGCGATATGCTCCGGCGTCGCCGCCGGCTGCGCGCTCACATGGGGCGATGCGTCCTCGACCTCGGCGGTTTCGCTCAACATGTCCTCGGGCAGCGCCAGAACCACCGGGCCGGGCCGGCCGGAGGTAGCGAGATGGAAGGCGCGCGCGAGATATTCGGGAATGCGCGCGGTGATGTCGATCTCCGCCGCCCATTTCGCGAGCGGACCGAACATCCGGCGGAAATCGACTTCCTGGAACGCCTCGCGGTCCATCATACCGCGGCCGACCTGGCCCACGAGCAGGATCATGGGCGTCGAATCCTGGAACGCGGTGTGAATCCCGACCGCGGCATGACAGGCGCCGGGCCCGCGGGTGACCATGGCGATGCCGGGCTTGCCGGTGAGCTTGCCATAGGCCTCCGCCATGTTGGCGGCGCCGGCCTCATGACGCGCGTTGATGAGCGAAATGCGATTACGCACGTCATAGAGCGCGTCGAGCACTTCGAGATAGCTCTCGCCCGGCACGCAGAAGGCCATGTCGGCGCCGTGCACGAGCAGCTGATCGACGAGGATGCGCCCGCCGGAACGCGGGCCGGTCGGTTTCGCGATGCGGGCGCTCGCCACGCGGCGCTCTTGCAAGGTCATGCGCGCACCTTGCCACCGGCCCTTGGGTGCCGCAACGTAGCGCCGCAACGCCAAGGATAGACGCGCCATGTACCCCGAACTCGGACTCTATATCGACGGTGCCTGGATGAAGGAGGGCGGGCGCAAGCTCGAGCCGGTGCTCAACCCCGCGACCGAGAAGACGCTGGCCGAGTTGCCGCACGCGACCATCGCCGACCTCGATCAGGCGCTCGCAGCGGCGATCAAGGGCTTCGCGGTGTGGCGCGCGATGCCGGCCTATGACCGCTCGCGCATCATGGGCAAGGCGGCCGATCTCATGCGCGAGCGCAAGGAGAAGATCGCCCGCATCATGACCCAGGAGCAAGGCAAGATCATCGCCGAGTCGCGGCTCGAGGTGGACGCGGCCGCCGACGTGATCGAATGGATGGGCGAGGAAGGCCGCCGCGCCTATGGCCGCATCATCCCCGGCCGGGTCAGGGGCGTGCGCCAGCTCGTGCTGCAGGAGCCGGTCGGCGTGTGCGCGGCGTTCACGCCGTGGAACTTTCCGGCGCTGACGCCGGCGCGCAAGATCGCGGGCGCGCTCGGCGCCGGCTGCGCGCTGATTCTGAAGCCGTCGGAAGAGACGCCGGGGAGCTGCATCGAGATGGTGCGCTGTTTCGAAGATGTCGGCCTGCCCAAGGGCGTCCTCAACCTCGTGTTCGGCGTGCCGGCGCAGATTTCCGAGCACCTGATCCGAAAAGAAGCGGTGCGGAAGATCTCGTTCACCGGCTCGGTGCCGGTCGGCAAGCATCTGGCCAAGCTCGCGGCCGAAGGCATGAAGCGCGCCACCATGGAGCTCGGCGGGCACGCGCCGGTCGTGGTGTTCGACGACGTCGATCCGGAGAAGACCGCAGAGATCAATGCCGCCGGCAAATACCGCAACGCCGGCCAGGTCTGCATCTCGCCCACGCGCTTCTATGTGCAGGACAAGATCTACAAGCGCTACCTCGACCGCTTCACCGAGTACGCCAAGGGCATCAAGCTCGGCGACGGGCTCGAGGCGGACAGCAAGATGGGCCCGCTCGCGAACGCGCGGCGGCTCGACGCCATGGAAGCGCTGGTGCAGGACTGCCGTAATGTCGGCGCCAAGATCGCGGCCGGCGGCAAGCGGCGCGGCAACCAAGGCTATTTCTTCGAGCCGACGGTGGTGACCGACGTCCCCGACGATTCCAAGCTGATGACTTTGGAGCCGTTCGGGCCGGTGGCGCCGATCGTGCCGTTCAAGACCTTCGACGAGGTGGTGCAGCGGGCGAACGCGCTGCCCTTCGGGCTCGCCGCCTATGCCTTCACCGGCTCGGCCAATACCGCGACCGCGATCGGCGACGCGCTCGAGGCCGGCATGGTGGGCGTCAACGCCTTCGCGGTCTCGACGGCCGAGACGCCGTTCGGCGGCGTCAAGGAGAGCGGCTACGGCCACGAGGGCAGCATCGAGGGCCTCGAGGTCTATATGACGAAGAAGTTCATCGCGCAGGCGTGAGGCATCGCACCTTCCCTCCCCCTTGCGGGGAGGGTCGGCGTGAGGCGAAGCCGAGCGCCGGGGTGGGGGTCCGAATTCGCGTTTCGGCTTCGACGTCTCGTTTCTTCTTCATCACCCCCCACCCGGCCGACTTCGCATAGCCCGGCGCTTCGCGCCGGGCGTCCAACGTAAAGAACGCGAATGCCAATTGGCATTCGCTATGCACCTTCCCCGCAAGGGGAGGGATAAAAACGAAGAGGCCGCCCGAAGGCGGCCTCTCGTTCTTGATGCTTCAGGAAGTGATCACATCCCGCTGCTGATCTCGCCCGAGATGATCGGGCCGAACAGCTCGAACGATTCGCCCTTGAATTGCGCCATCTGCATCTGCTTGATCGGGAAGAAATCCGTCGGGCTGGTATTGATCCTGATGCCGGGCAGCAGCAATCCAGGTTCGAAGTTCTTCAGATTTGCGGCTTGCTTCATCACGTTCGCACGTGTGAGGTCGTCGCCGGCCTGCTTCAGAACTTGCACGAGCGTCTGCGCCACGGTGTAGCCGTAGACGGTGAAGCTCGAGGTCTTATCGCCATCCGGATAATATTTGTCCATGAAGGCAATCCATTCCTTCATCGCAGGATCGTTCTTCCACTGCGGATCGGTCTGATCCTTGATGTAGGAGGTGGTCAGGATGCCCTGGGACGCCTCAAACCCGGCGGGCTTGAGCACCGAGCCGACTGAGGCCGACACGCTGTTCAGGAGATGCATTGGCTTCCAGCCGATCTCGGCGGCCTTGCGGATCGCTTGGGCCGCGAATTTCGGCGTGGTGACGTTGAAGAAGATGTCGGCGCCGGAGGCCTTCAGATTCACGATCTGCGAGTCGATGGTCGGGTCGGTCACTTCGTAGGGCAGCTCGGCGACGATCTGCACCTTGCCGGCGAGACCGTCCTTGAAGCCCTTCATGTAGTCCTTACTGTAGTCGTCGTTCTGGTAGAGGATGCCGATCTTGCCGTTCGGCTTCTTGTCCAGGACGTACTTGGCAAGCACGCGGCCTTCGCTCTGGTAGTTGGGCTGCCAGCCCATGGTCCAGGGGAAGTTCTTCGGGTCGCCCCACACGGTCGCGCCGGTGGCGACGAACAGTTGCGGCACCTTCTTCTGGTTCATGTAGCGGTGGATCGCCGTATTCGACGGCGTGCCGAGGCTCTGAAAGATCAAGAGCACCTCGTCGCTCTCCACGAGCTTCCTCGCCTGCTCCACCGCCTTGGGCGGGCTGTAGCCGTCGTCATAGGTGATGTAGTTGATCTTACGGCCGTTGATACCGCCTTCGGCGTTGACCTTTTTGAAGTAGGCGCCGATGGTCTTGCCGATCGTCCCGTAAGCGGACGCGGGTCCGCTATAGGGATTGATGTTGCCGATCTTGATCTCGGTGTCGGTCGCACCCGGATCGTATTTCTTCTGCGCGACGGCCGGAGAGGCCGCCAAGGCGAGCCCGAAGGCGAGCGTCGCCAGCAGACGGACACTGGATGTCTTCATGTGGTTTCCTCCTGTGTTCATTGTTTCCATACCGGCTACCTCGCGGCAAGCCGGGTCATCAGCCGGAGCAGGGTCAGGCGAACCAGGCCCGCCGCGCCCGATGGCATCGCGTAAATCGTGAGAATTAGAATAATACCATAGAACGCTCCGGAAAGACCCTTCGAGAAAGTCTCGGCAATATTCGGCACAAAAAGCAGGAACAGGCCGCCGACCAGGGTTCCGACGATCGAAGCGGCGCCGCCGACGACCATGCCGACGAACAGGCCGATCGCCAGCACCAAGGTGAAGCTGTCGGGCGCGACGAACGCGATGACGATCGCGCCGAGCGCGCCCGCCACCCCGGTATAGAACGCGCTCACGCCGAAGGTCAGCGCCTTGTAAAGCGACAGATTGATCCCCATGGATTTGGCGGCGATCGAATTGTCGCGAATCGCGATCATCGCGCGCCCGGTGCGACTCTTGATGAGCTGATAGGCGCACACGTACATTACCAGCGCGACAGCGACCGTGAAAATCCAAAGCCATTGGTCGGAGCTGAGCTTCAGGCCGAACGGCGCTTCGGGCTTGAGCAACACGATGCCCTGCACGCCGCCGGTCCAATACTCGAGCGGCGTCGATTTCAGGATCTGCGGCATCGCTATCGCGAGCGCGAAGGTGGCGAGCGCGAGGTAAATGCCTTCGAGCCGCAACGCCGGCAGGCCAAACAGGAACCCGAAGACGAAACAGACGACGCCGGCGGCCGGCAGGGTCCAGTAATAGTCGATGCCGCCGTGCTCCATCATGATCGCCGCGGTGTAGGCGCCGACCGCCAGGAACGCGCTGTGCCCGAGCGAGAATTGCCCGTTGTATCCGGTCAGGAGATTGAGGCCGAGGATCGCCAATGCATAGATCAGCGCGAGTGTGAGCTGGAACAGGATGAAGTTCTTCAGCGTGAATGCGAGTACGATCGCTATCGCCACGGCGATCGCGAGGAGAATCTGCTTCCAGTACGGCAGGAGCACGACGACCACCGCGCCGACCAAGGCCATGATCGGGACCGAAAGCGGTTCGATGCGCGTCGTCATACCCGCGTCTCCACCGTTCTCCCGAACAATCCGCTCGGCTTCACCGTCAGCACCGCCACGATCAGCGTCAGCGCGATCGTGAGCTTCAGCTCGCGGCCGACATAGGGAATAAAGGTGCCGGCAAGATTTTCGATTACGCCCATGGAGAAGCCGCCGATCACCGCGCCAAGCGGGCTGGTCAGCCCGCCGACCACCGCGCCGGCGAAGCCGTAGAGCAGGATCGAAAGCATCATGTTGGGCTCGAGGAAGACCACCGGCGCGATCAGCATGCCGGCGATCGCGCCGACGGCCGCGGCCATACCCCAGCCGAGCGCCACCATCCAGCCGACGCGGATGCCGGCGAGCCGCGCGGATTCCGGATTGGCGGCGGCCGCGCGCATGGCGAGGCCGACCCGCGTGTAACGGAAGAACAGATAGAGCAGCACCAGCATCAGGATCGTGATCCCGATCATCCCGGCGTCGTGCGCGCTGATCAGCCGCTGGCCGAACAGCTCGCGGGTGCCGAAAGGGCTCGGAAACGACTTGATCGTGAAATCCCAGATGAAGCCGGCGGCGCTGTTGATGATCGCGAATAGGGCGATGAAGATGACCACGTGGCTCAGCACCGACTCGTTCTGGACCGGCTTGAACACCACGCGCTCGATCACCACGCCGGCGACGAACGAGATCCCGATGGTGAGGAAGAAGGCGGCCCAATAGGGCAAGCCCCATTGCAGCAATTGCCAGGCGATGAAGGTCGAGAACATCGCCATCTCGCCCTGCGCGAAATTGAGGCTGTCGATCGCCTGGTAGATCATCACCACGGCGAGCGCCATGCAGGCATAGATGCCTCCGGTGGCGAGGCCGGCGAGCACCTGATGCAGGAAGAGTTCCATCGTTGGTCTCGCGGTCAGTAGCCGAGATAGGAGCGGCGGATGGTTTCGTTGTTGCGGATCTCGCCGGCCGGGCCGGACATGACCAGGCGGCCGGTCTCCAACAGATAGGCGTGGTCGGCCAGATCGAGAGCGAGCGCCGCGTTCTGCTCGACGATCAACATGCTCACGCCTTCGTCGCGGTTGAGCGCGCGCAGAATCTCGAACAGCTCCTGCACCAGGAGCGGCGCCAGGCCGAACGACGGCTCGTCCAGGAGCATGAGCTTGGGCCTGAGCATCAACGCCCGGCCGACCGCGAGCATTTGCTGCTCACCGCCGGACAGCGTGCCGGCCTGCTGGCGGTGGCGCTCCTTCAGACGCGGGAAATAGCCGTAGACGCGCTCGACGTCGGCGGAAATCGCGGCCCGGTCGCGCCGGCTCATGGCGCCGATCTGCAGGTTCTCCTCCACGGTTTCGCGCACGAAGGTGCCGCGGCCCTGGGGCACGTGGGCGATGCCGAGACGCACGATGTCCTCGGTGGCGCGGCCGGCGATCGAACGGCCGTCGAAGCGGACCTCGCCCTTGGTGTCGAGCATGCCGGTGAGCGAGCGCAGCGTCGTGGTCTTGCCGGCGCCGTTGGCGCCGAGCAGCGTGGTGATCCCGCCGGCGACCACTTCCAGGTCGACCCCGTACAGGACCTGGGTCGGCCCGTAGAAGGCGTCGAGGTTGCTGGCGTCGAGCAGCGGCGCGCTCATTGTTTCGTGGTCCCGAGATAGGCGCGGATGACTTCGGGGTCGGATCGCACTTCGGCCGGCGTGCCCTCGGCGATCTTGCGGCCGAAATCGAGCGCCACAACCGTCTCGCAGATCGACATCACGAGCTGCATGTGGTGCTCGACCAGCAGCACGGTGACGCCGCGCTCGTCGCGAATGCGGCGGATCAGCGCGCCGAGTTCGACCACTTCGTGGTGATTGAGGCCGCCGGCGGGCTCGTCGAGCAGCAGGAGCTTCGGCCGCACCGCCAGCGCGCGCGCGAGCTCGACGCGCTTCTGCACGCCGAGCGGAAGCTCGAAGGCGCGGCGCTCGGCCCAATTGCCCAGGCGCAGATAATTGATCAGCTCGGAGACGGTTTCGTCGAGCGCCTCCTCCTCGCGCTTGACCCAGGGCAGCCGCAGCGCGTCGCTGAAGAAATCGCTGCGGCTCCGGCGGTGGCCGCCGACGCGGATGTTGTCGCGCACGGTCATGGTGCGGAACAGCGCCAAATTCTGGAACGTGCGGCCGATGCCGAGCTCGGCGATGCCGTGCGGCGGCCTGTCGAGGATGGTGCGCCCCTGGAACAGGATATCGCCCTGGTGCGGCGTGTAGAGACGGCTGAAGCAATTGAACAGCGTGGTCTTGCCCGCGCCGTTCGGGCCGATCAAACCGAGCAAGACGCCGTCGGGCAGGCCGAAGGACACGTCCTCGAGCGCGATGATGCCGCCGAAGCGGACGCCGACGTTCTTGATCGCGAGCAGCGGCTCGGCGGAGCGCGAGCGCGCGCGCTCCACCGCGGCCGGGCGGGCGGACACTCGCGTGTTCATCACCGCGACCCGATCGCCGCGCGGTTCGGATTCGGCCGGCTTCCGTCCGCTCCGCGAACGGGCCCGGCCGCGGCCCACCTCATCGTTTTCCTCCCCCTTCTTCGCCCGTCCGGCTCTACTGGCCGTTCAGGGCAGCTTCGACATTGCGCACCATGTTGACGAGCCGCGGTCCGACGTCGTTCTCGAGCCGGTCGCGCGAAAGCCGGAACGTCGGTGCCCCGCAATTGAAGGCGAACGCGGCCGAGCCGTCCGACGGGACCGTCAGCGGAACGCCCACGGCCACGATATCCTGCTGCCACTCGCCGAGCGACAGCACGAAGCCGCGCGTGACGAGGTCATTGACTGCGCGCTCGATGCCGGCGCGCACCTTGGGCCAGCCTTCGCCCTCGCGGCGCTGGATATGCGACATCATCCACTCGCGCTCCGTTACCGGCATGGCGGCGAGCAGCGCCCGGCCCATGGCGGTGGTGGCGATCGGGATGCGCGAGCCGAGATCGAGCCGGAGCATGGGCGCGGCCTTGCCGCGGCAATGCTCGATATAGATCAGGCTCTGGCGATCGCGGGTGCCGAGCGCGACCGTGGCGCTCGCGTAATTCGCGAGCTCCTGCATATAGGGCCGCGCGATCTGGCGGATGCGCATGTTGGCGAGTGCCGAGTAGCCGAGGGAAAGCGCGGCCGGCGCGAGCTGGTACTTCGAGAGCCGCCCGACGTGGTTGAGATAGCCGAGCTGGGTCAACGTATAGGTCAGGCGCGAGACCGTGGCCTTCGGGAGGTTGGTGCGTGCGGCGATTTCCTGGTTGCCGAGCAGACCTTCGTTGGGCGTGAAGGCGCGCAGTACCTCGAGCCCGCGCGCGAGCGACTCCACGAACTTGCGGTCACGAACATGCTCGCGGTCCCGAGCGCCGCGCGCGCTCGCGCGCCAGGGATCATGGGCGCGGGCCAGATTCGAACCGGCGACCTTGCTCATGGGACGCGCGTTCCCCGGATCTCGGACCGACGATTGACTCCGATGCCATCACTTCTTAGCGTCCGGGTCAATCTTGCAGAACATGGTTTCACTCTGCGGAACTAAGACTCGGGCGCGGCGCTCGCACCGCACAGCGCGGGCGCTCGCGGTCGGATAGAATCCCTCCGCGACGAGCGCGAACGGAAACCGACGGGAACGCGGCGCATCGGCCGGGCTCGGCGCGCCGCGCGGGAGGAAACGCCGCTTGCCAATCGTCGAGTTTCGCCGGGACGGCGAGATCGGTGTGATTGTCGTGGACAATCCGCCGGTCAACGCGTTGAGCCACGCGGTGCGGGTCGGGATCATGGACGGCCTCACGCGCGCGCGCGAGGAGGCCGCGATCCAGGCGGTGGTGATCGCCTGCGCCGGGCGCACCTTCATCGCCGGCGCCGACATCACCGAGTTCGGCAAGCCGCCGAAGTCGCCGAGCCTCTTGGATCTCATCGCGGCGCTCGACGACATGAAGAAGCTCACTGTCGCCGCGATGCACGGAACCCCGCTCGGCGGCGGCTTCGAGCTCGCGCTCGGCTGCCATTTCCGCGTGGCGGCGCCGAACACCCGGCCCGGCCTGCCCGAGATCAAGCTCGGCCTGAACCCGGGCGCCGGCGGCACCGTGCGGCTGCCGCGGCTGATCGGGCCGGAAAAGGCGTTGCGCGCCATTCTTTCCGGCGATCCGATGCCGACCAAGGACGCGCTCGCCGACGGCATCATCGACGAGATGATCGACGGCGATCTGATCGCGGGCGCGGTCGCGTTCGCGCGGCGCGCGCTGGCGGAAAAGCGCCCGCTCCGTCGCCTGCGCGACATGGATGAAAAGCTCGCGCCGGCGCGCGTCAATCCGGCGCTGCTGTCCGAGCTGATCACGCCCGCGATCCGCCGCGCGCGCGGCACCCGCGCGCCGATGGCCTGTCTCGAAGCCGTGCGGAACGCGGTCACCATGCCGTTCGATCAAGCGCTCAAGCGCGAGCGCGAGCTGTTCGTCGAATTGCTCATGGGCGAGGAATCGAAAGCGCAGCGCCACCTGTTCTTCGCCGAGCGCGAGGCGGCCAAAGTCCCCGATCTCCCCGAAGGCACCAAGCCGCGCGAGATCAAGCGCGCGGCCGTGATCGGCGCCGGCACCATGGGCGGCGGCATCTCCATGTGCTTCGCCAGCGCCGGCATCCCGGTGACGGTGGTCGAGAGCTCGCCGGACGCGCTCAAGGCCGGGCTCGGCCGGATCGAGAAGAACTATCGCGCCACCGCCGCGCGCGGCGGGCTCACCAACGAGGACGTCGACCGGCGCATGGCGCTGATCAAGGGCGCGACCGAGCTCGAAGCCGTCGCCGACGCGGATATGGTGGTGGAGGCGGTGTTCGAGGAAATGCCGCTCAAGCAAGAGATATTCGGCAAGCTCGACAAGATCACCAAGCGTGGCGCCGTGCTCGCCAGCAACACCTCCTACCTCGACATCAATGCGATCGGCGCCGCCGCGCACCGGCCCGCCGACGTGCTCGGCACCCATTTCTTCAGCCCGGCGAACGTCATGAAGCTGCTCGAAATCGTGCGCGGCAAGGAGACCGCGCCCGACGTGCTCGCCACCGCGCTCAGCGTCGCGCGCAAGCTCGGCAAGGTGCCGGTGGTGGTTGGCGTGTGCGACGGCTTCGTCGGCAACCGCATGCTGCGGGCGCGCTCGATCGAGGCCGAGCGCATGCTGATCGAGGGCGCGCTGCCGCAGGAGATGGACGCGGCGATCGTCGAGTTCGGCTTCCCGATGGGCCAGTTCGCCATGGGCGACCTCGCCGGCCTCGACATCGGCTGGCGCAGGCGCAAGGCGAGCGGCCAGCGCGCGGAGATCATCGACGCGCTGTGCGAGCTCGGCCGCTTCGGCCAGAAGACCGGCAAGGGCTTCTACCGCTACGAGGGCGGTGCGCGCACGCCGATCCCGGATCCGGAGGTGGAGGCGCTGATCGTCGCGATCTCGAAGCGCCTCGGCGTCACCCGCCGCCCGATCGACAGGAAGGAAATCGTCGAGCGCATGATTTTCCCGATGATCAACGAGGGCGCGCGCATCCTCGAGGAAGGCATCGCGCGGCGGCCGGGCGATATCGACGTGGTGTGGGTCTATGGCTATGCCTGGCCGGTCTGGCGCGGCGGGCCGATGTTCTACGCCGACACCGTCGGCCTCGCCTATATCCGCGACCAGCTCGCGAAATTCGCCGCCCATTCCAAGGACAAGAATCTCGAGCCGGCGCCGCTCCTGGTGAAGCTCGCCAGCGAAGGCCGCGGCTTCCTCTCGCTCGGCGCAAAATCATGACACCGGCGCGACCCTATCCGTGGGAGCGGTCGTACCCGCCGGGGGTGCGCTGGGACACGCCGATCGAGACCTGCACGCTCCCGGCGCTGCTCGACCGTGCGGTCGGGGCCCATGGCGACAAGCCCGCGCTCGACTACCGCGACCGAAAGATTTCTTATCGCGAGCTCGGCGCGCTAGCCGACCAATTCGCCGCGGCGCTGCTGCGGCTCGATCTTGGGCGCGGCACGCCGATCGCGGTCTATCTGCCCAACACGCCCTATCATCCGATCGCGTTCTTCGGCGCGATGCGGGCGGCCGCGCGGATCGTGCACCTGTCCCCGCTCGATGCCGAGCGCGAGCTCGTGCACAAGCTCGCCGACAGCGGCGCGCGCACGCTGGTGACGGTGAATTTTCCCGCGATGTTGGCGATGGCGCGGAAGCTCGCCGCCGCCGGTCACGTCGATCGGTTGATCGTCGGCGACGAGCTCTACTGGGGGCCGGCGCCGATCCAACCCGAAGCCTTCGCCGAGTCCGAGCGGACCATCGCGTTCACGCGCTTGCTTCGAGGCCAATCGATCCCCCGGGAGTGGCCGCTGGTCTCCGTCGAGGACGTTGCGCTCCTGCAATACACCGGCGGCACCACCGGCCAGCCCAAGGCCGCGCTGATCTCCCACGTCAACCTCACCGCCGCCACGTACATGTACGCCGCCTGGTACGACCCGCAAACCGAGATCGAGCCGGGCAGCGATCGGGTGATCTGCGTGCTGCCACTCTTTCATATGTATGCGCTCTCGGCGGTGATGCTCTCGCAACTTCGGCGCGGGAACGAACTGCTGTTGCGTACGCGTTTCGACGTCGAAAGCGTCCTGCACGACATCGAGGTCAAGCGCGCCACGCTGTTTCCAGGCGTGCCGACCATGTGGATCGCGCTGGTCTCGCACCCGGGCATCGAAAAGCGCGACCTCTCCTCGCTCCGCCAATGCGGCTCGGGCGGCGCGCCGCTGCCGGTCGAGATCGCCGAGCGCTTCGAGCGCCTGACCGGCCTCAAGCTCAGAAACGGCTGGGGCATGACCGAAACCTCGCCGGCCGGCACCGGATTCGCGCTCGGCGGCCCGGAAAAGCCGGGTTCGATCGGCCTGCCGCTGCCGGGCATCGTGATGGAGGTGGTCGCGGCCGACGATCCGAAGCGCGTGCTCGGCC
The DNA here is from genome assembly GCA_023269635.1 of Hyphomicrobiales bacterium. Classification (GTDB taxonomy): domain Bacteria; phylum Pseudomonadota; class Alphaproteobacteria; order Rhizobiales; family Xanthobacteraceae; genus JAHFPN01. The sequence goes on along the minus strand of JAHFPN010000036.1, from coordinate 5,691 downwards.
CGAACCAGATCGGCGAGTTTCGGATCCAGGGGCTGAACGTGACCAAGGGCTACTGGAATCGGCCCGCGGAGACCGCCGCCGCCTTCGCCGACGGCTTCTTCCTCACCGGCGACATGGGCTACATGGACGAGGACGGATACTTCTTCCTCGTCGACCGCAAGAAGGACATGATCATCTCGGGCGGCTTCAACGTCTATCCGGGCGTGATCGAATCCGCGATCTTCGAGCACCCCGAGGTGGAAGAGGCGATCGTGATCGGCATTCCCGACGCTTACCGCGGCGAGGCCGCCAAGGCCTTCGTCAAGATGAAGCGCGGCGCGGCGCCGCTCACGCTCGAGGCGCTGTGCGCGTTTCTGGCCGACAAGATCGGCCGGCACGAGATGCCGGCGGCGCTCGAGCTCCGCGACGCGTTGCCGCGCACGCCCGTCGGCAAGCTATCGAAGAAGGAACTGGTCGAGGAGGAGCGGCAGAAGCGCGCCGCCACCGCGGCATCGCCGCCGCTTGCGGCGACGCGGCCGCAGGCCGAAGCTAACCCGTTGAGAGCTGCGAGGTCTTAGATGCCCGAAGCCGTCATCGTTTCCACCGCCCGCACGCCGATCGGCCGGGCCTATCGCGGCGCCTTCAACATGACGCATGGCGCCACGCTCGGCGGCCACGTGATCCAGCACGCGGTCAAACGCGCGAAAATCGACCCCGCCGAAGTCGAGGACGTGATCCTCGGTTGCGGCCTGCCCGAGCGCGCCACCGGGCACAACATCGCGCGCATGGCCGCGATCCGCGCCGGCATGCCGGTGACGGTCTCAGGCATGACCGTGAACCGCTTCTGCTCGTCGGGCCTGCAGACCATCGCGCTCGCGGCGCAGCGGATCATCTCCGGCGAGGCGTCGGTGATCGTCGCCGGGGGGCTCGAGAGCATCAGCCTGGTGCAGGACGGGAAAAGCGAGAACCCGCACGAGGACTGGCTGTGGGAGCACAAGCCGGAAATGTGGATGCCGATGATCGAAACCGCCGACAACGTGGCCGCGCGCTACAAGGTGAGCCGCGAGGCGCAGGACACCTATGCGGTGGAGAGCCAGCGCCGCACGGCTTCCGCGCAACAGGGCCGGAAGTTCGACGACGAGATCGTGCCGCTGCCGACCAAGAAGAAAGTGGTGAACAAGGACACCAAGGCGGAGACGATCGAGGCCGTCACGCTCGGCAAGGACGAGGGCAATCGGCCCGACACCAATATGGAGGGGCTTGCCGTGTTGAAGCCGGTGCGCGACGGCGGCTTCATCACCGCCGGCAATGCGAGCCAGCTATCCGACGGCGCGTCGGTTTGCGTCGTGATGGATGCGAAGCTTGCGGAGAAGAAGGGGCTGAAGCCGCTCGGCACCTTCCGCGGCTTCGCCATCGCCGGCTGCGAGCCGGACGAGATGGGGATCGGCCCGGTATTCGCGGTGCCGAAGCTCTTGCAGCGCGCCGGTCTCAAGGTCACGGACATCGACCTTTGGGAGCTGAACGAGGCGTTCGCGAGCCAAGTGCTCTATTGCCGCGAGCGGCTCGGCATCCCGCACGAGAATCTCAACGTGGACGGCGGCGCGATCTCGATCGGCCACCCCTATGGCATGAGCGGCGCGCGCATGACCGGGCATATCCTGATCGAAGGGCGCCGGCGCAGGGCCAGGCGCGGTATCGTCACCATGTGCGTGGGCGGCGGCATGGGCGCCGCCGGCCTGTTCGAGATTCACTGATCGCAACTCCCTCCCCCGCTTGCGGGGGAGGGTTGGGGAGGGGGAAAGTTGAATCACGTGGTGCCGAAGGACCCCCTCCCGGCTCGCTTCGCTCGCCGACCTCCCGCGCAGGCGGGGGACGAATAAGATAATCAGGAGGCGTCCAATGGATCTCCGCTTCACCCCCGAAGAGAACGCCTTCCGCCAGGATGTGCGCGCGTTCCTGAAAGGTGCGCTGCCGGAAGCCATCCGCAAGAAGATGGTCGAGGGCCGCTCGCTGTCGAAGGACGACATCGTCACCTGGCAGCGGATTCTGAACCAGAAGGGCTGGGCGGTGCCGCACTGGGCCAAGGAATGGGGCGGCACCGGCTGGACGCCGGTTCAGCAGCACATCTACCAGGAAGAGCGCGAAATGCTGCCGGCGCCGGACCCGCTGCCGTTCGGCGTCAACATGGTGGGGCCGGTGATCATCGCGTTCGGCTCGGAGGCGCAGAAGAAGCGCTTCCTGCCGCGCATCGCCAATATCGACGACTGGTGGGCGCAAGGATTCTCCGAGCCGGGATCGGGCTCGGACCTCGCCTCGCTCAAGACCAGTGCCAAGCGCGAGGGCGACCACTACATCGTCAACGGCCAGAAGACCTGGACCACGCTCGCGCAATACGCGAACTGGATCTTCTGCCTGGTGCGCACCGACCCGGCGGCCAAGAAGCAGGAGGGCATCTCGTTCCTGCTCATCGACATGAAGAGCAAAGGCATCACCGTGCGCCCGATCCAGACCATCGACGGCGGACGCGAGGTGAACGAGGTGTTCTTCGACGACGTAAGAGTGCCGGTCGAGAACCTGGTCGGCCAGGAGAACAAGGGCTGGGACTACGCCAAGTTCCTGCTCGGCAACGAGCGCACCGGGATTGCGCGCGTCGGTATCTCCAAGGAACGCGTGCGGCGTCTGAAGGAGCTTGCCGCGCTCGAGCGCGTCGGCGACAAGCCGCTGATCGAGGACCCGGCCTTCCGCGCCAAGATCGCGGCGATCGAGGTGGAGCTGAAGGCGCTCGAAATGACGCTGTTGCGCGTCGTCGCCGACGAGCGCAGCCGCAAGTCGAACCGGCCGAACCCGGCTTCCTCGATCCTCAAGATCAAGGGCTCCGAGATCCAGCAATCGATCACCGAGCTCGCGCTCGAGATCGTCGGGCCCTACGCCCTGCCCTACGAGCGCGACGACCGTGGGCTGCTGCGCAACGAGCCGAGTGACGGGCCGGAATGGGCGGCGCCGATCGCGCCCACCTATTTCAACTACCGCAAGGTCTCGATCTACGGCGGCTCGAACGAGATCCAGAAGAACATCATCGCCAAGGCGGTGCTGGGACTGTAGTTGATCCACGTCATGGCCGGGCTTGTCCCGGCCATCCACGTCTTCGTTTCGATGCCGAAAGACGTGGATGCCCGGCACAAGGCCGGGCATGACGATTGAGTTGTGGCGGAGAAAATGGACTTCGAACTCAGCGAAGAGCAGCGGCTCCTGAAGGAAAGCGTGCAGCGGCTGCTCGCGGACCGCTACGGGTTCGAGGCACGCCAGCGCTACATGGCCGAGCCCGAAGGCTGGAGCCGCCAGGTCTGGCGCCAATACGCCGAGCTCGGCCTGCTCGGGCTGCCGTTCGAGGAGAAATACGGCGGCTTCGGCGGCGGTCCGGTGGAGACCATGATCGTGATGGAGGCGTTCGGCCGCGCGCTCGCGCTCGAGCCGTTGTTCGCGACCGTGATCCTGGGCGGCGGGCTGATCCGGCTCGGCGGCAGCGCCGCGCAGCAGCAGGCGCTGCTGCCGAAAATCGCCGACGGCAGCCTGCTCTTGGCCTTCGGCCATGTGGAGCGCCAATCGCGCTTCGATCTGTTCGACGTCGCGACCACGGCGAAGAAGGACGGCGCCGGCTACGTGCTCGACGGCGCGAAAAGCGTCGTGCTGCACGGCGACACCGCCGACAAGCTGATCGTGAGCGCGCGCGTCGCCGGCGCGCGGCGCGATAAGAGCGGCGTCGGACTTTTCCTCGTGGACGCCAAGGCGAACGGCATGTCGCGCCGCGGCTATCCGACCGTGGACGGCCTGCGCGCGGCGGAAATTCAGCTTTCGAACGTGCGCGTCGGCGCCGACGGCGTGATCGGCGAGGCCGGCAACGCCCTGCCTTTGATCGAGCGCGCGGTCGATATCGCCATCGCCGCGCTCAGCGCGGAAGCAGTGGGCGCGATGGCCGCCATGCACGAGCTCACGGTCGAGTATCTGAAGACCCGGAAGCAGTTCGGCGTTCCGATCGGCGCGTTCCAGGTGCTGCAGCACCGCGCCGTGGACATGTTCGTGGCGCTCGAGCAGGCACGCAGCATGGCCTATTTCGCCACCATGATGGCGGAGGAGACGAACGCCATCGAGCGGCGCAAGGCGATCTCGGCGGCCAAGGTGCAGATCGGCCGCTCGGTGAAGCTCGTCGGCCAGCAGGCGATCCAGCTCCACGGCGGCATCGGTATGACCATGGAGTACAAGGTCGGGCACTATTTCAAACGCGCCACCATGATCGACACGCTCTATGGCGACGCCGACCACCACCTCGCCGAGCTCGCCCGGCTCGGCGGCCTCGTGAGCAGAGCCTGAAGGAGGCCCAAATGCTTTCCCCCACCCCGCGCGCGGCGGAACTGAAGAAGCGCGTCGCCGCCTTCATGGAAGAGCACGTGATGCCGGCGGAGCCGGTCTATCACCGGCAGGTCGAAGAATCGGGCGACCGCTGGACCGTGCCGCCGATCATGGAAGAGCTGAAGAAGAAGGCGCGCGCGCAAGGGCTCTGGAACTTGTTCGTGCCGAAGCACCACGACGCGAACGCGCTCAGCAACTTCGAATACGCGCCGCTGTGCGAGATCATGGGCCGCTCGCCGATCGGCGCCGAGCCGTTCAATTGCTCGGCGCCCGACACCGGCAACATGGAGGTGCTGATCCGCTACGGCACCGAGGCGCAGAAGAAGCAATGGCTCGGGCCGCTGCTGGACGGAAAAATCCGCTCCTGCTTCGCGATGACCGAGCCGGGGGTGGCCTCCTCGGACGCCACCAATATCCGCGCCGAGATCAGGCGCGACGGCGACCATTATGTCATCAACGGCCGCAAGTGGTGGACCTCGGGCGCGTCGGACAAGCGCTGCAAGGTCGCGATCTTCATGGGCCAGACCAACCCGGAGGCCGCGCCGCACCAGCGCCAGTCGATGATCATCGTGCCGATGGACGCGCCCGGGGTGATGGTGCTCCGCTCGCTTTCGGTGTTCGGCTACGACGACGCGCCGCACGGCCACGCCGAGGTCGAGTTCAAGAACGTGCGCGTGCCGGCGACGAACCTCCTGCTCGGCGAGGGCCGCGGCTTCGAGATCGCGCAAGGAAGGCTCGGGCCGGGCCGCATCCATCACTGCATGCGGTTGATCGGCGTCGCCGAGCGCGCGCTCGAAACTCTGTGCCAGCGCGCATTGTCGCGCACCGCGTTCGGTCAGACCATCGCCGCGCAAGGGGTGACCCGGCACTGGATCGCGGAGTCGCGGATGGAGATCGAGCAGGCGCGGCTCCTGACCATGCACGCGGCGCGTATGATGGACGAGGTCGGCAACAAGGCGGCGCGCGCCGAGATCGCCATGATCAAGGTGGTGGCGCCGAACGTGGCGGTCAAAGTGCTCGACCGCGCGATCCAGATCTGCGGCGGCGGCGGCGTCAGCCAGGATTTCCACCTGGCCATGGCCTATGCGCACGCGCGCGCGATCCGTTTCGCCGACGGCCCGGACGAAGTGCACCGCGACGCGATCGCCAAGTGGGAATTGCGGAAGTTCGCGGACAAGAGCCAGACCAAGCGGTGATTGCGCTTCCCTCTCCCCGCTTCAGCGGGGAGAGGGTGGCGAGCACGGAGCGAAGCGACGTGCGAGCCGGGTGAGGGGCCGCTTGCCGCGTCGCCGTGCCCCCCCCCCC
>JAHFPN010000175.1 GCA_023269635.1 Hyphomicrobiales bacterium | reverse complement strand
AGGGCACCGCGCTCGGCGAGATCGTGGACGCCCTGGTCGCCGATCACCAGGCCGCGCTGCTCGCGGCGGAGAACACGCAATGATGCGCCGCCAGCAGATGGTGAGCGTCGCCGCCAACGTCGCGGCGCGCGCGGGCGGCGCGACCACCCTCGGCGCCGTGCGCCGCGAGGCGGCCGCGCGCCTCGCCAGGGCCGGGATCGGCAGCGCCGCGCTCGAAGCGCGCCTGCTCGCCGCCCGCGCGCTCGGGATCGAGGAGGCGGTGGTGCTTGCCTGCTCCGACGCGGAAGTCGATCGCGAGGCGCGCGCGCGGCTCGCCGCGCTCGTGCGCCGCCGCATCCGGGGCGAGCCGATCGCCCGCATCCTCGGCCGCAAGGAATTCTGGAGCAGCGCGTTCGCGCTGGCGCCGGAGACGCTGGTGCCCCGCCCGGAGAGCGAAACCGTGGTCGAGGCCGCGCTCGCCGTGCTGCCCGACCGCAACGCCGCGTTTCGCGTGCTCGATCTCGGCACCGGCAGCGGCGCGCTGCTGGCCGCGATCCTGCTCGAGCGTCCGGCCGCGTTCGGGATCGGTCTCGACCGCAGCGAGCGTGCGCTTCTGGTGGCGCGCGACAATTTGCGCTGCCTCGGCCTTGGCGGCCGCGTCGGGTTTGTCTGCGCCGACTGGAGCGCGCCGCTCGCGGGCCGGTTCGATCTGGTCGTGGCCAATCCGCCCTATGTCGCGTGCGCGGAGATCGCCTCGCTGCCGCCCGAGGTGCGCGACTTCGATCCGCGCCTCGCGCTCGACGGCGGCGGCGACGGGCTCGATGCTTACCGGCGCATCCTTCCCGATCTGCCGCGGCTGCTCGCTCGTGAGGGATTTGCCGTGCTCGAGCTCGGCCGCGGACAGGAGCAGGCGGTGGCCGCGCTTGCGTTAACCGCCGGGCTCGTCGTCGGCGGTCCTGCGCGCCGCGACCTGGCCGGCATCCCGCGCGCCCTGGTGCTCGGCGCGCCGAGCCAAAAATAACGCTTGGAAGCGGGGCCGATCCGGACTAGGCTGGTTTTGGGATTCGACCCAAGGCGCGCTCGGGCAATGAGCCCAAGCTGCGCAGGAGCTAACAAGCAGAGCTCGAAGGGTCTCCGGCGCTTCACAGAAGCTCGCGCAAGAATGCTCGCGATTTCGCGACATGCGCGTGAAGGCAAGGGGCAGACGCCGCGTGTATTCGCGGGTTGAAACTCTTGGTCAAACGACAGATGCGATATGGGCCGCGGCTTGGGCCGCGCGCCGCGATCTTGATGTGATCCGACCGGATCACCGGACGTGCATTGCGCGCGGCCGGGCAAGGAGAAATTCGCGTCCGGCCAAGCGCCGGCGGTGAAGGTGAAGGAGAAGGAGAGACGGGTCCCCATGAGAAACGGTCAAAAGCAGCGCATGCGCGGCCGCAATCGCCGCAACCACAATCCGTTGACACGGGTCTATGAATCGAACGGCCCCGACGTGAAGATCCGAGGAACCGCCCACCACATCGCCGAGAAGTACGTGCAGTTGGCGCGCGACGCGCAGACTTCCGGCGATCCGGTCGCCGCCGAGAGCTATCTCCAGCACGCCGAGCATTATTTCCGTCTGATCGCCGTCGCCCAGGCCCAGTTCGCGCAGCAGAACCCGCACCAACAGCAGCAACAGCAGCCCTACCAGCGTCCCGACGCCGACATGCGCGACGATTTCGAGGACGACGAAGGCGACGAAGGGCAGGACACCACGCCGGCCCACCCCGGCACGCCCGGCGCTCCGCAGCCGCATTATCAGCCGCCGCACCAGCCGCAGCCGCATCAACCGCAGCACCAGACCTACCGGCCGCCGGCGCAGCAGCCGCAGCAGCACCAGCCACAGCAGCCGCCGCAGCCTTCGTTCCAGCCGCAGCAGCAGCGCCGGCCCGAGGAGCCGCGCGATCCGGGTCTGCCGGCCTTCATCACCGGCAGCGGGCAGGCGCCGAACCCGGGCCCCGGCAACGGCTACGACGCCGATCAGGGCGACCGCGACGGCCGCTTCGGCCGCCGCCGCCGCCGCTTCCGTCCGCGTGGTCCCGGCGACTTCGAGCCGCGCGGCGAGCGACAGGACGCGCCGGTGCAGTCGGTGCCGAACCCGGCCGCGCCAACCCCGTCCGCGCCGGAAACGAGCGGCACCGATCCGAGTCCGCCCAAGCCCGCCGGCCCCGGCGAGTAAGCTTCAGGCAATCTCGATCCGGTCGCCCTCGGCGATCGCTCCGGCCGCGGTCACTTCCGCGTAGATGCCGCAATTGACTTCGCCGGTCAGCCGATAGAGTGCGTCCGGCACGTCGAGATCGCGCGCCGCCGTTTCCGGATCGACTTCGGTGGCGGCGCAACGCTTGATCGCCTTTACCGCCCGCAAGCGCACCGATCCGACCTTGAGATCGCGCTCCAAGAGCCCGGCTTCGAGCCAGGCCGGCCATCCTTCGGCATAGAGATTTCCGCGGAAGCGTAAGGAATGCACCTTGCGCCCGATCGAATCTTCGAGCGCTTTCACGCTCGCGAGATTGATGATCGAGACCACCTTGCGCGCCACGTCCGAGAAACTGTGGCCGGGGGCCTCGAGCACGCGAATCGGCCCGCGCGCCTCGCCACCCATATAGTCCTGGAAGAACCGCTCGAGCGCGGCGCGGCCGGCAGCATCGCGCAGGCTCGCCGCCACGAGCGGCCGGCCGCCCTTTGCGATCGTGAGCTTGCCGCTTGCGTCGTCGTAGCGGGTCGCGAGCGCCGCGATCTTCGCATTCCGCATCAGGCAGAGGAATTTGATCTTGGGCTCCCAGGTCGGCGCCTGCGGGTCGAAGCCGGAAGCGCCGTTCTCCAGCGCAAACGCCCGGTCCATGGGCAGCGTCTCGCCGACGCCGATCTCGACCCGCGCGAGCCGTTCGGCCGAGAGGCCTTTCACCGGATAGCGGTAGATCGCAGCGACGCGGGCGGGGGTCTCGGCCATTAACGCTTTCTCCGCCATCCGGCGCGGATCGTCCAGCCGCAAGGCTTTGCCGGCTGCAAATTCGTCCGCCCGGGCCCTTCCGTTGCCTTCCGGACGCGCCTATCTCAAGGAGCAAGATGCCGCGGCCGGGCCTTCGGGACGGCCGGGGCAGGCTTAGGAGCGGGGCATGAAGTTCGACAAATACACCGAGCGCGCGCAGGGATTCGTGCAATCGGCCCAGTCGCTGGCGCTGCGCGAAGGCCACCAGCAATTCTCCACCGAACATCTACTGAAGGTCCTGCTCGACGACCCGGAAGGCCTGGCCTCCGGCCTGATCGACCGCGCCGGCGGCCGTTCGCGCGAGGCGTTGCGCGAGGTCGAGGCCGCGCTCAAGAAACGGCCGAAGGTCGAGGGCGGCGGCGCCGGCCAGATCTATCTCGACCCCGCGCTCGCGCGCGTGTTCGACACCGCGGAAAAAGCCGCCGACAAGGCGGGCGATTCCTACGTCACCGTCGAGCGGTTGCTGTTGGCGCTCGCGATCGAGAAGGACAGCGAGGCGGGGAAAATCCTCGAGCGCGCCGGCGTCACGCCGCAGAATCTGAACGCGGCGATCGAAGCGCTGCGCAAGGGCCGCACCGCGGATTCCGCCTCCGCGGAAAGCCAATACGAAGCGCTCAAGAAATACGGCCGCGACCTCACCCAGGCCGCCCGCGAGGGCAAGATCGACCCGGTGATCGGCCGCGACGAGGAGATCCGCCGCACCATCCAGGTGCTTTCCCGCCGCACCAAGAACAACCCGGTCCTGATCGGCGAGCCCGGCGTGGGCAAGACCGCGATCGTGGAAGGCCTCGCCACGCGCATCGTGAACGGCGACGTGCCCGAGAGTCTGAAAGAAAAGCGCTTGCTCGTGCTCGACCTCGGCGCGCTGGTGGCCGGCGCCAAATACCGCGGCGAGTTCGAGGAGCGGCTGAAAGCCGTCCTGCAGGAAGTCACCGGCTCCGACGGCCAGATCATTCTCTTCATCGACGAGATGCACCAGTTGGTCGGCGCCGGAAAGACCGACGGTGCGATGGATGCCTCGAACCTCTTGAAGCCCGCGCTCGCGCGCGGCGAATTGCACTGCATCGGCGCCACCACGCTCGACGAATACCGCAAGCACGTGGAGAAGGACGCGGCACTCGCGCGGCGCTTCCAGCCGGTGTTCGTAGGCGAGCCTTCGGTCGACGATACGATCTCGATCCTGCGCGGATTGAAGGAGAAGTACGAACTGCATCACGGCGTGCGCATCACCGATGCCGCCCTGGTCGCCGCTGCCACGCTCTCCAACCGCTACATCAGCGACCGTTTCCTGCCCGACAAGGCCATCGACCTGGTGGACGAGGCCGCGGCGCGGCTCAAGATGCAGGTCGATTCCAAACCCGAAGAGCTCGACGAGCTCGACCGCCGGATCATCCAGCTCAAGATCGAGGAAGAGGCACTAAAGAAGGAAACTGATACCGGCTCCAAGGAGCGCCTGAAGAAGCTCGCCAAGGAACTGGCCGATCTTGAGGAAAAATCCAAGGCGCTCACCGCCCGCTGGCAGGCCGAGAAGGACAAGCTCGGCTCGGCCCAGAAGCTCAAGGCCGAACTCGACCAGGCGCGCGTTGAACTCGCCAAGGCTCAGCGCCAGGGCGACTACGAGCTGGCGGGCAAGCTCGCCTATGGGAAAATCCCCGAGCTCGAGAAGAAGCTCAAGGCCATTGAAGCAAAGGCCGGCGACGCCATGGTCGAGGAGGCGGTGACGCCCGACCACGTGGCGCAGGTGGTCTCGCGCTGGACCGGCGTCCCGGTCGACCGGATGCTCGAAGGCGAGAAGGAAAAGCTCCTGCGCATGGAGCAGGCGATCTCCAGGCGCGTGGTCGGCCAGGACGAGGCGGTGAGGGCGGTTTCGACCGCGGTGCGCCGCGCGCGCGCCGGTCTGCAGGATCCGAACCGGCCGATCGGCTCGTTCATGTTCTTAGGCCCGACCGGCGTCGGCAAGACCGAGCTCACCAAGGCGCTCGCCGCCTTCCTGTTCGACGACGACAGCGCGCTCATTCGCGTGGACATGTCCGAGTACATGGAGAAGCACGCGGTCGCGCGCCTGATCGGCGCGCCGCCCGGCTATGTCGGCTACGAAGAGGGCGGCGCGCTGACCGAGGCCGTGCGCCGGCGGCCTTATCAGGTGATCCTGTTCGACGAGATCGAAAAGGCGCACCCGGACGTGTTCAACGTGCTCTTGCAGGTGCTGGACGACGGGCGCCTCACCGACGGCCACGGCCGCACGGTCGATTTCCGCAACACGCTGATCGTGATGACCTCGAACATCGGGGCCGAATTGCTGGTCTCGCTCGGCGAGAACGAGGACGT
>JAHFPN010000174.1 GCA_023269635.1 Hyphomicrobiales bacterium | reverse complement strand
GGAACGCCGCTGCGCCGGTCCCATACCAGCACGGTCTCGCGCTGATTGGTGATGCCGATCGCCGCGATCTCCGCGGCGCGCGCGCGCGCCTGCTCGAGCGCCGTGCGGCAAGTCGCGATCGTGGTCGTCCACAGATCCTCGGGCTCGTGCTCGACCCAGCCCGAAGCCGGAAAGTGCTGGGTGAATTCCTGCTGCGCGAGCGCCGCAATGGAGGTGTCGGGCCGAAACAGCGCGGCCCGGGTCGAAGTCGTACCCTGGTCGATGGCGAGGACGTAGGAGGACAAGAACAGCTCCTTGGCGGACGCAGGCTTCAGAATAATCCCTGCGCGTTCCGAGCGGTAGCCGCGCTTTGTCGGCTACATATTTGCGTTAGAATACCCGGCTATCGAGGGAGCCTATCCAACGACGCGCATCAACGCGCGACATCCAGGCCAGCCGCGTGACGCTCACCGCCGAGCGCCGCCATCTGCACCGGTTCGATCTCGAGCGCGGCCGGCGGCTGTGAGCCGCGGCGATCGACGCCGCCCTTGAGCTTGCCCGACGGTTTCGGGATGATCGACGCGGATTTCCGAGGAGCGCGCCCGTGAACAAGCTCTTCTTGTGCCTTGCCCTGATCTTGTCGCCGCTCGCGGCCAGCGCGCAGCAGGGTGTCGAAGACTGGCCGAAGCGGCCGGTCTGGATCGTGGTTCCGTTCGCGGCCGGCTCCACGCCCGACCTCTTGGCCCGCACCATCGCCGAGCGTCTCACCGCCCGGACCGGCCAGCAGTTCCTGATCGAGAACCGACCCGGCGCCGGCGGGATGATCGGCACCGACCTGATCGCCAAGGCCGAGCCCGACGGCTACAAGATCGGCGTCTCCATCACCGGGCCGCTGGTCAACAACAAGCTGCTCTACAAGAAAATGACCTACGACCCGTTCACGGATCTCGCGCCGGTGAGCTGGGCGGTGTCGCAGCCCTGCGTGCTCGTGGCCGCAGCCAATTTCCCGGCCGCGAACCTGCAGGAAGTGCTGGCCGCGCTGAAGGCGAAGCCCGGCGCCTACAATTATGCTTCGTTCGGCAACGGCACCATGGCCCATCTTGCGATGGAGCTGGTCGCCGCCAAGAGCGGCACCAAGGCCGTGCAGGTGCCCTATCCCGGCTCGGGCCAGGCGGTGGCGGCGCTGCTCGCCGGCGACGTCGGCCTCGGCTGCATGCCGCCGATCGCGGTGATCCCGCACGTGCGCGCGGGCAAGCTCAAGGCGATCGGGGTCGCGAGCAACAAGCGCTCCCCGATCTTCCCGGACATCCCCACGCTCGCCGAGCAGGGCCTGCTCGGCGTCGAGGCCAACGCCTGGATCGGCATCGTGGCCCCGGCCAAGACCCCGGCGCCGCTCTTGGCCAAGATCAACCGCGAAGTGGTTGCCGCGCTGCGCGAGCCCGCTTCGGTCGAGGCGCTCAACAAGCTGATGATGGAAGTGGTTGCAAGCTCACCCGAGGAGTTCGCCAAATACATGCGGGAAGAACTGGCCCGCTGGGGCCCGGTGATCGAGGCGAACAAGATCACCGCCGATTGAACGCACGAGATGCCGCGCCGCTCCACCATCCATCGCGACCTGCGCTCGCCGAAATACAAGCCGCGCGTGGTCACGCCGAAAAAGAAGCGCCCACCGCGCATGAAGCCGGATTGGCGGCGCGAGGCGGAGCGGAATTCGGCAAACGGCAAGAAAGGGCGCCGCTGAACGGGCGGCGAGGGTTCAGGCCTTTTCCTCGCGCGCGGCGTCGAGCAGCCGGCGGCAATCGGAAAGCTCCTGCAGAGTCGCGCGCAGCACCCGCACCGAGTCCGCGGACATCCGGCCGGCCGCCTGCGGGTTCTCGTCGGCTACCGGCCGCGTCAACGGCCGTATGGTGCGGTCGTGATCGCCCGGTTGCGCCTTGCGAAACGGGATCGGCGCCAGGTCGTCGTCGCGCAAATCGGGCAACGGCAGGTCGACGCTGCGCGGCAGTTCCGGCGGATCGGTGCGCGGCGCGCGCAGGCTCGGCAGGAAATCGAGGATGCCCGACAGGCCGGAGCCCTCGGCAGCGGCACGCGCGGCCTCGCCCGCGTCCTGCGCGGCCGCTCCGGACTGCGCCCGCAGGCGCTCGACCGCGTCGCCGATCGCCTGCACATGGCGCACACCGCGCTCGCGCAGGATGCGCTGCACGCCGTGGATCGTGTAGCCCTCTTCGTAGAGCAAATGGCGGATGCCGCGCAGGAGATCGACGTCGTCGGGCCGATAGTAGCGGCGGCCGCCGCCGCGCTTCATCGGCCGGATTTGGGCGAAGCGCGTCTCCCAGAAGCGGAGCACGTGCTGGGGCAGGCCGAGATCGTCGGCGACCTCGCTGATGGTTCGAAAGGCGTCTGGCCCCTTCTCCACGTCCCCGTCCTAATCCCTCGTTAGCGCTTCTTTCCGTCGTGGCGATCGTTGATCCGGCTCTTCAGGATGTTCGAGGGCTTGAACACCATGACGCGGCGCGGCTCGATCGGTACTTCCTCCCCGGTCTTCGGGTTGCGGCCGATACGCCGGCCCTTCTGACGCACCACGAACGAACCGAACGACGACAGCTTGACGTTCTCGCCCCGCGCCAAACTATCGGCCAGCTCACGCAGCACCAACTCTACCAGCGACGCTGATTCGGTGCGCGACAGCCCGACCTTTTGATAGACGACTTCGCTCAAATCCGCACGCGTTACTGTCCTCCCGGCCATCGCCGCCCCCCGCATTTCCGACAATGGATTAAACTTCTGATATTCAAACGATATTCGTCGCCTGCGCCCCGGTCAATGCACCTACCAGCGAATCAGGGCCGAGGCCCAGGTGAACCCGCCGCCCATGGCCTCGATCAGCACGAGGTGCCCCGGCCGGATGCGTCCGTCTTCCACCGCTTCCGCAAGCGCGAGCGGGATCGAGGCCGCGGACGTATTGGCGTGGCGGTCGACGGTGGTGACGACTTTTTGCGGCGCGATGCCGAGCTTGTGTGCACTGCCGTCGATGATGCGCTTGTTGGCCTGATGCGGCACGAACCAATCGATATCGTTCGGGCCGTAGCCGGTGGCCGAGAACGCCGCGTCGATCACGTCGGTCACCATGCTGATCGCATAGCGAAACACTTCCCGCCCCTCCATGCGCAGGTGCCCGACCGTTTGCGTGGAGGACGGCCCCCCGTCCACATAGAGCTTGGACCGGTAACGCCCGTCGGAGCGGAGTTTAGTGGTGAGCACGCCGCGGTCCTCGCGCGTGCCCGGCTGCTCGATCGCCTCGAGCACTACGGCGCCGGCTCCGTCGCCGAACAAGACGCATGTCGAGCGGTCGGTCCAATCGAGAATGCGCGAGAAAGTCTCGGCTCCGATCACCAAGGCGCAGCGGAAGTCGCCGTCGCGCAAGTATTTGTCGGCGGTCGCGATCGCATAGACGAACCCCGAGCACACCGCCTGCACGTCGAAAGCAGCGCCGCGCGTGATCCCGAGCTCAGCCTGGATGGTCACGGCGGTCGCGGGAAAGGTCTGGTCCGGGGTCGAGGTCGCGAGCACGATGAGATCGACGGCATCGGCCTCTAGGTTCGCGTTCTTGAGCGCCGCGCGCGCGGCGGCGATCCCGAGATCCGAGGTGGTCTCGCCCTTGGCCGCCACATGGCGCTCGCGGATGCCGGTGCGCTGGACGATCCACTTGTCGGAGGTCTCGACCAGGCCGGAGATTTCCTGGTTGGTCACCACGCGCTGCGGCAGATAACCGCCGACGCCCCGCACCACCGAACGCTTCACCGTCAAGATGCCGCCTCCCGGCCGACGCGGCGCTCGATCCAGGCCGCGTGGCGCGCGATGCCCGCGGCGATGCGGTGCTGCAGCTCGTGACGCACCACGTCATGGCCGAGATCGATCGCATTGGCGAAGCCTTCGGCGTCGGTGCCGCCGTGGCTCTTCACCACCACCCCGTTTAGCCCCAGCAAAAGGCCGCCGTTGAACTCGCGCGGGTCCATGCGGTCGCGCACCGTCTGCAACGCGCCGCGCGCGAACAGATAGCCGATCCGTGCGCTCCAGGTCCGACTCATCGCCGCGCGCAGGTATTCGCCCATCTGGCGCGCGGTACCCTCGGCTACTTTGAGCGCGATATTGCCGGCGAAGCCCTCGGTCACCACCACGTCGACCGTGCCCTTGGCGATGTCATCGCCCTCGACGAAACCGACATATTCGAGGTTGGGCAGGTCCAGCTCGCGCATTTGGCGGCCGGCTTCGCGCACTTCTTCGACTCCCTTGACCTCCTCGACGCCGATATTGAGGAGGCCCACGCTGGGCCGCTCGAGGTCGAAGATCACCCGCGCCATCGCCGCGCCCATAATCGCCATGTCCACCAGCTGATGCGCGTCGGCGCCGATCGAGGCGCCGAGATCGAGCACGATGCATTCGCCCCGCAGCGTCGGCCAGACCGCGGCGATCGCGGGCCGGTCGATCCCTTCCATGGTCTTCAAGCAGATCTTCGCCATCGCCATCAGCGCGCCGGTATTGCCGGCGGAAACCGCGACGTCGGCCGCACCCTGTCGCACCGCGTCGATCGCAAGCCACATGGAAGAGCGACGGCGGCCCTGGCGCAGAGCCTGGCTCGGCTTGTCGCCCATGCGCACCGCCACGTCGGTGTGGGTGACGCGCGCGGCGGCCGCGAGCCGTTCGTAACGGCCCAGTTCGGCGCGGATCGCAGTCTCGTCGCCGAACAGGACGAATTGCACCTCCGGGTGCCGGTCGAACGCAATCGCCGCGCCGCCGATGACCACGGGCGGGCCGTGGTCGCCGCCCATCGCGTCAAGGGCAATTCGCACGTGGTTGGACATGCGTCGGCCTGGCTCGCTTTCGGGCTCGTCATTCGTTCCCGGCGACGGCCGGAGCCCGTGGACAATAGCCTTTCGCCGTCCGGACACAACAGCCGCCATCGGAGGCCCTTCAGCCCTTGTCGGATTGCGGCTGCTTGAGCTTGGCGAGCGCCGCGAATGCGGAATCACCCGCTTCGCGTGTCTCCTCCGCCGGCGGCTCGAATACCGCGCCCGGCTTGCGCGGATAAGGGTCGACCGCGAGCGCCAGGAATTCGGCGACCAGCGCCGCAAGATCGATGGCGCCGTTCACCAGCGGGTCCGGCGGTTCCGCCTCGCCGATCTCGACTTCCCCGGTACCGGCCGCAATCGCCGACGGCGGCGCGAAGCGCACGCGGATCGGCTCGACGAGATGGCTCTCGAAGGCATCGAGCGTGGCGACGCAAGTCTGCCGTACCGATGCTTCCAACGCGCCTTCCACCACCGCGCCGCCGCCGCCATCAGGCACGACCCTTAGCCGCGCCACCAGCGCGGGA
>JAHFPN010000035.1:16599-17584 GCA_023269635.1 Hyphomicrobiales bacterium | reverse complement strand
CGTGGCTCACCACGACGAGAAGCCACATCTGATGATCATCGAATACAACCCAGATGCCGTGACCTCGCATGAACTGCTTCAATTCGTTCTCGACCAAGGTGTGCATGCGGAACTGATCGGGTTGTAGCGATTAATGGCACTCGCCTCCTTCAGGGCTCAGAGCGCCGGAATAAATTGCGCTTCGTGTGGATCAGAAATAAGGGTCAGAACCACCCGGATGCCACGAATAACGCCTTGAATGGCGCGGGTGAAAAAACATCAGAAGGCTTGACGCCGGGGCTGCAATCGCATCAAATTATATGAATATGAAAAACGAACGTAGGGGCTTTCCAGGGAGGGCCTGAGCCCGTCCGGCGGACTTTACTTGCAATTGCGCCGGCCACTGACCGCGGGCGGATGATCAAGGGGGGACGAGGTCATGCATCGGAGTTTCGCGAAGATCGCCGCGGCGGCAGCCATGGCGCTGTGCGGTTTCGTCGGCCTAGCCTCGATTGCCGGCAACCAAGCGCAAGCGACTGAGGGGTACTTCCAGAACGGGTATGGTCCACGCCAGCAAGCGCTCGCCGGCGCCGGCGTGGCCGATTCGCGCGACGCCATGGCCTTGTCCTTGAACCCGGCAGGCTTGGTCGATGTCGATCCCCAATTCCAGATCGGCGCCTCGGTGTTCATGCCCTTCCGGGGCTATACGGCGACTGGGCCGGGTTTTGTCGCACCGGGAACGATCAGCAGCACCGAGAACTTCTTTGTCGTCCCGAACATCGCCTACAGCCGCACCATCGACGCCGAGTCGGCGTGGGGCGTGGCGCTGTTCGGCAATGGCGGCATGAATACGAACTACAAGGGCGTCGCCAATCTGATTTGTGGACTGTTTGGGGCGCCCCCAGGCGTATTCTGCGGCGGTGATGCCGGCGTCGACCTGATCCAGGCATTCTTGTCGGCGGGCTACGCACGTCGATTCGGCAATTTGTCCGTCGGCATCGCACCG
>JAHFPN010000035.1:0-16589 GCA_023269635.1 Hyphomicrobiales bacterium | reverse complement strand
CATCCAGCGGTTCAAGGCGAAGGGACTCAGTTTCTTCGCCCCGTTCTCTTCCGATCCCGCAAATCTGACGAACCGGGGCTATGATTGGTCGTTCGGCGCCGGTGTACGCGCCGGGTTGCAGTTGCGCTTGACCAACAACGTTCGCCTCGGCGTGTCCGCGCAGACGCCGATTTGGATGACGAACTTCGACAAGTACCGCGGACTTTTCGCCAACCATGGAGAGTTCGACATCCCCGGGAACGTCACGGTCGGAGTGGCGGTGGACGTGATGCCGATGCTCACGTTGATGCTCGACTACAAGCACATTTTCTACAGCAGCATTGCGTCCGTCGGGAATTCCTCACAAATCCCGCTGCCGTTCGGCGCCACGAACGGGCCCGGTTTCGGCTGGCACGACGTCGATATCATCAAGATCGGCGCCGAGTGGCGGGTCTCGCCGATCTGGACGCTCAGGGTCGGCTATGCCCACAACACCAATCCGATCAGGTCGACGGACGTCACGCTGAACATTCTGGCGCCCGGCGTGGTGACCGACCACATCACGGGCGGCTTCAGCTACAAGATCACGCCCGCCTCGACGATCGACTTCGCCGCCACCTCGTTCCCAAGCACAGCGTTTCCGGCATCGAGGTAACCCCGGCGGGACCGAATCCGGCGCGGATCATCACGTTGGCGATGCGCCAATATCAGTTCACGGGCGGGTGGACATATCGGTTCTGACAGTAATCACTCGCGCGCACACTGAAGCGATTTTCCGCGGAACGTATCGATCAGGGTTAGATCGTGAGAGCCGGCACCGTGGCGGCGGTACTGGTTGTTTCCTGTCGCACATGCAGACGAGCGGGCCCGACCGTCCCCTAGGACGTGCGCTTGATCAAGAAACTGAAGACGTTGCCTTCGGCCTTCGACTCCAACAGCTCGTTGCCGGTCGTTCGACAGAAGGCCTCGAAGTCCTTCACGGCGCCAGGATCGGTCGCGAGGACTTGCAGCGTGCCGCCCGTCGGCACGTCCTTGAGCGCTTTCTTGGCGCGCAAGATCGGCAGTGGACAGTTCAGTCCTTTTACATCGAGAACCTGGTCGGTCATGTTCCCCTCGGCATTGGATGGGATCTTATCGGGTTCGCCTAGATGAACAAGTTGATATCGCTCTTGCTCGCTATTTCGATGTAGGTAGCTGCGCCGCCAATTTCCGGGCCATCGATTATGTCGTCCTTCTTATATTCGAACAGATCCATGGTCATTTGGCAGGCGATCATCTTGATATCGGACTCGACCGCCATCGCGCGCAGCTCTTCGATCGAAGCAACACCCTTCTTCTTGATCAGGTTTTTCATCATCATGGTCGCTGCTGCATCGACGCCGGGGATGGCGGAGACGAGATTGGGCATGCCGATGTGCATTCCGAACATCGGCATTTCCATCGCCGGGTTGCCAAGGGTTGAGACATGCAGATTGAGCTTCTTCTTCAGCAGCGTCAGGCCATAGAAGGTGAAGAACATCGTCACTTCGAGGCCCATCGCCGCAGCGGTGGTCGCCAAAATGAACGGCGGATAGGCCCAGTCGAGCGAGCCCTTGCTGACGATCATCGACATGCGTTTCACATTGTTGGTTTTTTCTTTGCTCATGGCACTTTCTCCTGCTATCGATCCACTCGGGGCTGCGATCTTTCAGACGCCCCGCTCATATTCTCCACACTGACCTGCCCGATTTCTTGTACCAAGGCGACTGAGAGTTTATTGGATTGGGGTCGTCTGTTCGAGCACATTGATGTTGGATATCCAAATTGCCGGCGCTGGTGGCCCGTATCCGAGTGCAAGTGCGCCTTTGTGGCGCCTGTGTTATGGCGGCCCGGGGTCCCGTAGCTCAGCGGATAGAGCAGCGGTTTCCTAAACCGATGACCGCTAGTTCGGCTCCGGCTTCGGTTAAAGCCGGACGTAACGACACGTCCGCGCCATTTCCGCTCTTCCCCTGAAAGCTGACATTCGTCAACGCCGCTGGCACGTCTGCTCAGTGCCGATACTGTTGCAAAAGGATTTTGAGTGCCCGAGCGAGCAATATTGATCAAAATCAGGCGCCAATGCGCAATGTTGATTCAAAAATTTGTTCGCCTCGATTCGATTATTGCCCGTTCTTGCTCGTTGGCTGCTTCTCGGTGAGTTTTGCAACAATAACGGCACGAAACGGACGCGAGCCTACAGTGGTATTAACTACGTGATTAGGAATTAATTCATACACAGGTGTCGAATGTTAAATTATCCGGATTTTTGGCAAAACGAACCCAACTTTCTGATCCGCCCCCGCGGCTCAGTCACGGATGCTGACGTGGGGCCCGAATTAAGTTGGGAAAGAGTTCGGCGGGAGCGAAGCCGCGGCAGGAGTCGAACCTGCGACCTTCGGTTTAGAAAACAAAAGCCCCGGACCTCTTTCCGGGGCCTTGCGCATTTGCCACCGCGTTCGGCGAGTGTTTCGCTTAGAGCGGCCAGCCGAAGCGGTAGTTTACCCCGACTTTGACCAACTGAATGGTCTGCTTGATGTCGTATTGGAACTGGATGCAGAGGCAGCCAGGCGTTGGCCCGAGCGTCTCGCGGCGCCGGCCGAATGAAAGGTAGTCGTATTCCATCTTCAGCGACCAGTTCGGCATCAATGCGTATTCGAGACCGATGCCGCCCATCCAGCCGCTGCGCGTGTCGGTCACGGCCTGAGCGACCGGGAATACGAATATCGTCGAGGTCCAGTACTTGTCGTGCGCCCATGCCCCGCCGACTTTGCCGTAGACCAGTAGGCGATCCCATGCCCATCCGAAGCGGGCCGCCAAGGTGGCAACCCAGTCGGTCTTGGAATGGTCCGTGATAAACCCGGGTGCCAACGCGTTTGGGTTGGATGCTTCGAGCTTTGTGGCGCTCAATTGAGCCTCGACGCCCCACACGAACGAGCCGACTTGATGGTTGAATCCAATCTGACCGCCAGCCAACCAGCCGCTGTCCGTGTGACCGCCGGCGGAAGCGGGACACAGGGGACAGCCGCCCACGATATTGATCGGCGTCAGCGGAGTGAACCAATCCTTGTCAAACCAGTCGAAGCCGACGTGGCCGCCGACATAGAAACCGGTCCAGTTGAACAATGCAGGAGCCGCGATCGGTCCTTTCACGGGAAGGTCTGCCGCGAGCGCAGGCCCTGCGAATCCGAGCGACACGGCCACCGCGCCGACGATCAGAATCCGTTTCATCGCATCCCCCAGAAGTCCGTGTCGCACTGAGTCCAAACAAATCTTATACGCTTTCGCATGGCGCACTAGTGCAAAAGTGCAACAGTATGAGAACTGGCTATTTGGCCTTTGCGTTTGGAGGCTTGGCGAGCCTGAAACCCAGGCGGCGCGAGATTTCTTAAGTGGCCACTTGCTACGCTTGGCCGCCATTGGACTCCGACTGAGCCAGCGCGGAGACAGACCTATCAACTCACGTGAGGCGGTTAGACCCAGCCGGTCGGCTTCGATCTCTCGTGGCGCAAGTAGGTAACGAAAAGCAAAGCTACACTCGTTCGGTGTGGGGTAAAACGTGGGGCGGGACGAGCCCGACAAACACGGAAAGCTATCAATTACAGACGTTTAGATTGCTTTGATGGCGGAGACGGAGGGATTCGAACCCTCGATACGGCTTTTGACCGTATAACGGTTTAGCAAACCGCCGCCTTCAGCCTCTCGGCCACGTCTCCGTAACACCTACATGCCGGAGCGCCCCGCTCTTTTCAAGGCGCGGCGCCGGATTCGATCAGATCCGCCGTCCGAATGCCGCGATCGCCGCCACTGGGATCAGGAATCCGAGCGCCGCCGCCACCAGCATCAGCACGCCGAGCTCGCCATAGTCCCCGCGCTGCACCGGGAATATGAGATTAAGATACTTGGTTCCGAGTTGGCCCATGACTAACGCGAGGTTCATCAAGGATGCCATCAGTGCGAACCAGGTGGCCCGGTGCGCCGCCGGCGCGTAATAGGCAATCAGCGTCAAGAGCGGGATCATCGAGAGCTGCGCGAACGGCGAGGCCGCCGCTGCGTCCACGAGCGCGATCGAGCGCGCACCGAAGCCGAAATTCGCCTCGGTCCAGATGTGCACCCCGTAGTAAAGCGCGATCGTGGGCGCCGACAGGAACAGCCCGATCACCGTGAGCCAGAGCAAGGTCTTCGCCACCGAATATTCGGTGAGCTGTTTCGCCAGCACCCAGAGCGCCACCGCCCCGATCGCCGCCGCGGTCTGCCGCAAGATTCCGTAGAACGCCTCGTCGAACTTCAGCACGTCGAGCGTCCACCAGAAATAGCCGTCGCCCACCGAGGGCGTGGCGCGGAACGCGAAGATCACGATCGTGGTGTAGAGGATCGCGCGCTTGCTCGCGGCATCGAGCTCGCGCGTGACGATCACGAGCATGGTGCAGATCACCGCCATCGACAGCAGGAACACGATTTCCTGCGCGAACGCCACGTTGCCGAACCCGATCAGGAGCACGGCCGCGCCGAACGCGAGCCCGCCCCCGAGCAAGCGCCAGTCCACCGGCCGCGCCTCGCCCGGATCGATCCGGATCACGAGCGCGCCGCTGATCGAGATCGCCGGCACCACGAGCCCGAGCAGGAACACGGTGGCGCGGTCGAAATAGGCGGCGAGTAGACCGGAAAGCCCCGCCACCGCCAGAATCCCGAAGGAGAGCGCGAGCCTGCCCAGCACCTGCACCATGCCGAGCTCGGCGCGCACCTCGGCGTCGTCGCGAGGGCTTCCATCGTGGCCCGTGCGCTCCACCACCTCGGTCGACATGGCGTCGGCGACCACGTCCTGCACCACGGTGCCCACCACGATCAACATCATGCCGATGAAAAACGCCTGATCGGGCCTGAGCGCCGGGAGTTTTCCGCCCGCCGCGGCCGCGAGCACCAGCAAGCCGCCTACCGTGAACGCCGCGCCGATGAACACATAGACGCGCCGGCGCGAGCCGAGGATCGCGACGCTGTCGACCAGCTCGCCGACCACCATCTTCACGGTCCACGGCAGCGTGAGCCATGCGCCGATCCCGGCGAGCTCCGCGGGCGAGAGCGTCAGACTCTCCTTCACCCACATGTCGCGCGAGATGTCGATCACGCCGAGCGCGCCATAGGCGAAATAGACCATCAGGAGCGGCAGGTAGCGCAGCCGCATCGCGCGGATCGGCTGCAGGAGCTGCGCGGCGGCGGTCAAGTGGATATCTCGTACGTGGGTGTCGGGCGCGAATCTGCGCCGCTCCAAGCAATGGCGAACGGGCCCACGCTTGGCAAGGCGCCGGGCCCGCGCGCCGCTTGCCGGCAATCAGGTGCGCGATCCGGGCCGCTGCGAAGGCCTAAAGAAAAAGCGAAGAGGCCGGCGCTTTGCGCGCCGGCCCCATCCCCACGCCCCCAAATCTTTTCATCAGTGCGCGGTCAGCCACTCGCGCGCGGCGCGCTGGGCCGCCGCGATCTCGGCCTCGGACATCTCGTCGGCGAGCTCCCGTCGGTGCCGAATGGCTTCGGCGTTGCCGCGCGCGGCCGCGAGATTGAACCACTTGTGCGCGGCCACCTTGTCGGCCGGCACTTCCATGCCGATCGAGAACAGCATGCCGAGCCGGAAGAAGATGTCGCCGGCCGCGCTGGGCTGCCCCAACGCGGCGCTCTCGAGCGAAGCGACTTCCACGTACGCCATTTCCGATCCCCTCTTGTCACCGGGCGGTCTTGAGCCGCCCCTAGCCTCGCCGGGCTCCTGTGCCGGCACGTGAAAAATGCCCGCCAGATTTGAATTGCATCTTAAGCGCTTGGCTAAACGAACCCTGACCGGAGCGTCGGCGGGCGCGTGTTCACGCTCGATTCAGCAAGGAATCCTTGCAGCGCGCGGGCGCGCGCGCCGGCGCAAACCCTTGGGAAACGATGTCGGGTTACGGATCGCTCACCATGCGCCGAGGAACAGCCGCCTTTCGCTTAAGGCGGCATTCGGCTATCATTCCTAAATATTTAGGGAATGGGGAGACTTTGCATGAGTTTGTGGCATTGCCTCGCCGCCAGCGTCATCGCGCTCGCGCTCGCTTCGTGCGGCACCACTCAGGAAGTAACTCAGGCTCCGGCCGTTCGGCCCGACGTCCTCGTTCCCTCCAAGGATCTCAATCTGGTACGCGGCGTGCTGATCAACCGGATGACGGGGATTGGCTATCGCGTGACCACGGATGCACCGGCGACGATCACCTTCGAGAAGCAACTCGAGCAGTCGTCGGGTTTCCTGGGCGGTATGTTCGGCGGACCGCCCTATGCGCGCGTGACCACCGTACTCGCCGAAAGCGGCGGGGCGATCCGCATCGTCGCGGAGCTCGCGACCGTCACGAACCCCGGCACCAGCAACGAGCAGCGGAGCGAGCTCAGGGGCAAGGAGCCCGAGGCGGTCCAGCAGACGCTCGAGAGCGTCGTCACCGACATCCGCGCCATGCCGCCGCCGCGCAGAACCCCCGCCAAGAAAAAGAAAACCAAGAAGGCCGCGCAGCTTTTCGGGGCGTCCTGGAACGCGGCTTAGCGCGCGCTTCGCTTTCGGCGCAGCGACGGCGCCGGAAATTTCCTCAACGCCCCGTGCTTTGAAACAGGAAGCGGCGCGCGTTCTCGTCGCTCTTCAAGTCCGTCGGCACGATGTCGATCCGGATTGCGAGCGCGCGCTTCACCGCCGGCCGCGCCTCGATGGCGGCGAGCCAGCGCTTCACGTTGGGGAACGCCTCGATATTCTGGCCCTGCCGGTCCCAGCGTCGCGCCCAGCAGAAGCTCGCGATGTCGGCGATCGAATACGCGCCACACAGGAATTCGCGCGTCGCCAGCCGCTTGTCCATTACATTGTAGAGGCGCTTCACTTGCGTCTCGTAGCGCTCGATGGCGTAGGGAATCTTCTCCGGCGCGTACAGGCGGAAATGGTGGGCCTGGCCGGCGAGCGGCCCGAGATTGGCCATCTGCCAGTAGGTCCATTCCTGCACCTCGACGAGCTTGCGCGGATCGGAGGCATAGAGCTTTCCGGTCTTGCGGCCGAGATATTCGAGGATCGCGCCCGACTCGAACACGGAGATCGGCTTGCCGTCGGGCCCCTCGGGATCGACGATCGCCGGGATCCGATTGTTGGGTGAAACCGCCTCGAACTCAGGTTCGAACTGCTCGCCCTTGCCGATGTTCACGGGCTTGATCGTGTACGGCAGCCCGCACTCCTCGAGCATGATCGTGATCTTCCAGCCATTGGGCGTGGCCCAGTAATAGACGACGATCGGCTGCTTCTGCAGCTTGCCCCAGCCGACCTGCGCGCCCTTAAGCGCGATCGGCTTCGATCGCGCGGCGACCTTGGCGGCCGCCCGCGGCTTGCTCTTGGCTTTCCTGCGCTTCGTCTTGCTGGGGCGCTTCGCCATAACTGGACCCTACTGCCGCCGGGCCCATACGGCCCGGGGCGAAACCCCTAGGCCGAAGTCCTGCCGCCCGCAATCGCCATGTCGCCGAGAACTCTAGATTGCACTTATTTCCGGTTCGGGCATGATCGAATGGTGGCGGCCTCGCCGCCTGGGGAGGGAACCATGTCCTTGCGCCTGCTGCTTGCCGCCCTGGTCGCGGCGTTCTTGGTGGCCGCGAACGCGCCCGCCTTCGTCCCGTCACTCGCGCTCGCCGAGGCCGCAACCAAGGCCAAGATGAAGAAGCCGCCGAGCGCGAAGCAGATCGCGGCCCGCCAGCGCATGAAGGCGTGCGGCGCCGAGTGGCGCGAGATGAAGAAGGCGAAGAAGACTGAAGGCAAGACCTGGCGGTTGTTCTCCAAGGATTGCCTGAAGCGGAAGTAACGCGGCGATCTGCTGTCACCTCTCCCCAATGGGGAGAGGGAGAAAGTTCAAAGCGGCGTCGTCGCCAGGCCCTTCATCAGCACCGGGCCGGCGCACTGATTTCGGGTTTACCCGAAATCGGAAATTAAAATTCGCAAGTCGGCGAGCGCCGACTTGCGTGCGCCGTATCCCGGCGATCTCGATCAGGAAGGCACAGCTTTGCCCGGTGAACCGGGATGGCCGGGACACCCCGGGGTTATCCCGGGAGCGGCCATGGCGACAAATAATCTTTCTACGCTCGCGATTCCGCGGGCAGCACTTGTTCCGGCGTGCCGAAGCCCGGAAGCGCGCAGAGCCGCTTCGACCAAGCGGCAACGTGCGGGTACTTCGCAAGATCGAACCCGCCCGCCGGCGCCATGTGCGCCACCGCATAGACGTCGATGTCAGCGATGGTCGGCCGCGCGTCCACCAGCCACTCGTGCTTGCCGAGCCAGCCCTCGAGCACCGTAAGCCCGGCCTCGCCTTCGGCCTTGTAGAGAGCCAGCACCGGCGGCTCGAATTTGCGGATGCCGCGCGCGGCCGCGCGCGAGCGGAAGATGCCGGGCGCGAGCCGGTCGAAGTCCCAGAACATCCATTCGCGGATATGCGCGCGCTCCTCCGGCGTGATGCCGCCGAACTTGCCGAGCGTGTCGGCGAGATACTGCAGAATCGAGGCCGACTGATTGAAGTGCTGTTTGCCGTCGTAGAGGCACGGCACCTGGCCGTAGCGGTTCTTGGCGAGGTATTCGGGCGTCTTGTGCTCGCCCTTGCCGAGGTTGACGTGCACGTAGGAGAACGGCTCGGCGCAGAGCGAAAGCATGAGCCCGACCCGGTAGGTCGGCCCGGATAGCTGGTTGCCGTAGAGGGTGAAGCGATTGGGCATTGCGGAATGGCTCCCGAGTTTGCTTTCCCCGAGCGAAAGAGTGGAATTTTATACGCCGAGCTTTTTCTTGAGCAACTCGTTCACGACTTGCGGGTTGGCCTTGCCGGCGGTGGCCCGCATCACCTGGCCCACGAACCAGCCGAGCACCGCCGGCTTGGCTTTCGCCTGCGCCGTCTTGTCCGGATTCTTCGCGACGATCTCGTCGATCACTTGCTCGAGCGCGCCGGTGTCGGTGACTTGGCGAAGGCCGCGGCCCTCGACGATGGCGCGCGGGTCGCCGCCCTCCTCCCAAACGATCTCGAACAGGTCCTTGGCGATCTTGCCCGAGATCGTGCCCTCGGCCACGAGCGCAAGGATAGTGCCGACCTGTTCGGCCGCGACCGGCGAGCGCTCGATCCCGATCCCGGCCTTGTTCAGCCGGCCGAACAGCTCGTTGATGACGAAATTGGCGGCCGCCTTGGCATCGCGCCCCTTGGCCGCCTGCTCGAAATAGTCCGCGGTCTCCCGCTCGGCCACCAACACGCCGGCGTCATAGGCCGAGAGGCCGTACTCCTTCACGAACCGCGCCTTCTTCTCGTCCGGTAATTCCGGCAGCGAGGCTGCGATGGATGCGATGAATGCGTCGTCGAGCTCGAGCGGCAGCAAGTCTGGATCGGGGAAATAGCGGTAGTCGTGCGCCTCTTCCTTGGTGCGCATGGAGCGGGTTTCGCCCTTGGCCGGGTCGAACAGCCGCGTCTCCTGCTCGATCTTGCCGCCGTCTTCGAGAATCGCGATCTGCCGCCGCGCCTCGGACTCGATCGCCTGGCCGATGAAGCGGATCGAATTCACGTTCTTGATCTCGCAGCGCGTGTTGAGCGGCGCGCCCGGTTTCCGCACCGACACGTTCACGTCGGCGCGCAGATTTCCCTTTTCCATGTCGGCGTCGGAGGTGCCGAGATAGCGCAGGATGGTGCGGAGCTTGGTGACGTAGGCCTTGGCTTCCTCGGCGGAGCGGAGATCGGGCTTGGACACGATCTCCATGAGCGCGACCCCGGCGCGGTTCAAGTCCACGAGACTCATGGTCGGGTGCTGCTCGTGCAGCGATTTGCCGGCGTCCTGCTCGAGATGCAGCCGCTCGATGCCGACCTCGATCTCGCCGTCGGGCAGGTCCACCAGCACCTTGCCCTCGCCCACCACCGGCGCCTGGTATTGGCTGATCTGATAGCCCTGCGGCAGGTCCGGATAGAAATAGTTCTTGCGGTCGAACACCGACTTCTTGTTGACCTTCGCTTTCAGCCCGAGCCCGGTACGCACCGCTTGCGCCACGCAATGCGCGTTGATCACCGGCAGCATGCCGGGCATGGCGGCGTCCACGAGCGAGACCTGGCTGTTCGGCGCGCCGCCGAACTCGGTGGACGCGCCGGAGAACAGCTTCGCTTTCGAGGTGACCTGGGCATGGATCTCCATGCCGATCACCACCTCCCAGTCGCCCTGGGCGCCGCGGACGAGCTTCGATTTTCCTGCCGGCCTGGACACGATGCCGGCTTATAGCGGGTCTCGCGCTTACACGTCGAGCCAGCGGCCGAGCGCCTGCTGCGTCACGTCGAAGGTGTCGGAAAACTCGCGGAACTCGGTGAGCCGCCCATCGGCGAAGCGCAGGAAATTGGCGAGGCGGAAGCGCAACATCCGGCCGGTCGAACGCTGCACGAAAGCCGTATCCGACAACACCGCCGCGCGGTCGCCGTCGGCAAGGATGAATTCCGGAACGTAGCGCCGGAGCTCGTAGTCCTTGCTCACGGCCGCGAGCGCCTCGAGCACCGCTTGCTTGCCGCGGCGCGCGCCGGCGAACGGGAATACGTCGACCGGCCCGTAGATGATCCAATCGACCTCGTCGTGGATCAGCGCGGCGACCCGCTCGCCGTCGCCGCGCGCGTAGGCCTCGTACAGGCGGTGCACCAGGGTGCGGGTAGCTTCTGTGTCCACGGCTAAGTCCTCGGCCGATTTTCCTAACACAGAGGGTCCGCGCGCCGGTGGTAGTGGCACCGCACGCGCGTGTCGCCGCGCACAATTTGCTGTTCACGGTAAACGGTTTTGCATCGTGAATTTTTCGCTGCCGCAACTTCGCCGAGTGGCCGGTTGCAGGGCGTCGATCACCACCAGCGCGCGGGCGCGAATGTTCCGCCGGCCTGTTCGAGCGCGGCGCCGAGCGAGAACAGCGTCTCCTCGTCGAACGGCCGGCCGATGAGTTGAAGCCCGAGCGGCAGCCCGGCACCATCGCGGCCGGCGGGCACCACGATGCCCGGCAGGCCTGCCATGTTCACCGTCACCGTGAACACGTCGTTCAGGTACATCTCGACCGGGTCGCCGGCGGATTTCTCGCCGATCGCGAACGCGGAGGACGGCGTTGCCGGCGTCAGCACCGCGTCCACGCCTTTGGCGAAGACCTCCTCGAAGTCGCGCTTGATCAGCGTGCGCACCTTCTGTGCGCGCAGATAATAGGCGTCGTAGTAGCCGGCCGAGAGCACATAGGTGCCGATCAGCACCCGCCGCCGCACTTCCTGGCCGAAGCCCGCGGCGCGCGTCTGCTCGTAGAGCTCGGTGATGTCGCGCCCCGGCACGCGCAGGCCGTAGCGCACGCCGTCATAGCGCGCGAGATTGCTCGATGCCTCGGCCGGCGCCACGATGTAATAGGCGGGCAGTGCGTATTTGGTGTGCGGCAGCGAAATCTCGACCAGCTCCGCGCCGGCGCTCTTCAGCCACGCGGCGCCCTGCTGCCAGAGCTTCTCGATCTCGGCCGGCATGCCGGGCACGCGATACTCCTTCGGAATCCCGATCTTCCGGCCCTGCACGGATTTACCGATCGCTTTCTCGAAATCCGGCACCGCGCGATCGGCGCTTGTCGAATCCTTGGGGTCGTGCCCGGCCATCGAGCGCAACAGGATCGCCGCGTCCTTAACGTTGCGCGCAAACGGCCCGGCCTGATCGAGCGAGGACGCGAACGCGACGATCCCCCAGCGCGAGCAGCGGCCATAGGTGGGCTTGATGCCGACCGTGCCAGTGAAGGCCGCGGGCTGGCGGATCGAGCCGCCGGTGTCGGTGCCGACCGCGCCGAGCGCGAGATTGGCCGCGACCGCCACCGCCGAGCCGCCCGAGGACCCGCCGGGCACCAGCGGCACATTGGAGCCCTTGCGCCGCCAGGGCGAAGTCACCGGGCCGAAGCAGGAAGTCTCGTTCGACGAGCCCATGGCGAACTCGTCGTTGTTGGTCTTGCCGAGGAGCACGGCGCCGTCGCGCCAGAGATTGGCGGTCACCGTCGACTCGTAGGTCGGTGTGAAATTCTCGAGGATTTTCGAGCACGCGGTGGTGCGCACGCCTGCGGTCGCGAACAGATCCTTGATCCCGAGCGGGATGCCTTCGAGTGGCCGCGCCCCGCCCTTGGCGAGCCGCTGGTCCGCCTCCGCCGCCATCGCTTGCGCGCGCTCGGGCGTCTCCAGCACAAAGGCGTTGAGCGCGCGCGCCTGCTCCATCGCCTTGAGGTGAGCGTCGGCGAGCTCGCGCGCGGAGAATTTCTTCGCGCGCAACCCGTCGCGCGCTTCGGCGAGGGTGAGCGAGGTGAGAGTAGTCATGCGCGAGACGACCCTCCGCGCTCAACGGGGCGCTCCTCCCTCTCCCCTGTGGGGAGAGGGATGGGGTGAGGGGGAATAGGTGTCGCGGTGAAAACAACCCGGCTCCAACCCCCCTCACCCGACCGCGCTCCGCGCGGTCGACCTCTCCCCAATGGGGAGAGGTGAAAAGGTGCCGGGAGTGCTTCGCGCTTCATTCGACCACCTTCGGCACGAGGAAAAATCCCTCCTCCGTCTGCGGCGCGTTGGCGAGCACGGCTGCGGCGTCGCCGCCGTCGGTGACCTTGTCCGCGCGCATCTTGAGCTGCATCGGCGTGACCGAGGTCATCGGCTCCACGCCCTCGACGTTCACCTCTTTCAATTGCTCGACGAAACCGAGGATGGCGTTGAGCTCGCCCTTGAGCTTCTCGACCTCGCCCTCCTCGACTGCGATGCGGGCGAGATGCGCGATGCGGCGCACGGTGGCGGCGTCGACGGACATGTGCTTCCTCGAAAAACGATCTGGCCCGCGCTATAGCAGACAGGCTTTCGAAGCGGCAACGATTCAATCCCTCCCCCTTGTGGGGAGGGTCGGCGAGCGAAGCGAGCCGGGGTGGGGGTATTCCGCAGGAGCCACCGTGTCACCCCACCCGGCGCCTCGCTGCGCTCGGCGCCACCCTCCCCGTCAAGGGGAGGGATTTAAGAAGACAAAGTTCGCATCCGCTCCAGCGCGTCGGCCGCGAGCTTTTTCGTGAGCTCGCCCGCCGGCATGGCCTCGCCGAGCGCCGCCGCCTGGCCCGACCAGAGCGGCGAGAAATCGCCCGAACCCTGCTGCTCCGCTGTGGCGCGGAGCGGCGCAATGGCATTGGCCGCGAGCGGAAACGCGGGCGCCGATTCCGAGACCGGTCCCTGCTCGCGCATCAGCCGGTTCACGATGCCGCGCGCCGGCCGGCCGGTCATCACGTTGGTGAGCGCGGTCGAATTGTCCTGCGACGCCTTCAGCGCCGCACGGTGCGGCGCGGAAATCTTCGACTCGGGGCAATGCAGATAGGCGGTGCCGATCTGCACCCCCGCGGCGCCGAGCGCGAACGCCGCCGCAATGCCGCGCCCGTCGGCGATGCCGCCCGCGGCCACTACCGGCACCTTCACCGCGTCCACCACCTGCGGCACCAGCGCGAAGGTGCCGGCCTGGGTGGAAATCTCGTCGGAGAGGAAAATTCCGCGGTGGCCGCCGGCCTCGGCACCTTGCGCGATGATGAGGTCCACGCCCCGTTGCTCGAGCCAGCGCGCTTCCGCCACTGTAGTCGCGGAAGAAATCACCTTGCAGCCCGCGTCCTTCACGCGTTGCAAGAGCGCCGGCTCCGGCAGCCCAAAATGGAAGCTCGCCACCGCGGGCTTGATCTCGATCAGGATGTCGCAAAGCGCCGCGCTGAACGGCGCGCGCGTCACCATCGGCACCGGCGCGCGCGGGTCGAGGCCGAGCTCCAGGTAATAGGGCGCGAGCCGGTCGCGCCAAGCGGCCTCGCGCGCATTGTTCGGCACCGGCGGCGTGTGGGTGAAGAAATTCAGGTTGAGCGGCTTCCGCGTGCGCGCGCGGAATTTCTCGACCTGCGGCTTGATCTGGCTCGGATCGATCAAGGCGCACGGCAGCGAGCCGAGCCCGCCCGCTTCCGCCACCGCGGCGGCCAGCTCCCAGTCCATGGCGCCGCCCATGGGCGAGAGCAGAATCGGCAGCTCGATGTTCAGCAGATCGAGCACGCGGCGATCCGGCCACATTATGTATTCCTCGCTAGTCGACCTTTACGGCGACCCACCCTTCGAGACGCGCGGGCTTCGCCCGCGCTCCTCAGGGTGAGGTCGCATTTTTTCAGCCTCATCCTGAGGAGCGCCCGAAGGGCGCGTCTCGAAGGATGAGGCTGGGCCTCACACCTCCACCGCCTTGCCTTTCTCCGGCACGATCACCTTGGTCGGGTGGCCCTTCATCTCGTTCACGAACTTGTCAGCGTTCGGCTCGATGATCGGGAACGAGCCGTAGTGGCAGGGGAACGCGGCCTTCAGCATGAAGAAGCGCTTGACCGCGAGCGCGGCCGTGTGCGGGCTCATGGTGAAGCGATCGCCGATCGGAATCATCGCCACCTGCGGCCGATGGATCTCGTTGATCAGGCCCATGTCGGAGAAGATGTCGGTGTCGCCCATGTGATAGATTGTGGGCTCGCCCGCGGCCTTGACGATGATCCCGCACGGGTGGCCGAGCGAAGACGACACCCCGTTCTCGAATTGCGCCGACGAATGCAGCGCATTCACCAGCGACACCGTGAAGCCGCCCTGGTCGGTGGTGCCGCCGGTGTTCATGGGATCGAATTTTTCCACGCCCTTGTTCGCGAGCCACATGCAGAGATCGAAATTCGCCACGATCTTGACGCCGTTCTTCTTCGAGATTTCGATCGCGTCGCCGACGTGATCCGAGTGGCCGTGGGTGAGCAGGATGTGCGTGACCCCCTTCACCGCCGCGACCGGATCGCCGCCGAAGCCCGGGTTGCCGGTGAAGAACGGATCGATCAGCACCGCCTTGTCCTTGAAATCGAGCCGGAAGGCGGAATGGCCGTACCAGGTGACGCGCATGGCGGGGCTCCTCGGTTCTCCCTGACGCGGCGGAGTATAGGCGCGAATAAAATTTTCACCTCCCCCCTTGCGGGGGAGGTCGACCGGCCGAAGGCCGGTCGGGAGGGGGTCGAACAATCGGCGAGTCCGTGCGTCGCAGACCCCCTCCCCATCCCTCCCCCTAAAGGGGGGGAGTCGTTCTTCATTGGCTCACCCCACGCTGCGTGCTACCCGCGAGCCATGCCCGCCCCGGTGCTCCCGCTGATGGAAGCCGCGCGCCTGTTGCCCGCGCGCGGCGCGCTCATGGGCCTCGACCTCGGCTCCAAGACCATCGGCGTCGCCGCCAGCGACCCGGACCGCCGGCTCGCGGCCGCGGTCGAGACCATCGAACGCAAGAATTTCACGGCCGACGCCGCGCGTCTCCTGAAGCTCGCCGCCGAACGCAACGCGGTCGGCTTCGTGCTCGGTCTCCCTCTCAACATGGACGGCTCCGAGGGCCCGGCCGCGCAATCGGCGCGCGCCTTCGCACGCAATCTCTCGAAGCGCACGGAAATGCCGATCGGCTTGTGGGATGAGCGGCTATCCACGGCCGCCGTGGAGCGCGAATTGATCGCGCAGGACGCGAGCCGGGCCAAGCGCGCGGCCGTGATCGACCAGCACGCCGCCGTGTTCATCCTGCAAGGCGCGCTCGATCGGCTGGCACGCGGCTGAATCATAGCAAGCGCCTTCACTCGTCATTCCGGGGCCGAGCGAAGCGAGGAACCCGGAATCCATGACCACCGGCCGTGAATATGGATTCCGGGCTCGCCACTGCGTGGCGCTCCGCAATGACTAGGCCGCGTACTCATAAAACGAGTTTGTTGAGAGCGGCTTGCTCAAGGTCCCCTTACCACCCGATAGCGACCGGATGGCGGACATCTAGGCAGGTCCGAGTCATGCCAACATCGGACTCTTACTCCACGATTTTCCAATAAGAGTCCTTGCGGATCACCTTGCCGTTGCGAAACGTGTAAAAGTCACAACCTTGGACCTCCTTTCTCGTCCCCTCGCGGGTGGTGCCTGTGAGGGTCCATTTTGAGATGCCAGTATCGGCAGTCGAATCCACAAAATGCTCATCGTTGCCGTAGTGGACATCAGGCAAGCCTTCAAAGCGTGTCGCCAGCGCTTCTCGTACGTTCCGTTTGCCCTCGAAACGAGAACCCCAAGGCTTGCTTCCCCTCGGCATCTCCAAGACACAATCGTCAGAAAAGAACGCCATGATGCGATCAAGATCGTGCGCGTTGAAGGCCTCACATAGCTCCGTCAGTGTCGATCGAATGTCCATTCGCCCCGTCTCCGTCCAGTCGGATAATTGCTATTTTGTTCGTGCGCGTTCGATGTCCGAAATGGGTCAAAACCGGTAAGATTCAGAATTAGCAAATATTTTCCGGTTTGCCCCCAATAGCAGACCTTCGATGGCGGCACTGGTGACAAGCCTGAACTATCTCGCCTTCATCCAGCTTACATCAATCAGGCTATGGCTGCGCGTAAATGAGTCCGCGCCCTAGTACGCAACGTGGAAGCGCTGCCGGTGGTGCTTGGGCTTCTCCAGCTCGTCGATCATGGCGATGGCGAGGTCTTCCATCGAGAGCCAGCTCTTGCCGCTCGCGTCCTTCATCAGCTGGTCCTTGCCGA
>JAHFPN010000173.1 GCA_023269635.1 Hyphomicrobiales bacterium | reverse complement strand
TCGGAGGG
Organism: Hyphomicrobiales bacterium; assembly: GCA_023269635.1. Classification (GTDB taxonomy): domain Bacteria; phylum Pseudomonadota; class Alphaproteobacteria; order Rhizobiales; family Xanthobacteraceae; genus JAHFPN01. The sequence goes on along the minus strand of JAHFPN010000173.1, from coordinate 5,397 downwards.
CGTGTACGCCACGCTGAACGGTGGGCTCGGCTCCGGCGACGACCGCGCGCGCGTGACCGAGAACCGGCGCCGCATGGCGGCGGCGCTGGGGGTGGCCGAGGACGCGCTCGCCACCGCGTTTCAGGTCCATTCCCCGGACGCCGTGGTCGCGACCCATCCCTGGACGCGCGAGGGCCGGCCGCGCGCCGACGCGGTGGTGACCGCGACCCCGGGCCTCGCGGTCGGCATCACGGTCGCCGATTGCGCGCCGATCCTGCTGGCGGAGGAGGCGGCGGGCGTGGTCGGTGCGGTGCACGCGGGCTGGAAGGGCGCGCTCGAAGGCATCATCGAATCCGCGGTCGCCGCCATGGAGCAGCTCGGCGCGGCACGGCCGAAGATCGTCGCCGCCATCGGGCCCCTGATCCGGCAGGACAGCTACGAAGTCGGGCCGGAATTCGTGACCCGCTTCCGCGACGCCGATCCGGGCAATCACGGCTACTTCTCGACGGCGGCGCGGCCGGCCTATTTCCAGTTCGATTTGCCGCGCTACGTCATGCACAGGCTCCTGCTCGCGCGCGTGGGCACGATCCAGGATCTCGGGCTCGACACCTATTCCGACGATGCGCGTTTCTTCAGCTACCGCCGCTCGGTGCACCGGAAAGAGGCCGACTACGGCCGGCTGGTGGCCGCGATCGCGCTCGGCGACTGACCTGCATCTTGCTTTTCTGTCATCCCGGCCGAGCCGCGCAAAGCGCGGCGAGAGCCGGGATCCAGGATCGCCGCGTCAACTATAGTTCGTCGCCAAGTCCCACCAATTCGGGTTCGATTTCTCAATCAGTTCGATCTTCCATTGACGGCGCCAACGCTTGATCCGCTTTTCCGCCAAGAGTGCATCGTCGATCCGGCCAAACTCCTCGGCGAACACCAGCCGATTGACGTGATATCGTTTCGTGAACCCACCGAGTTCTCCCGTCTTGTGTTGTGCTACTCGCAGCGGAAGGTCGGAGGTGACACCGACATACAAGGTCCCGCGCGGACCGCTTGCCATGATGTACAGGTAATAGGGCATCGGCGTCGGTGATCCTGGATCCCGGATCGGCGCTTCGCGCCGTCCGGGATGACAGTCGGGGTGAAGCATACTGGACGGGCAGAAGGATTGCCGGTACGAGTCCCGCGGTCGGCCGCAAAGCCCTCGACCAGAATGGGCGCGGCCGGGGGATGCGTCGATGCGTTCACGTGGGCCGAGCCGAGCCTTCCGTCTTACCGCGATCGCTTTCGCCGCGGCCTGGCTGGCGGCGTGCCAGACCGCGAGCGATCCGCTCGTCACCGGCTCGATCACGGGCGCGATCACGCCAATCGCCGGCAACACCATCGCCATCGAATCCATCGACGGCCCGCCGCGGCCAGTGTTCGACCGGCTGGTGGCGCAGCTTTCAGCCGTGGCCGAGGCGCGGCAGCTTCCGATCGTTTCGCGCGAAGGCGCATCCGCCTACCGGGTACGGCTCTATGTGCTGGCCGAGCTCGAGGGCAAGAAGGCGCGCCTTTCCTGGGTCGCGGACTTGTTCGACAGCGCCGGGCTGCGGCTGCTACGGCTCACCGGCGAGGAGCCGGCCGGCGCCGCGCGCAAGGACCTTTGGCAGCGGATCGACGACGCCACGCTGGCGCGGGTCGCGGCCAAGAGCCTGGAAGCCATCGTGGCCGCGACCGGCGGGACGCGGCAGCCGGCGCCGGAGGCGCCGCGCGACGGGACACCGCGGCCGGTGGTGGCGTTCGCCGATCCGCGACATTGACCGGTTAACCCCGACAAAGATTTTCGGGACCTGGCCGTGCGCCAACTTTACAGCGGCGGGCGCGGCGGTTAGGGACTGGTGCCGCCAAGGGGCCTCTTGAGTCCGCGCGAGCCGATGGCGCGGCCGGCCGGGGATAGCGCGCCCATGCGCACGAACAACGGTGAGATCAAGCTGGTCGCCGGCAATTCCAACCGCGCGCTGGCGGAGGCGATCGGCGCGCACCTGGTCACGCCGCTGACCAAGGCCGTGGTGCGGCGCTTCGCCGACATGGAGATCTTCGTCGAGATCGAGGAGAACGTGCGCGGCCGCGACGTGTTCGTGATCCAGTCGACCTCGTTTCCGGCCAACGACCACCTGATGGAGCTCTTGATCGTCATCGACGCGCTGAAGCGCGCGTCGGCGCGGCGCATCACGGCGGTGATCCCCTATTTCGGCTATGCCCGGCAGGACCGCAAAGTGGGCCCGCGCACGCCGATCTCGGCCAAGCTGGTGGCGAATCTCATCACCCACGCCGGCGCCAACCGGGTGCTGACCGTGGACCTGCACGCCGGACAGATCCAGGGCTTCTTCGACATCCCGACCGACAACCTCTACGCCTCGCCGGTGATGGTGCGCGACATCAAGGACCGCTTCGAGCTGAAGAACCTCACCGTGGTCTCGCCCGACGTGGGCGGCGTGGTGCGCGCGCGCGGGCTTGCCAAGCGCATCGACGCGCCGCTCGCCATCATCGACAAGCGGCGCGAGCGGCCGAACGAATCCGAAGTGATGAACGTGATCGGCGAGGTCGACGGCCAGACCTGCCTGCTGGTCGACGACATCATCGATTCCGGCGGCACGCTGACGAACGCGGCCGACGCGCTCCTGGAGAAGGGCGCCAAGGCGGTCTATGCCTACATCACCCACGGCGTGCTCTCGGGCGGGGCGGTGGCGCGCATCACCGCGAGCAAGCTCAAGGAGCTGGTGATCACCGACTCGATCCAGCCGACCGAGGCGGTGCGGGCCGCGAAGAACGTCCGGGTGCTCTCGATCGCGGCTCTGATCGGCCAAGCGGTGGCGCGCACCGCTTCGGAAGAGAGCGTGTCCAGCCTGTTCGACTGAATTCTCCCGATCGGCGTAGACTGTCGATCGGAGCAGCGGGACGGGCATGACCTTCATCAGCTACGCGCAGAATTTCGAGGACGTGATGCTGGCGCGCGCGTTTCCGGGCGCGCGCGGCTTCTACGTGGACGTCGGCGCCAATGATCCCGACATCGACAGCGTGAGCCGGGCCTTCTACGAGCGCGGCTGGAGCGGCATCAATATCGAGCCGCTGGCGGCGCAGTTCCGGCGGCTACGGGAGCGGCGCCCGCGCGACGTGAATCTCGAGATCGCCGTGGGCGAGAGCGAAGGCGAGATCACGTTCTACGCCATCGAGCAATGGCACGGCTATTCCACCACCGATGCGGAAATCGTCGCGCAGCACCGCGCCGACGGGCTCAAGGTGGAAATACAGCAGGTACCGGTGCGCCGGCTCGCGGCGGTGCTCGACCAGCACGCCGCCGGCCGGGTAATCGATTTCATGAAGGTCGACGTGGAGGGCGCCGAGCTGTCGGTGCTGCGCGGCGCCGAGCTCGACCGCCACCGGCCGAAGATTCTGCTGATCGAGGCGAAGCTGCCGGTCACGTTCTCGATGGTCGACCGCCCCGACGAAGTGCCGGACCGCACCGACGAATACGTGCGCTTCCTCGCGCCATTCGGCTATCAACTCGTCTATCACGACGGACTGAACGCGTTCTTCCTCGCCGAGGAGCACCGGGAACTCGCCCGACACTTCCAGCGTCCGGCGGGCTCGCTCGACCGGTTCGTGCACGCGGCCTCGATCCGGCCCTATGCCGCGCGCATCAAGAAGCTCGAAGCCGCGCGCAAGCGCGCAAAGCCGCGCCCCACCAAGAAGCGGCAGAAGAAACCGCGGCGCCGGGTCCGCTCGCGCCCGCGGCGGCGCTAGCGGATCGGCACGTAGCGGAACTCCGCGGGTATCGCCTCGGCATGGGCTACGAGCGCGGCCGACAGCGCTGCGTTGTCGGCGAAATAGCACTCGCCGTCCACGATCTTCACCGGCAGCAGTCCAGCGCGCAGACGCAGCTTGGTGAAATCGCTGCAAAGCGGCTGATAGAAGAGATAGCCGTCGGCGCTCGGCTTGATCAGCGCATAATAGTGTTTGGTTTTTCCCGCGTCGGTGATGCCGGCATAGAGCGTGAAGGCGTTGCTGCCCGCCTCGAACACCATGAAACGCACCGCGGCGGCATTGTCGTCCGGTTTCCATTCGTAGGCGCGGCCGACGCGCCGGAGCATGCCGGCGCGCAGCTTGGTCCAGCGGCCGTCGCGCATTTCCTGCTGCTCGTAGCGGCCGGCCGGCGCCGGCGTGAGCGCCGTGGACGGATCGAACAGCGGCTGCTCCGACAGCACGCAGCCCGATAGCGCGAGCGCGCAGGCCGCGGCCAGGAGCTTTCGCGCCAGCAACGGCAGGCGTCCCGCGCGTCCGGAGACGCGCCTAGGGTTTCGCCGGAACGTAGCGGACATCCGGCTCCATCACGCTTGCGTAGAACGAAAGCGCCTCCGCGAGCGTCGCGCGGTCGCTATACAGGCAATTGTCCTTGACGATTTTCGGGCGCAGGCGCTCGGGCAGCCGGACCTTCTTCAGATCGCTGCAAAGCGGTTGATAGAACAGGTAACCTTCGGCGGTCTGCTGCATCAGCGCGTAATAGTTCGCTTGCTTGCCCGGCTCGGTGTTCGGGGCATGGACGACGAAGTTGTCCTTGCCGGCGGGATACAGGGAAAAGCGGGGATCCTCGGCCTCGTCGTCCCCCTTCCACTCATAGGTGCGACCTTCGAGCTTCAGCGTGCCGAGCCGGAGCTTGGTCCAGCGCCCTTCCTCCATTTGCTGTTTCTCATAGCGACCGGCGGCAGCGGGCGTGACCGCGGTCGCGGCATCGAACAGCGGGTTTTCCGAAGCTATGCAGCCGGCGAGCAAGAGCGCCAGTATCGCCAAGGCGAATGGCCGAAGGTTTCCGAGCGTCATGGTTATTCTCCCGTGCCGGCGTCCGGAAAAGTCATTGCATCGGCGATATGGCGCAAGCAAGACCGCCTCCGTTGCCTCGGTGCCATAGAGAAGCTATAGAGGCGCGCCCGCGGCGCCTTGCGCACCCCTGGAGGCGCGCTGCCGGCAATCGCAGAGGAATCGACATGAGCGCCCATCAAGGATTGAAGGCGTCGGCACGCCCGAAGGTCGGCAAGGGGGCCGCCCGTGCCACGCGCCGCACCGGCCGCGTCCCGGCCGTGGTCTACGGCGAGAAGAAGCCGCCGGTTTCCGTCTCGGTGGACGCCGAGGAAATCGCCCGCCGCATCTTTGCCGGCCATTTCCTCACCACCGTCTACGAGCTCGAGGTCGACGGCGAGAAGGAGCGCGTGATCCCGCGCGGCTTCCAGCTCGACCCGGTGCGCGACCAGCCGGTGCACGTGGACTTCCAACGCATCGGCCCGGGCTCGACCGTGCGCGTGCACGTGCCGGTGAATTTCGTCAATCAGGATACCTCGCCCGGGCTCAAGCGCGGCGGCACGCTCAACATCGTGCGCCACACGGTCGAGCTCT